>CAZOMS010000010.1:0-2597 GCA_964580805.1 uncultured Syntrophomonas sp. | reverse complement strand
GTCCTGAAAATTCTCTTGAAGAGCGATTTCAAACAATATGGATACCTCCTGTGGAGATCGGCATTCGCCGGCGTTATACGGCGCTGATTCCACCTAGAGTATTCTCCATATTGTCTCGCTTTATAAATTAAATATTTATCTTTGATTTCCGGGGGCACCCAGATAGCAGCGCTGCCGATCAGTGGAATGCTCTCTTATTTACCCCAAGGGCCGACGGAGGAACCGCCTCCGGATCGGATAAAAAAGCCCCAAGCCGCTTCCGGGCTTAGGGCCATTTTCTTGCTCAGTTATTGAATATATCAGCAGATCACACTGTATCTCCGCTGGGATTGGTTTTAGATTCGTCCGTTTCCCGCCAATATCTCAAGGATTGGGCCCTCCGCCGTTTGATACTTTACCTCCAATAACTTGGGGACAGGCCCCAAGTTATTGGCAGGTTACTGCAGCTGCTTCATGGGCGGTTCGGGCTGGGGATCCAGCTTATTGCCCTGATACCCGATCCTTATCTGGCTGAATTCGGGGATCCATTGAACTGTACAGCCAAGGTTCTCGGCGATAAAACGCAGGGGCATCATGGTGCGGCCGCTGACGATCGAAGGCATTACCGAGGCGTTATCGGGATCGATGAACACGCTTTGGCCATTGATCCGAGCCTGGTTCCGACCGATCCACAATTCCATAATGGTGGCGCCCTGGTTGATCTGGACCTTCTTTTCCGCCTCGAACCACTGGATATCGGCCCCGATGGCGTCGGTGACAAAGCGGATCGGCAACAGGGTCCGGCCGCCCATGACGATGGGGCTCACATCCATGGCCGCCGTGGTGCCGTTGAGATTATACATGTTATTGCCGAGGAAAAACTCCAGATCGATCCCGCCCAAGCCGAGGCCGCCCGGATTGACGGTGCCTCCGGAACTGGCGCTGGGATTGAACACCATCGTATTGGAAGGCTTGGAATTGAGGAACATGTTATAGGCAATTACCCGGTAACTGTATGACTGCCCTGCGTTGAGGCCGTCTTCGGTTACACTCGTTTTATTAGCACCGACAGCAGAGCTCATCTCCCAATTCGCGGCACCGGCTTTTCTCTCCACAATATAGCCGTCGATATCCGAAGAACTGGCCTGCCAGACGAGCTTGACCGCTGTGGAATCACCCGGCACCGTTTGAGCCGTCAGGCCGGTTGGGGCGGCCGGGATCAGCTTTTGGTAATTGATATCTGGCATGATGGCGAACTTCTGCAGCAATCCCGGAGCTTCGTTGGAATAACCAGAGTCAAAGGTGCCGTTGGCCTTTACCCGGTAATAATATTTGACGCCGTATTGAGCGCTGGTATCGGAGTATTTGGTTTTGTTGGCGCCCACCGCGGCGATTTTGGTATAGACTCCCCCGGACGGCTTTCTTTCGATGGTGAAGCCGGTTTCATTGCTGGCATTGTCCTTCCAGGTCAGGTCCAGGCGGCTGAAGAGGTACGGGGTCACGGTCAGACCGCTGGGGGCCGCCGGGAAGACCTTGAATATCTTCAGGTTGGGTTCGATACCCGGCATCAGAATGGTAGATCCGGCGATGGAGAAACGGGCATCGCCGGCATCGCTGGCCAAGGCCCAGGAATCGGTCTCATTGTCGTAGTATTGCCAACGGACCTGTACCGCCATATTGGAGCCGTTCTTGTTGGGAACGGTCCAGGAATAGCTGCCGTCGTTAGGCTCACCCTCCTTGATGGTGATCCAGTTGTCGGACTCTCCCCCGTCAGTAGCATAACAGAGGCTCACTTCCCCGCCCTCCCGGGCCGAGGTCCAGGTGATTTCCTTCACGTTTCCGGCTTTGAGCGATTCTCCCCCATTGGGGTCGGTGACTTTGATCTTCTGGAGGACTTCGGCCGATGACCAGCCCCGGAAGACCACGCCTTCATAGTTGTAGCCGGAGATGCTGGCCGGATCGACCTGGTAGAAATGATGCCGTTCCATGTCGGAAGCGGCTACGAAAGTATCCCCCGACAGCCATTCCCAGCCGTCGGAATGATCTGGTTCCGGACGATACCAGCGGTTTACGTTGACATCCCCGTCGGAGGTATTATTGGCGGCGATGGCGTAGCCCTCGATGCCCAAATAGTCGAATCCGTATTTGGAAATGACTGCGTCCCGCTCGGCGGAGCTGGTGGCATAGTAGATGTCGTTGTAGAGCATGCATTTATAAAGGGGTACCGTACCAGGGAGAGGTACCGGGGATATGTAGCAGGTGATCCCCTCGTCCGTGAAGCCGCCCGCCAGCCAGCTATTACGCTCGTCCAGGTTGGTTGTATACCAATGCACCTTGCCGTTCCAGCAGCGGTAGAGCGGCACAGCTTCAATATTGACGCTGGGTGTCGTAACCGGAACTTTGATTTTGGGCAGCACGATGGGGATATCCTTCGAAATAGTCAAATCGGGGACATTCAGGCTGGGCGTTGTCAGATTGGAACCCGGCAGCTTGACAATAGGGCCGTCCAGGGCCACAGCCATTCCCGGGGCAACGACGATCATGATCAGCATTACCAGACTGACCAGCAGGGAAATCAATCCGCGGTTTTTATACATTTTCTCATCTCCTCAAAATAA
>CAZOMS010000009.1:0-28380 GCA_964580805.1 uncultured Syntrophomonas sp. | reverse complement strand
CTATGTTCATTGATGCTGGACCGCGCCGCTGAGGGCGCCCGGGAAATCTGGGAAGCGAGGCAAAGCCAATGCTGATCATTGCCGGCATAGTACCGGTGGCCGAAATCCCCTTGATAACCGGTCCGGTTCAGATGCAGGGCGGCTCGATCGTGGTCGATGGTCACCATATCCCGTGGAGCCAGGGCACGGCTGCTATGATCAGTGCCGCCCTGGCCACCACCGAATACCTGGGATTGGATGCCCCCCGCGCGGTGCTGGCCGGTGATACCGGCGCCGGCCATGGCAGCCGCACCTTGTACAGATACCTGATCGATAATATCGCAGCCCTGCACCCTAAGGTTTTGGCGCTTCATTATTGGATGCCTGACCTGGAACTGATGCGCCAGTTGTATGAGAAGATCGACGCCCTTCAACCCCGGCCGATCCTGATAGCCGATGCCGCTTCCATGTATGCGGCCAAGGCGGCGGGGTTGGCAAGCGGTTTCGATGTCTTTACCCCGGACTGTTCCGAGCTGGCTTTTCTGGCCGATCCGGATGCATTGCACCCCGCTTATATCGCCAGGCACCTGTTCGAGATGGACAGCGATCGTAATTCGGAACTTATCGAGACCGCCTATAGTCTCAAGGGTGCGGCACGGATCTTGCTGGTAAAAGGCCCCCGGGACCTGATCGCCGATGAGAAGAGGATCCTGGAGGTTATCGACGGTCCGGACGTACCGGCCATGGAATGTATCGGCGGCACCGGCGACAGCATCACCGGGATGTGCGCCGCCCTGCTGTTGGGCGGTATGACTGCAGCCCGGGCGGCAGCCATCAGCGCCGGCGCCAACCGGATAGCCGGGCAGCTGGCCGCTGTAACCCCCGCCAGCAGTATCAGTTCGGTAGTTAAACAGATACCTGAGGCCCTGGCCCAGATGCTGGGGAAACATCTTTAGATGTCAAATGCCTGATAAAGGAGGTACACCATGTTAGAAGTGGATGCCAGAGGATTATCCTGTCCCATCCCAGTAGTCAGAACCAAGAGCGTCATGGATAAAAACCCCCGGGAACCGATCTCGGTCCTGTTGGACAGTGAAGTATCCCTGGAAAACGTTACGCGCCTGGCTCAGAGCCTGGGTTATGAGATCGACCAGCAGCGAACCGGGGACGATTATCATCTGAACTTGACCCCCGCTTCCAAATAAGGATCCATCAAAAAGCAGCCTGCGAAGTCTGTCCCCTGGAGGGTAGATTCATTTCCGCCGGCTGCTTTTTATTATTGCTGCTGGATTGTCGGGTTAACCGCCGTCACAGCGGTATGATCCATATCCGGTAATCAGCCGGCCGGCCATGATACATGGCCGAAGTGACGATCACATCAACCCCCGTCCGGGCCACCTGGCCCCCATTGTCTGCATTTATGCCTCCTGATGCCAGAATGGTCACAGCGGCATCGATTCTGCGAATCTGCTTCACCGCCTCCGCCAACAGCTGATTGTCCACCTTGTCAAATTGCACCCCATTCGCCCCGGCTTTAACGATCCGGAGGCCTTCTTCGGCCGTTCCCGCCTCCGCAATGATCTTCTTCTCCGGATTCCTTTTCTTCAGCTGGCCCACCTGGCCTATGAATCCTTCCAGCCCTCCCATGAAGTTGGTGTGCTGGGCAAATACCAATATGGTTTCAGAGATGCCCAACCTATGCGGCATTGCCCCCGCCTGCCAATACAGCCTTTGGTCTAATTGCCGGGCAGGTCGGTCCAACTTCCCGGTTGGCCCAATTTAGATCCAGTAAAATTGTACTTAGGGGCCTATCCCCTGTTATAATTGGTATAATCAGTATATGAAACAGGTTCAAACCACCATAGCTGAACATCAACCATAAGGAAAGAAGATTGGAATGCAAAAAAGTTTTGAAGAGCTCGGGATCGCCCCTCCTATACTGCAAGCGCTCCAGGACATGGGATTCGAAGCCCCCACCGAGGTTCAAACCCAGGCCATCCCGCCTATTCTCAACGGTGAAGACCTTATTGTAATGGCCAAGACCGGAACCGGCAAAACCGCGGTTTTCGGTGTCCCCATCCTGCAGATGACTGATCCGGAAGCACGCGGGCCGCTGGCGCTTATCCTTACTCCGACCCGTGAACTGGCGGTGCAGGTGGACAACGATCTGAAACTGATGGCCAAACATCTCCCCCACAGAAGTACCGCGGTATACGGCCAGCACAACATTAATGCAGAAGACGAGGCCCTAAAAAAGGGCGTCACCATAGTTACCGGAACCCCGGGCCGGGTTTTTGACCATATCAGCCACGGCTCCCTGAAAACCAAGAACATCCGTTTTCTGGTCTTGGATGAAGCGGACCGAATGCTGGACATGGGGTTCATGGACCAGGTCCGCCGGATCATCAGAACAGTCCCCAAAAACCGAACTACCCTGGTTTTTTCAGCTACCATCCCCCCCGACATCCAGAAGATTTGCCGGGAAAACATGAAGCACCCGGATACTATTGAAATAGAATCACCCACCATGACCGTGGACACCATCCAGCAGTTTTATTATCGGGTCAGTGAAAGGGAAAAAAACGAGACCCTGCACCGCATACTGTGGCTGGAGCGGCCCGAGAGCTGCATGATCTTCTGCAATATGCGGGTAACCGTGGACCGGGTGCAGCGCTTCCTGTCCAACCATGGCTATGACTCTCAGGCCCTGCACGGCGACATCCCCCAGGTCAAACGACTTAAGACCCTGAATCAATTCAAGGAAGGCAAGTTTTCGCTGCTGGTGGCCACCGACGTGGCCGGGCGCGGGATTCATATCGACGACCTGAGCCTGGTGATCAATTATGACGTGCCTAACGAACAAGACAACTATATACACAGGATCGGCCGCACCGGCCGGGCCGGTAACGGCGGGCGGTCAGTGACCCTGGTCACAAGCGAGGACATCATGTCCCTGTATGAAATCGAGGAGCATATCGGCTGCCTCATCGAGGAGGCAGAGATACCGCCAGAACAGTATTTCACCGAAAATCGGGAATCCATCGACAAGTGGGTCAAGGCCCATGGACGCAAGAGCGTTCCCAAGGACGTGACTGCCCAACCCAAACCCAAAGAAGGGCAACAGCGCAAACGCAGCCGGTCCAGGTCCCGCCAGCGCAGCCAGGACAATGAGCAGCGGCAGTTGAAAGCGGTCCCGGACGCTCAATCTCCGAAGTTGACAGTGGTGCCTCCGCCCCCGTCCCCGCCGCCCAAACCGGCGCCGGAAAAGTCCAAGGTCGTCCCCTTGCCGGTTCAGGAGGCCAAGACCCCCCCGGTAACGATGCAAAAAAACAAACCATCGAAAGAGGGTGCGGTTAGCAATAGTCTTTTGAAGCGCATGATGAAAAGGTTATTGGGCAAACCCAAAGACGAATAGGCTTAACCAAATAACTCCCAGAAGCCACGGAAGGCGGGCGGCCCCCCCGCTACCAGGGTGGTGCGATCGCTGAAGCGCAACTCCTCGCCTTCCATGGTCGACAGCAGTCCGCCAGCTTCAGTCACTATCAGCGCAGCGGCAGCATAATCCCAGGGATATAGACTCATCTCGTAAAAAAGATCGCAGCGCCCGCAGGCTACATAACAGAGATCCAACGCGGCCGACCCGCTGCGGCGCACATCGAGGGCTTTTTCGTAAAGGAGCCGGGCCAGGGAAAAAGTGGCCGCGGTTTTTGTCTTGTCATAGGGTGAGGTCCCAAAGCAGACCAATCCATCCCGCAGAGACCGCTGGCTGACCTGAATGGGCCGGCCGTTCAGATAGGCTCCCTCGCCGGCCTGGGCGTGGAACAGCTCATCCAAATAGGGATTGTAAACCAACCCGGCCATGATCCCCTTTCCCCTGGCCAAAGCTATGGAAACCGCACTATGATGATAGTCCCAGGTAAAATTGGCGGTCCCGTCAATGGGATCGACAATGAAACAATATTTCTCGGCCTCCCGTTTTTGCAGGCCGCTTTCCTCGCCGATGAACTGGGCCTCCGGCAACACCAGGGCCAATTCCCGGCTGAGAAACTCTTCCACCGCGGTATCGTAATTGGTTCGCAGGTCTCCCCGCATCGACTTCACCTCGACATCAGCATGCTCGAGGTCGGCCGCCAGAATCATCCCGCCTGCTTTTTTTA
This sequence comes from uncultured Syntrophomonas sp., assembly GCA_964580805.1. Classification (GTDB taxonomy): domain Bacteria; phylum Bacillota; class Syntrophomonadia; order Syntrophomonadales; family Syntrophomonadaceae; genus PHAA01. The sequence continues at coordinate 24,244 of CAZOMS010000009.1, read as the reverse complement.
TGATTGCCATCAGGCGTTCCATCATGATGTACTTAGCTCCTTAGGTCTCTTTAATCTCTCTGTTCTCCCTAACCTTCTTCCAGCAGTTCTCTCCGGTGCACGTCGTTTTTCAAGAGGGTATAGAGCACCGTCGCGATGGGTACGCCCAGCAGTATACCCAGGGGACCGGCCAGACCGCTGCCCACTATGGTGGCCAGCAGCACCCAGATGCCGGGCAGGCCCAGGTTTCCTCCCACTACCCGCGGGTAGATGAGGTTGCCCTCCAACTGCTGCAGCACCACCAGGAAGAGCATGAACCACAGGGCCTGGATCGGGGAGATCAAGGCCAGCAGCAATACCGCTATGGCCCCGCCGATATAAGCGCCGATCATGGGAACCAGGGCGGTGACCCCGACCAAGGTACTGATCATGAGGGGATAGTCGAAGCCCAGCATCATCATGCCGACAAAACACAACACTCCCAATATGACGGCGTCGGTCAATTGTCCATAAACGAACTTATTGAATACATCCACGATCACGTGGTACACATAGCGCAATTTGCGATAATGCTCAGAGGATAGATAACTGCGGCAGACCCGTTCACAGTTGTGGAGAATGCTCTCCTTGCCCGCCAAGAGGTAGATGGAAAATATCAAGGCAATGAAGAGGTTGAACAGGAACGCGATAACACCGGCAGTGATCCCGATTATTGATGAAACCATACCGGATAAGTTCTCGGTAAATCCCTTGATCGAATCCAGCAGCTGGGTGGTAAAAGAGGACAGGTCTAACTTCTGCAGCCGCAGGGTCTCGCTGACCCGGTCAATCCATGTCTGGGAGTTGGCTGCATAGATACTCATCCTCTGGATGAAATCCTGGATGCTGTTGATTATCTGGGGAACCACAAACATGGTCAGGGCAGACAATATCAGGAGTACCAGCAGGTAAGTGAGCAAAACCGCCAGCCCCCGGTTTAGGGCCGGCATCTTTTGTTTTAGGCCCAGATGATCATCAATGAACATGCAGGGCCGGTTCAATATGAACGCAATGGCAATCCCCACCACCAGAGCATTAAAGAATGACGCAAACACTCTAAAGCCCTGCCAAACAAGACCGGCATTGGCTGCCAACCAGGCCATAAAGGCGGCAAAGGCTATGAGCAGCATTATTTGCTTCACCAGGCGGCTTTTTATCGTGACCATCTCCTGCAATGTGCTGGTATTATTATATCTCCCCGGCTGAGGATCGATTCCATCCATCCCATTCTACCAGCTTCTGGCTTAAATATAAACTGGCTCCGCATTTCCTCTTCCAATATTTGCCTGCATCTTTTGGTTGCGTTTGCCCGGTGCGGCAATTATAATAGAACCAAGGTGGCGGAGAGATTAATTAGCTCGGATGGTTATCCCCAGGTTTTTAGTTTCCAACCACGTGTGTTAAGGTTCAGTTTATCCAAGTACCCTTCGCAAGAGACCAGGTTTAGAAAAGTTCGGATCCAACCCTTCGAACGGTGGTCCTGTACAGGAAAAGTGAGGTTTTTAGGTTTTTGTTAGATTCAGTTTAACTCCGCCACCTTCCTTAATTAAGTCGACCCAGCTCCTCCAGTTAGAACTGGAGGAGCTTTGTTTTGGTCTCATAATATATATATAAGTACAACGGTAATACTCACCAGCAAAATAATGGCTTCCGTCTTTTTCCGGACGTGTAAATGTGTTAGTGTGAGACCAGCGTATGGATATTCTACTGAGGCGCCCCGATTTCGAACGGCTGAGTAACCCCTTGAGATGCGACCCGGATCATTCACTGGCAGGAGGGCGAACGAGAGTCCCGAAAGGAGAATGGCGATGAATCTGAAGGAATATTTTTCTCAAAACAGGGGTACTGCGATATTGGCCACCGCCGGCAGCGAAGGCAAAGTGGACGCTGCCATCTACAGTAAACCCCACCTGATAGAGAAAGATTCCATCGCCTTGTTGATGTCCAACCACCTGAGTCATGCTAATCTCCAGCAAAATCCCTATGCCTGCTACCTGTTTAAACAGGAAGGCCCGGGTTGGCAGGGCATTCGTATATATCTGAAGATGATCGACGAGGAAAGCAATACCGACCTGGCCCGCTCCCTGGTGCGCCGACGTGATGTGGATGTACAAAAAATCGATGTTTGCTTGGTCTATTTCCAGGTCGAACAGATCCTGCCCTTGGCTGGCAACTGATAGTACTGCGGAATAGCCGTTTGATCACATGAAAAAGGTTTCCCCGCCTATCGAGCAAGGAAACCCTTGATATCGCTGTTGCATCCGGACCCCTATTACCATGCCTTTTAGATGCGGCCGCTGGGATTGTCGATCATCGTATTTAATCTGTAGAGATGGGTGTGGTTGTCGTCCACAGTGGTTCGAGCAACAACGTAATGAATGTGCCGACCGTTGCCCACATCGATATTGACCCCGGTAAGCCCGCAAATCTTATGGGTGTGATCAGCGAAGAAATCGGTATAGGCGGGGTAATAACGGTGTTTGTGCTTGCCATCGCCTACCAGGATCCCCGGACCGGTCACGCCGGCAAAACGATGCACATGGGCTCCTTTGACCTTGGTGCTGCCCCCAAATTCATGAGTGTGCCGAGTATAGTTTGGATATCTGGCCATTTTCTCACCTCCTAATGGAATATATTGCATCTTATTCCTTGTGGTGGTGATTGGTGATAAATGTGCTCTATGCCGAGGAGAGAACGCAACAGATCCCGGGTCAAATGCACCCGGGACCTGTGGTCGGCGGTCTATTTTTTTAATTGCGGGATCGTTCGGACGTCGGCCGGAAGGCTCACTGGATCACATTAGGCTCCACGTCGTTGCGGCTCTCCTCTACCGGATTCAGGTAGTTCAAAGCCGGGCCTTCCACGATCGCGCCCTCCGGCGTGAATCGGGAACCATGGCAGGGACAGTCCCAGGTCCGTTCCGCATTGTTCCAGCCCAATTCGCAGCCCATGTGGGTGCAGGTTATATCCATCAAATGCAATTGGTTGTCGTCATCCCGATAGGCGCCCGTCTTTTCGCCCTGCCAGCTGATTTTCTTGGCGTCACCCCTGTCTATCTCCGTCTTACGTGGACTCATACTGATTTTGCCGGTCATATACTGTTTGGCTACGTCGGCATTCTGGACCACCAGTTCTCCCAGGTCGGTGAAGCGGGAAGGATTATAGACCTCGGCCCAGGGATTATCACCCTTAACAATCAGGTCTCTTAGTATCATAGCGGATGCGGTGCTGTTGGTCATGCCCCATTTGTTGAAACCGGTGGCCACATAGATACCGGGCTCAGACCTGGTCAAACGCCCTACATAGGGTACCAGGTCGAGGGTCATGCAATCCTGGGTGGACCACTGGTAGGGAATATCGGTCACCCGGAACGTGTCCCGCGCCCACTTGATAAGGTTTTGATAATGCCGGCTGGTATCATCATCCTGGCCGGTCTTATGGCTATCGCCGCCCACCAGCACCAGTTCCCCGCCATTGTAGGGCTGGGTACGCAGCGAGCGTACCGGCTCCTCCGCCGAGATGTACATGCCCCGGGGCAGCTGGTCCTCCATGGTCACCCCCAATGCGTAGGAGCGAGTAACATATAGGCGGGCGAAATAGAACCCTCCTCCATCATAAAACGGGAAATGGGTGGCGATTATTACCTGGCCGGCTCTGACCCTGCGGCCGGAATGGGTCATGATCAGGTATCTATCCTCCCCTTCCCGCTCGATATTCATGGCCCGGGTCTGTTCAAATATGCGGGCGCCGCTCTCAGTTGCCTTTTTGGTGAGAAAGTCCAGGTATTTTAAGGGGTGAAACTGGGCCTGATCATGGAAACGCACTGCCGCCTTGACCGGAAATGGCAGGTGCAGTTCCTCTGTGAAGTCGGCCTTTATTCCCAGGTTGCAGGCCGCCCTGACCTCGTCTTCGATATCCTGGACATAGCGGTCCGATTGGGTATAAACATAGGCGGGCATTTCCATGAAATCGCACTGGATGTCGTTCTCCCTGATGATGTCGCGGATGGTGTGGATCGCGCTCTCATTGGCCTCGGCGTACTGGCGGGCCTTCTCCTCGCCCATCTTCTTTTTGAGTACAGCATAGATCAAGGAATGCTGGGAGGTTATCTTGGCGGTGGTGTGCCCGGTGGTGCCGTGCAGGATGTGGTCGGCCTCGATTAGGGCGGTGGTCAGTTTTTCCTGGCCCAACAGATAGGCGCAGGTAATGCCCACCATGCCTCCCCCCACGATAGCCACATCGACTTCGATATCCTCAGCCAGGCCCGGAAATTCGGGCCGGGAGGTGGAATCCAACCAGTAGGGAAGGTTCTGCTCGGTTCGTTTATGGTAGCTAATGTTGATCGCTCCTCTGCCTGCAAAATTAATGTCAGATTTAGTTTGAGTCAGGAGCATCAAATGTATGAACGATTTCAGAAATTCATGAAGAAATAAAGCAGAGACCGGGAACTACTCCCCAGACCCTGCTTCAGGTTAACGCGATTGCTTATAATCCATGCCGGTGATTGAATGCGGCAGCCATGAGGAACCGGTTAGTGATCATTTCTTTACCCTTAAGGAATTAACCAGAGCAGCGGCGGCCTCGGCCCGGGTAATCACCTGCTGCGGTTCAAATCTCACCCCATCAGCCCGGATGATCCCCAATCCCCAGCAAAGGGCGGCATATCCCCTGGTATCCTCGGTAATAGAGGCCGCATCACGATAAGGCAGTCTGTAGATCTCCGGGATTTCGGCCAGATATTCCAATCCCAGGGAACGGATCAGGACCTGGACCAGCAATGCTCTTGGCACGGTGGATTCGGGTGCAATTTCTTCCTTCAGCCATCCCCTGACCAAGGCTTGTTTGATAACATCGGTGTCCGGCATATTCCGGACCATTTCCGAGCCCTGGTAGATTCCCAGCATGGCTCGCATCAGGTCAGCCAGTTTGATGGCCTCGCCGGGATGGAACTGTTCCCCGTACTCCGTCATCAAGCCCGCTTTGCCCAGCAGTTCGATCTCTTTGGCGGCAAAGTTACCGGAAACATCATTGAATACCTGGCCGGCGTGAGCCGTTAATACTGGCCGGCCCTGATTGTCCAGTCGGGTACCATCCACAGCGTCCAGCATCCGGAATCCGGGTTGACCGTCAGGCACCTTGGGCAGGTACACCAGCCGCATCTCCGTATCCCGCCGGGCCGCCGAATAATAGGCGACGTAGGTTAGAGTAAGGGGCGCTTCCTGCAGATAAACCTGGGTGGCCTTTTCCAGTCCCATGACCCCATCAGGGGTCGGCAGGGCGGGATAATCCCAGTTCAGAACATAGGAAGTCACCTGGTTATGAATCCGATCGACCGTGATATCCGCACCGTTGCCCGGGAATGGTATCCCCTCATGGATGCGGTCAAATTTGAAGCTCCAGGTAGGCCACTCGGACACCGGCAGTCTGGTATCGATAAATCCACCGGTAGCATCCGGATCCAACTGGAATTCGGGGAAACGGGAATCCTGCACCCGGTGCAGGAAATCTTCGGCCAGGCGGCGGGCTTCAGCCTGACTGAGGCCGGCAGCGGCCTGATCTCCCCTGGGCAATCCGATCGTGAAACTCAGCAGTTCACCGCTGCGGGCATTGACGCGGCCATACAGGTACTGACTGGAGTCCCCGGCTCCAGTCGGCGATGACCAATTGAGGCTCCATATCCGGATATCGGGATGGCGCCAATCCTTTTCCAGGCTGGCGGAACGCAGGACCAAGTCCTTGTCCATAGCCGCCCACTGGAGTACTATATCGGCGGCTTTTTCCCGGCTGAGCAGCCCGGCCAGGTTCTCGATTTCCTCCTCTTCCTGCGGGGTCAGAGGTATTGGCCCGTTCAAGGCCTGGTCTTCCGCCATACCCCCCATACCTTTGCCGCCTACTCCGGTTATCCGATCATCCCAGGGCGGGACCAGGGGTTGACCGGCAAAGGCATCGATGGCTCCATTGGAAGGATGATCTATGATATAGACCAGCAAGGGCTTGGTGGCCTCTGATCCGCTGGCCAGCGGTTTCCACTGCTCCGGCAGCTGGTATTCCAGCTTTACGATGTCATTTTTGGTAAAGCCCAGCCGAGCCGCTTCAGCGCTTACCACCCCTTTGGGATCGGGCAAGGGCAGATGGGACCAGTTAAGGCTGTACCCCAGCACCTCCCCGTTGGTGGCATCGATATTGACCCAGGCCGCGATTCCGTCCACTGGTATCTGGTTGGCGACCCGGCGCCAGTTGATCGTGTATGTAACCGGACCGGAAGAACTAAAGGGGCTGGGCTCTTGCTCTTCTATCATGACCAGAGAGTCCATGCGGCCAGGTATAACCTGCTGCAGCAGCTGAGCCGCCGTCTGCCGGGCGTCGTTCCAGGAAACAACCGGCACGCGGCTGGAACCGCCCGTCTGGGGCTGCCATTTGTTCATGGCGGTCACCTCCCCGGTATCGGCATCCACCTGAGCACTGAAACTGCCCCCGGATCTGTCGGGACGGTTCCAGACCAGGTACCAGGCTTTTCCGCCCTCATATTGGTTGAGACTGGACGTAAAATCCGTAAATTCGGCCGGGATCTCAAAATTCTGGCGAACCAACTGGATCGCCTGTTCCAGCTCCACCGCCGGCTGGTCCGCTGCGCTGGCGCCTCCCGTCAGGAACAATGCCATCATCATAACCACCCACAATCCTGTAATTGCCAGCCTTCCGCCTTTGCCCATCAATTCGACCTCCTTCTTACTTGTCTGCAGCCAGAAACGCGGCGCCCCCACCAAAATACCAAAGCCGACCTTAAGAGGTCGGCTGGAGGGATTGAATAAAGGATGCGAACCGGAACACTGACCATGTACCAACCGAACCCATATTGTATGGCTACATCAATATTACATACGAATATGAAGGTATTTTACTTACACCTTATTGGTCCCGGCATTACTTGGCCAGCTTTGTGGACTTCCTTTGATTTATCTTAGTGCCCGGCGAAGTTTGCCGCCCATCGCACTGGGTGACTCCACCAGGCAGAAAGGGGCTTGGCTATTTGACCACCAAAGCCGGGCAATTGAGGTTGCGCAGCAGGTATTCAGATACACTGCCGAACATAAACCGGCCCACCGCCCCGCGGTTGTTGGTCCCCATCACCACCACATCGGCCCCGTTATCTGCCGCTATCTTGACAATTACCTTGCCCAGCGACCTGGCTCCGGATTCCATCCTCCTGTGGGCGATAATGCCCTGGTCAGCCACCTTGGCAGCCGCTTCTGATTGGATTTTAGCCAGGAAATCGAACCGGGAGGGATTATCGTCATCAAGATAGGCAGAAGCAATGAATATCTCGCCGGATGATAATTTGGCCAGCTGTATGGCCATCTCCAGGGCCTTGGCCGCCACCGGGCCTTCATCGTAAGCCACCATGATTTTATTGAACATGATCACACCTCCGCTGCAATTACTAATTGGCCGTCAGCCATAATCGTGGTTTTCCCCTGCCGCTGCTCATCGCAGCAGGTGCTCATGCGGGATAATGGCTGCCCTGGAGTCATAGCGCAGAGTCATAGCGACTGTGCCGCTGGCCCTGCTGCCGACAATAGTCAGCACATTTTCTCCCTTGGGAATGTTCAGGTTGATGATTCCCTTTTGGCTGTCTTCTGAAATAACGGATATCTGGCTATTGGGATCGATCAAGCACACCTTGAACCTCCCCCCGGTTATCTCATTGTTCAAATTCAACTCCATGGACAAATCCTGACCGGCTGGAATCACCCAGATGGTCTGTTTGCCGGTAAAATCAGTAAATGACAAAGCCAGTTCATTGGCCACGGTCCTCCCCAATCGATCAGAGAAGGTATAGCTGTCGCCCTGCTGCGCTATCCTGGCGTCATCATCGTAGTAACTTAGTCTATAGGGATCAGAGTAGCGGCATCCGGAGAGCACCAGCAGTATCAGCACCAAAACAGCTATGTTCGCGGATCGTCTGTTCATCATAACCACCTCTTGCCTCCATCATACTGCATATGATCGGGTTTTACAAAAAGCACGGGGTCGCTGCCTAGGCCCGCTTCAGTTCATCCACCCTGGTCTTGCGGTCGGCGGATATAAGGCGATTGAGATATTCGGTGATCGACAACCCGTCCTGGCGGGCGATATCTTGAAGGTATTGAAAATCCTCCGGGCTGAAGGCCAGATTTATGCGGGAATGGTCATGCCCCCTGGGTCCTGGACTGACTGCTTGGGCCGCTGGCGGTGATTCCAATGGCCTGGCGGCGGGGCCGGTTTCGTTATCAAAATTAATTTCAGGGTGGCTGATAAATCGCATCGCCGGATTGTCTTTGAAACTCTTACGCGCCATGTGCTGATCCCCCCTTCATCAATTGGTCAGTAAAAGCCAGATAATCCTGGGCCGCCTTGCACCGCGGAGCGTAACTGAACAAATCCTGACGGGAGGCCTGAGCCTCTTTAACAGCCACTCCTTCACGAATTGGGTTTTTATAAACGAAGGTCTGCATCTGTTGCGCAGTTTCCTCTATCATTTCAGTCAGGTCGCGGCTCAGCACGCTTCTCGGATTGTGCCGGGTCAGGAGCACTCCTTTCAAAACCAGCCCGGGATTGGTATAGCGCTGAACGGCCTGGATGGTGCTGTATAGCTGCCATATGCCCTGCAGGCTGTATATGTCTGCCTGTGCGGTTATGACCACACTATCGCTGGCGGTGAGGGCGTTGATGGTCAAAATACCCAGACTCGGGGGAGTATCGATAATTATGTAGTCGAAATTGGTGCGGATGGTACGCAGGGCCTCCTGCAGACGGTATTCCTTCCCTATCGCCGTCATTTCCAGATCGATCCCGCTTAATGCGTTGGAAGCAGGGATTATCTTCAGTTCTGTTATTTCGGTCTGGCCCGCCTTATGCCCAGAGATTTTCTGACCCGCATCCGTCCTGGTGGTGTAAATTGCTTCGGCCACCGGTATTTTCCCGGTCAGCACTTCATAGGTACTACAGGGTCGACCCTCCGCCTGCATGGTGAAGGTCAGATTGGCTTGGGGATCCATGTCCACCATCAAGACCCGGCGCCCTTTCCGGGTCAAGGCCGCACCGAGAACCCCGGCTGTGGTAGTCTTGCCGGTTCCGCCTTTTTGGGTAGCTATGGTAATGATCTCGCTCATAACTCACTCCCCTGTTTGTCCATTCGTCTCCAACAACCGGCTGGATTGTTGGTTGGAAATAGAGGTTGAAGTCCAATTACTACCATTATATTGCTTTTTCGACCAGGATACAGATATTTATCTGGTATTTCCCTTAATTCCAGAATATTTCGGAAAAACCCTTGACATATTCTGGACAGTAATATAATCTAGTCTTAACTTTTGAAAAAGGCAAACTCGTCGAAAGGCGAGGACGCAAAGCTATGGGTCTAAGGCCGCAAGGTTATGACTGCCAGGTTGCCGGGAAGATGTAGGGTTTATTGAACCTGCAGCGCAACTTGTGCGTTGGCAGGTTTTTTTGTTTCCCTTTTTCAGAGTTGGTCACGATTGAACATCGGGGTTAGGAGCCGGTTATTAAGGGAGAGGGGCGAAAATGCGATGGGTACGCAATTATTGATTAACGATTCCAAGGAGAGCGCTATGGAAACTACCACCGTCGATCCAGAATACATAATTGCGGAGGAGACTCTGCAGACAGAGATCATGCAAGCCCGCGAAAAGCTCAGGGAATCTGAAGCCAAAATGATGGAACTGCAAAGAAAACTCGATGACTATATGACCAAGGAGAGACAAATTGCCGAAGTTATGATCGCCGCCCAAATCAGCGCCCAGAAGACCGAAGCCTCGGCGCGGGCTCGGGCGGAGGTAATACTGCAGGAGACGGAAGAGAAGTTAAGACTGAAGCAACGGGAACTTGAATTGCTGCAATTGAAGTCCCAAACATTCAAAGAAGACATCGTGGATAAGCTCGAACAATACAAGACTTCGGTCGAGAAGATCATGACCATCAGCGATGATGAGGCTTTCACCCCTACTCTGGTAAGTGATGATCAGATGACCGGCCAAAAATTGATCGTTTAGACAACCTATAACACTGAAGGGGTAATAAAAATGGGTAGCATAACAGCCTTAAACAAGCATCCCGGTAAACCAACCTTGATAAATGAAATGTCGGCCGAGCTGCAGGCTATTTTGGCCAGGGTGAGAACGGTCGAGCAACACTCAGCCTTCCTGGCCGAGCAAATAGCCCTACGCGCCGAGCGGCACGATTTCTTGACGGCCGCCTTGCATGAAAGTCAAAAAGTGGCCGACGAGATCAGCAGCAGTGCGGAACAGCGTATCAATTCGGTACTCGCACGAACCCATGGTATCATCGCACCTCAACAAAACCACATAACCGACCTGGACCAGGAAATTGCCCGGTTGGGGGGCGAAATGGCAGTCCAGTCTTTTAGTGGGCCCGTACCTGACATCCCGGCCGATCTTAAACTTGCACCCCTGACCCCCCAGCTTGACAACGTAATCGATTTAACCGCGTATTGGGATTTTCCCTCGCAACTTGAGCCCAGCGAGACTACTGCGATGTCTGGTATAGATACAGAGGCTGATCCATTGGATTGTGGACAACCGCTCCCAACCGCGACCGCAGCTGAGGCTGATGATACGGAACCCGCTGTCGCCGCCCCGCAACCAGCCTCGAATCCCGCCGCCAGCGGGTATATTTCCGCAACCCCTGACGAGGAAAGGGCGGGCGACAGCCAAAGCGTTATGATTGATGAATCCCAGGCCGAATCACCTGGGGACCATAATGATGCAGCTGCAATTGAGACCATGCAGTTTGATACCGAGATCAACGTGTACCATATCCATTCCGGCGAAGGTTGGCACCGGCCCAAACATCGTCACCACTGGAAACTGCAGCTGCAGGTGGAAGTACCGGAAGACAATGTCGACGTAGTCTATATTCACGTTTCGGCAGCGATAACAGCTACCCTGGCCCGCTTCGATGGTATCCTGCTCAACCGGGTGTTCCCCTTCGATCTGATCGAACCCAGTCACGAGAATATTGCGGCTTATTTCTTCAACTGCCTTGAAGACACCCTGGTACTGAAAGAACTCATTCTTAGAGAACTGGTTCTGGTGGAAAATGATACTCCGCAAATGACTATAGACGGCCGCAGCACCGATATTGAGGAAATGTTGAAGGGTGAAGACCTGATTCAGGATATTCGTACCAGTCTGCTGGACAAGTCCAAGAACGGGCAGGTTGCCGCTGACCAGCCGGCCAAGAAGAAGTTCGGTTTTTTCAATAAATGATGAGTCTTTCCATCGTCGGTAACTTTCCGGCCAATCGAGGAGGATGATCATGCAGCTTGATTGCTTTCTGGAGTTTAAACACCACCCCAATTACCGGGACGGCGCCATATCGATCCATAAGCATCGCTGGCAAATACGTGTTGCGATCGCCGGCAACAAATGCGATACGGTCAGTTACAGTGATTTGTTTACCGTGGTCAACTCGGTTTTGAAACGCTATAACCGGGTGGTCATGAACGATGTTCACCCCTTTGACAGTATCCGGCCGACCCACGAGAACATCGTCAAATATCTCTTCAACAGTATCGATGACGGCGTCAAGGACCTGGGAGGACAATTGAGTAACATGGACATCTGGGAGGATCTGGAGCTGATAAACCAAATTGAACGCCGCAGCCCGGAATTCGATGGTTTGGACCAGCTTGCCGATCAGGATCGAGCAACCCAGTCCGTTATAAATACTGGCAGCTCGGCCCGAAGCAAACTGGCCAGCCTGATGCTCCATATCGCTCCCCCCTTGTAATAGATCTGGTCTGCCCGATTGGGGTAAGGGAAACAACTTCCTTCCGGATACTAATATATCCCCCTGCCCGACAGAAGTCCGCAGCCATTCCTTGGCTGCGGACTTCTGTTGTTCCTGCTTTATATGCCGCTCTTAAACCTCTGTCTTATGACGGGTCAAGGCGAATCATTCTTTGCCATTCCAGCAATACGTGCATATCTTGTCCTTGTCAATGCCGATGGCATCCAGCATATCGTTCAGGTTTTGGTATTTGAGACCGGAGAAGTTCAGCTTCTTCTTGATACAATCCACCATGCAGTCATATTTCGGATTGGCCGGATCACAATAATCGGAAAACGAATCCGGTTCTTTGCCTTCCAGGTCTATGATCGCCTGCCGGGCCACCAGGTCCATCTCCGAACGGGAGGTGGAGAAATTAAGGTATTTGCACCCGAATACCAGGGGCGGGCAGGCCGACCGGATGTGGACCTCGCGGGCATTGCACTTGTATAGCAGGTCTACCGTTCCCCGCAGCTGGGTGCCCCGGACGATGGAGTCATCACAAAACAATAATCGCTGCCCGGTCACCAGTTCCGGCACCGGCATGAGTTTCATCTTGGCTACCAGATTCCTGATATTCTGTTCCTGGGGCATAAAGCTCCGGGCCCAGGTAGGTGTGTATTTGATGAAGGGGCGGGCGTAGGGCACCTTGGACTCGTTGGAGTAGCCGATGGCATGTCCCACCCCCGAATCGGGAATGCCGGCCACCAGATCTATCTCTACATCGTCATTGCGGGCCATTAGGGCCCCGTTGCGATAGCGCATATATTCCACGTTCAGGCCTTCATAGGTGGAAGAGGGGTACCCGTAGTAAACCCAAAGAAAAGCACAGATCTTCATCTCATCCCGGGGTGGTGATACTGGCTGGATGCCCTCCGGGGTAAGCAGAATGACTTCCCCCGGTCCCAATTCGTATTTAAAAATATATCCCAGATTGGTAAAGGTACAGGATTCGAAGGATACACATAAGGCACCCTCTTTCTCCCCTACCACGATCGGGGTCCGCCCATATTTGTCCCTGGATGCATAGATCCCCCGCGGGGTAAGCAGCAGGATCGAACAAGAGCCCTCGATCAACTCCTGGGCTCGGAGCAGCCCATCCTCGAAAGATTCCTCCTGGTCAATGATAACCGATACCAGTTCGGTGGGATTGATGTCCCCTTTGCTGGTCTCCAGGAAGTGCATATTGCGGATATTGAAAGCCTGGTCGGTCAACTCCGCCAGGTTGTTGATCCGCCCGACTGTGCAGATGGCATACTGACCCAGGTGGGAGCGAACCGTCAAGGGCTGCGGCTCGGTATCACTGATACAGCCTATACCTATATTGCCCTTCATAGACGCCATCTCCGCCTGGAACTTGGTCCTGAACTGGGTGTTCTCGATGTTGTGGATGGAACTGTTGAAACCGCTGCCAGTCCAAATCGCCATCCCGCCCCGGCTGGTGCCCAGGTGAGAATGGTAATCTGTCCCGAAAAAAACATCCATAACACAGTCTTCCTTGGAAACCACCCCGAAGAATCCACTCAAAGCTATTACTCCCTCAAAAAGATTTAGTTCGGCATTATTCTGCCAGCCTTTTAATCATACAACACTTTATCGGTTTTTGTTGTATTCAATCTGAATCCGTAAAATAAATCTTCGTGAGGTGTCGGCAGGTCAGATCAACCTTGGTGGGCAGCATCCCCGGCTGTGTTTTCTGCCAGGACCGATTTGATGGCCTCGGTTATTTCCTGATAGCTGGTACACCGGCAAATATTGGATTGCAGCCATTCGTGGATGACATCATCGCTGGCATCAGGATGGATGTTTATAAGCCCATGGGAGTTCATAATAAACCCGGGGGTGCAATATCCGCATTGAAAGGCGAACTTATCCACGAAGGCTTTTTGGATCGGCGCATTATCAAGGCCTTCGATGGTGGTAATTTCATGTCCAGCTGCCTCAACCGCCAGCATCAGGCAAGATTTGACCGGCCAACCGTCAACTAATACCGTGCAGGCGCCACAGTCTCCATTTTCACAGCCTGGTTTGGCTCCAGTTAATCCCAGTCTTTCCCGCAGGGCAAAGAGCAAGGTGTCCGACGGACGAACCAGTGTTTTTCTCTTTTCACCGTTGATATTCAGCTCAATTTGGCCTTCTCCCGTCACTTTATACATATGAACCCTCTAAATCTTTCACTATACTTGCGAGCAGATTACGCAGAATAAATTTGCGGTAATCAGAGGATCCCTCCAAGTCATCCAATACCGGTGCAGTAATTACCGCAGCCGCGTTTTCAGCCCGTTTTTCCGCAGTGTTGGACTGGTTATTAAGTTCTCTCTCCATGGTTTCTGATCTAAAGGGAAAATCGCACAAGCCGCTAAACGCAAATCTTAGCCCGTTCCCGGAGTTTATGGCGCAGATCGTTAATAATGGGTAATTGATTTTGTCCTGTTTGGTGCGCTTTACATGAATATATGGGGCGGCCGTATATTGGCGTGCAGTTCTAATTTGGACCAGAAATGCTCCCTTATCAATATGCAGTCGTTCTCCAAAAGTCTGATCAATGGGATAATTCTTGATTCCATCCGGGCCAGCAATAACTAATTCACTTTGCGCCACCAGTAAAGGCAAAACTGCCTCTCGATATTTGATAGTTCCGCATATATTTCCTCCCAGGGTAATCTTGTTTTGAATGGTATGATCAGCAACCCGGGCTCCAGCCTGGGACAGGAGTGGGAAATGATTGGTTTCATGAATCTGGGTTAGTGTTACACCAGCTCCTGTTATCAGGTAATCACCTTGAAAACCGAGGGCTTGACATTCTGGTATAGCCTTGATATCTATAACCGCTCCGGTGGATATCTTATTCATGCGGCCCATGCTTATGATTTCCGTTCCACCGCCGTAATACATAGGCTTTTTATTCTGTTCGTAAAGCTCCTGATAAATTTGCACGGCTTCTGCAACTGTGCTTGGTTGATAGTATTCGAAATCAAGGGCAATCATTGCTTCTCCTTCAGGCGCCATATTAATTCCGGTACTGCCGGCAATTCATCAATTTCCACTCCCGCCGCCCGGCTCAAGGCGTTGACCAGGGCCGCATGGATACCTATTATCCCATGTTCCCCCAGACCCCGCTCACCATATGGGCCAGCCTGATTGGGTGTTTCCACCCAATCCACCAAATATTCAGGTTGTTCACCAATTCTCATAACCTTATAGGTTCGCAAGCTGGTATTCTTAAGCTGTTCCTGATCATCATATTCAAATGATTCACGGCTGCCCAAGCCGAGACCCATACCCATTCCGCCCATTACCAAGCCCCGGGCAACGCTGGGGTATAATACCTTGCCGGCATCCAAAACAGTAGCAGCCTTTAGAATTTTATAGGTGTAATCAGCTAAATCAAGTTCTACCTCCACGGCCTGTGCCCCTGGAGTCTCATACGGACCGGGTTTGCCCTTGCCGCTTTCTTTGTCCATAGGCGCCAGGTGCGGCATTATATACGTGCCTCTGCCGATGACCTGGTTGCCTACTGTATGACCGTTAGGATGTTTATAACCATGGGCGATATACTTATATTCCACGTAAAAGGCTGGATTGTCTTTCAAAAAGACCCGTTCAAACCCAAATGCAAGGTCTTCCGGCGAACATTGCAGCACCTCAGCGGCAAGGCTTATTATTTGTCCAAGAGCGTCATTGGCAGCTTTCTCCACGGCTCTCCCCACTATAAAAGTGGACATGCTGGCCACGGTTTTCCAATGATGAGGGCTAGTGCGAGTGTTGACCTCCATTTCCACATGAACCTTATTGAAATCCATTTTCAAGTGTTCCGCTAATATTTGGGCCAGGGCTGTCTTCGTGGCCGGACCTATTTCGACCGCCCCCACTTGGAGATTTACACTGCCGTCGGAATTAAATAAAACCACCGCTGACGCCATGGCATCAGTTGGTGAGTTGGATGTTTTCCATAGGCATGCTGCCCCTTTGGCCTTGATTCGGTTGCTACCCAGTTCCAGGCGCACACCTTCATCCCAGTTTATCAAGGTTTTAACCTTGTCGATGCAAGCAGTGATATTACCCAGGTTGCTGTTTGTCAACATCATCTGGGTGGGGCTGGTATCACCAGCTGAAATCGCATTTTTACGCCGTAATGTAAAGGGATCCATTGATAAAGCATTGGCCAATTTATCCATTGTGCGTTCAATCGCAAAGGTAAATGAGCTATGCCCAAAACTTCGATATGAAGTAGCATAGGTGTGGTTGGTATAAACGCAATAGGCGTCACACCAAACGTTATCAACCTTATATGGACCCGTGCAATTCAGCGCCATCGAACTGGTCATACGCGGTCCCGTGTCAGCATAAGCACCCGTTCCTAACATAAATGTGTATTCGCCGGCTGTTAAAGTCCCATCTTTTTTAGCGCCCAATTTGACTTTAGCCTCGAGAGATATCTTGCAGGGGGAGGAGGAAATGTCTTGTTCCCTGGTGTTAGTAACAATAACGGGCTTACCCCCCACCGCCTTGGACGCCATTACCGCCAGATATTCCAGCTGTACCGGGGCTTTCCCACCGTAACCTCCACCTACCAGCGGTACATGCACAATAACTTTTCCCAACTCTACTCCGAAATGCTTACTGATCCTTTTTCGTACGCCAAAAGGACCTTGGGAAGTGGTATGAATTATTATCTGTCCGTCAGGGAGTATTTCAGCTCGCGAACTGCGTGTTTCCATGGCTATATGATCTGATTGAGGGAGTGAATAGGACCCCTCGACGGTTACCTCGCTTTCGCTCCAACCCTGGCTCATACTGCCTTTGCGAACCTTCACATGATTTACGATATTCGATTTATCTTGGGGGTAAACTTCTGGAATCTCCTTGGTATAATGAATCAGGTTTTCGTGTAAAAGCGGCGCCCCCGGTTTCATGGCTTCACTGGGTGAGCCGACTGTGGGCAGGTTTTCATATGTAATTTTCACTTTTGCTGCCGCTGCGCTGGCTTCGGCTTCACTGTATGCAACCACTATGGCTACCGGTTCTCCATAATAGCGCACCTTACCCACGGCCAAGGGCGGCCGGTCTTCTATCACCGAACCGGTTAAAATGGGGTCTGAGTCGCCAGTAACTACCGCCTTTACCCCCGGCATTTTGCTGGCCTCAATATAGTCAACATTTAATATTGTTCCATGGGCGCAGGTACTGGTAACCAGCACCCCATGCAATAACCCTGGAAAATCAATATCCGCATTATACATAGCCCGTCCGGATACCTTGTCCAAGGCGTCCTTACGTACTACATCTTTCCCTATTGTTCCAAATCCCATATTTAAAATAATCCCCCCGGATATAGAATCATTTACTCTTTACCCGATTGGGGATTAAATTATACAATCTATTCAGTCTGCTTTCATTGTGGAATTGCCCGCCAACAAGTCTCCTTAATGCAGTCGCTGGAGTATCGCCTTGTCCCTGCATTCTGTTTTTCTGCTCTTACCATAATCAATTCTCCGACTATACTGACTGCCAGTTCTTGAGGAGTTTCGGCCCCTATGTTGGTGCCGATCGGCGAGTAGACGCGTTCCAGTTCCTCTTTCACAAAACCGTGGTTCATTATTTGCTCAAAAATCTGATCTCTCTTGCGGCGGCTGCCGATCATGCCAATATAACCGGCGCCACTCCTGAGTAACTGCTGCAACACCATTCTGTCGAAGAGATGTCCTCTGGTCACGACGACCAAATAGCTGTTTTGGTCGATTGCCAGATCAGGCAGTTGCTCAAATGACTTGATCGCCATAATCTCCACTGGTTCCGGAAACCGCTCCCGATTTGCGTATTCGATCCGGTCATCGATGACAACCGTCCTAAAATCTACATTTGCACTCAATGAGGCTATGCTCTGAGATACATGGCCGGCTCCAAAAATATAGAGGGACCCCGCCTGGCGCAACGGTTCAACCACAAAGCGACAATTATCGATAACCTCGGCGTGGATCGATATTTGGGCCGGTCTGCTTATCAGCTTGTCTAAAATGCAGGGATCGCAATCAACCTGGCCGATACAGGTCTTATCATTTTTGATCAGGCATTGTCGTCTGGAAACACCAGCAGTACGGGGAATGTTGGTCAAAATCGTGACAACCCACGCTTTTTCCCTTTTTTCCATTAGACGTGCCGCCGACTCATAGACCAGGAGGTTGTTCTCATCGTCGGCATCAATGTATTCCAACAGTATTTCTCCCTTGCCGCCGCAGATCATGTCCATCGACTCGATATCGTTACTGGCAAGATCAAACGACTGTATCAGCGTCTGCCGGGAATAGAATGCGTCCTTAGTCAGCAGCATGGCATCGGCTTCCAGGCGTCCTCCACCTATGGTGCCTGAAATCGTACCGCATTCTAATACGATCATTTTGGCCCCGGCAGTACGGGGAACCGAACCCGTCTTGTCAAAAATGGTAGCCATAACAAAACTCTGATTATTGCGCAGCAGGTCCGCCGCTTCTTTGTATAGATTTTGCATGATTATTTCCGATATCCTTCTCTCATAGTGCTCTCAAAAGTAAAAACCATCCATCTGCGCCGACAGCCCCACCTTTCCCTCTTTGAGTGCGGATAATATCAAGCCGTCGCCAGCCACCGCCCTGGCCAGGCGTATGGCAGCATCATCCTGTACTTCTGAAGCGGGACTTACGCCAGGCTGCATACTCTTATATATTCTTCAAAGAGATCAAAAATGCTGCTGCCAGTTGCTACAGCCAAAGGCTCAGGAATGTCGGCCTGCGGATTCTATTGCTTTCATCCCGATCAGGAATAACGGATCGCCATTCTTTCCACGGTATTGGTTACCTCCTTGCAGTTGTAGGTGCACTTCTCCAGGCGGTCAAACAGTCTCGTATAATTGATCACCTCAACCGGGTCCCGGCGTTCCGTATGAATCTTTTTGACTGAAGCTCCGTGCAGCTTCTTGCCCTCCTTCTTCATGCGATTTACAGCGGCCAGATGATCATACAACTGCTTGGAGTTCTTGTAGTCTTTCATCTCTTGGAGGGCCATATTCATGGCTTGGCAGCATTTCACGACCAGTCCGCCGAACTGTTGGGCTGCAGGGGGAATCTTCGCGATGTGATGGACGTCAATGAAAATCAATACGTCTTCGATGGCGTCGGTCACCGCGTCGATCTGATGAGCCAGGAACATTATATCGTCCTTGTCGAAAGGAGGCAGGAATTCACGCACTAGTTTTTTAACCATGAAATCCTTGGCAACGTCGGCATTATGCTCGATCTCATGCATCTGCCCCAGCATGTGCGGCATTTTTTTAAGGGCCAAGTCCTGGAGGCATTGGTCCAGATATTCAGCCGCCTGCACCGAATAGTCCGAAAGGCGGGCGAACGAGCGGACATAATCGAAAGGATTGTTGCCCTTAAATCTAAACAGCACTCTAATAAGCCCCCTTTTGCATACAGTCTTCCAACCAAAAAGTCCTTTAAGTAACCAATCTACGCAAACAACCTTATGAACAGGAAGGTCATAAGGTAACCTAACAGGCCACAGCCCGGAAACGTCAAAAGCCAGGCGGCCGCCATGCCCCGAACCACCTTCCATTTCACCTCGGAGAACCGCCGGGCCACACCCACCCCCATGATCGCGGTGGTTTTGGTATGGGTGGTGCTGACCGGCCAGCCCAGCATTGATGATAGCAGTAAACTGGAAGCAGCCCCGGCATCGGCCGCAAATCCCTGGTAGGGTTCCAGTCTAACCATATCCATACCCACCGTCTTGATAATTCGGCGCCCGCCCATGGCGGTGCCGGCAGCCATGACCAGGCCGCACAGCAACATCAGCCAGATGGGGATCTGGAATTCTACACTTGGGTCCACCCGGTTGACCAGCATGATCCCCAATATAACCACGGCCATCAGCTTCTGACCGTCCTGGGCCCCGTGCATGAATGCCATTCCTGCCGAAGCCAGTATCTGGGATTTGATGAAAAAAGGGCCTGCCTGTCGGCGGTCGACGCTTCTGAATAGATTTTGGGCTGTTTTGGCCAACCCAAAGCCGGCAGTAAAGCCCACCAGGACGGACAAGAACAGCCCATAGACAACCTTGATCCATTCATCCCCATTGATGCCCGACAAACCGTTTTGGAGGGCGATAGCAGCACCGGAAAGTCCGGCGATAAGAGCATGTCCCTCACTGGTCGGGATCCCCAATCTGGCCGCCAAGGTAGCCCAGGTAATAATGGCCACCATAGCCGCGCACAAAGCGGCTAGCGAAGCATTCAGATCCCCTTGGAAATCGACCATCTTGTAGATGGTCTGGGCAACCCTGGAGTTGATCAGGGTCATCACGAATACCCCTAAAAAATCAAAGCTGGCCGCCATCAGGACAGCCTGCCTTACCGGCAGGGCGCGGGAAGCCACACAAGTCGCGATAGCGTTGGGGGCATCGGTCCAGCCGTTGACCAGGAGTACGCCCAGGGTGAGCGCCACGGTTATCGATAGAATAGGATTGGAGGTCAGTTGACTTATGAAATCCCCCGGCAGCATGGTCATGATCTTACCAACCTCCGCATCTGGCCAACTTGCTTCCTCTCGAGAACGGGAATTCCCCTCCTGCAAATAGAGCGTATACTATTCTATTCAATCGCCCCCCAGCTCTATACCGGCCAAGTCCTGGCTGCAGTCCTGGCGCAGCGAGAGATGACTCAGCCGCAGGCCTGCTGTTGCTCCTGCCAGTTCTTGCAGACATCGATCCACTGTCGGCTGGAGGAATAAGCTTCCAGTTCCGGCAAGCTCAGTTTTATAGCCGAGTTGCCGCTCCCGCAGGCCGGGTAGACGAATTCGAATCTTTGCAGGGACACATCCAGATAAACCGGCAAGTCCCTTCTCAATCCGAATGGGCATACCCCGCCCACCGCGTGTCCGGTATATTCCATCACTTCTTCCGGTTTCAGCATCCGGGCCTTAAATCCAAATACCGACTTGAATTTGCCGTTGTCCACCTTGGCGTCTCCCGCCGTCACCACCAGCATGGCCTCGCCCTCGCCGCTGAATGACAGGGTTTTAGCTATCAGCGCCGGCTTGATGTTCAACGCCTGGGAAGCCAGTTCAACGGTTGCGCTGGAGATATCAAATTCCATAATATCGTCGTCCCGGCCAAATCTAGCGAAATATTGGCGGACCTGTTCAATTCCCACTGCTAATCCTCCATTGCTTAAATCTTTTATTTGCGGTCGGCAGGGCTTTCATTTATGGCCCTTGGCAGCTCATAAGCTCACCGCTCATACAGACCAATGTGCTGCCAAATATCCAACTATGTCCAACCCGGCCAACATGCTGGCTTTATTTATTATAGCGGCTAAAAGCCGGGAAGGTATAATTTCACAACCGGGCTCGGCGTCAGGAGATGGTTCAAGAGCACTGAAAATGTTAAGAATTGCTGTAGGGTATGCATAATATATTAGCGGACGTTAAGCGATATCGTGGAAGCCGATATATTAATAAAGACCTCAATATCGGCAAAATGAATTTTTCAGTGGTCTCGGACACCGGCTGTTGCCAATCTTTTTAAATAGCTGGCCTCAGAAAAGCGATGCAAGCAGAATATAAAAAATCCGCCCCGGGAATAAGCTTCCCAAGGGCGGATCGAATCCTGGTTTTCTTATATTATTTGGCCGATTTAACCTCAGTCCAGATACGATTATAAGTCTCGATGGCCGGGCCGGGATCTACGAACACCTCGCATTTGGCCAGGACTTCATCACTGGGGTAAGCGGCTGGATCCTCTGCCGTTTCCGGATCGAGCAGAGCCAGGGTCTCGACGTTGGGAGTGGAATAGCCGATGTATTCGACGTTACGCTTGCCTATATCAGGCCGGGTCATAAAATCAATAAATTTGTGGGCCAACTCCACGTTCCTGGCTCCCTTGGGAATGATCATGCTGTCGAACCACACGTTGCTGCCTTCCTCCGGCACTACATAAGTCAGATCCTCGTTCTCTTCCGTCATGAACACCGCATCACCTGACCAGGCTACCGCCATGGCCGCTTCCCCGCCGATCATCATATCCTTGTAGTTGTCGCCGGCATAAGCCAGCACCAGGGGTTTCTGCTGCAACAGGGCCTGTTTGGCCGCTTCCAGCTCCGCGGGGACGGTGGAGTTCATGGAGTAACCGCTCTTCTTGAGGGCCACCGCCAGAGACTCGCGCTGGCTGTCGATCATCAGGATCTGTTTGGCATATTTTTTGTCCCAAAGGGCATCCCAGCTGCTGATCTCCTCATCGATCATGTTGGTGTTGTATATTATCCCCATGGTACCCCACATGTATGGCACCGAGTATTTGTTACCCGGATCTGAGACCAGGTTCTTGAAACGATCATTGATCTTGCTGAAATTGCTGATCTTGGCCAGGTCGATGGGTTCCAACATATCTTCTTTGATCATCTTTTCGATCATATACTCGGACGGTATGGCTATATCATACTTGGTTCCGCCCTGCTTGATCTTGACATACATATCCTCGTTGGTGGCATATTCGTCGTAAACAACCTCTACCCCGTATTCCTTCTCAAAATCGGTTATTATGGTTTGGTCTATATAGTCGCCCCAGTTGTAAACATATAGCTTCCCGGTCTCCTTGGGTTGCTCAGCCGTGGGGGTACTGCCGCACCCAGCCATTGTACCCAGTGAGAAAACCAGGATCAACGCCATCACTATCGCCTTTTTCAATCCATCTCCCATCCCTTCTCATAAATTAGTTCCGGTTCTCGCTGCTTGATTTTAACATAATATGAATCCAGTTTGTGCGTCAATCAAGCCGATCGATCAGTCCGAGACCACTGAAAAAATATCTGTTTGTCATCCAGAGGAGCCGAAGGCGACGAAGGATCTCATCAAAAACACCGTATATTGGTCTTTATACAGTTGCAAGATGCTTCGCTGACGCTCAGCACAGCATGACACATTAAGACACTTATTCACTGGTCCCGACCCGATCATTTGGATCGGCTAGCCGCTGCCCGCTCCCGGAGCTGGCAGGAAGGTCGCGTCCTCTTCCCCTTTACGGGCGGAATCCTTATTCATACGCAGATTGATTATCAACATCATAGCCAGAACTGATACAAACATCAGCGTGGACAGGGCGTTGATGGTGGGTTTGATACCGCGCCTGGCCATAGAGTAAATCTCAATGGAGAGGTTGGTCACCCCGCCGCCGGTAGTGAAGAAGCTTATTACAAAATCATCCACCGACAGGGTGAAGGCAATCAGAAATCCGGTCACTATACCAGGCATGATCTCGGGCAGAATCACCTTAAAGAAAGCGTATCCGGGCGTCGCCCCCAAATCCATGGCCGCCTCCAACATGTCCTGGGGCAGCTGCCTGAACTTGGGTAAAACCGACAGGATCACAAAGGGGATGGCAAAGGTTATGTGGGCCAGCAGCATAGTCACAAATCCCAAGGGCATATTAATGAAGGTGAACATGGCCAGCAGGGCGATACCGGTGACAATATCCGGATTCAAGATGGGGATGTTGTTCAGGGTCAGCACGGCCCGTTTGGGCCAGGCCCGCATATTGGTGATCCCATAGGCGGCAAAGGTGCCGATCACCGTTGCCGCCGCCGAGGCGATCAAGGCCACAGTCAGGGTATAATATAGGGCCTTCATGATCTGCCGGTCCTGGAACAACTCCACATACCATTGCAGCGAGAAACCAGCCCAATTGGCGGTGGACTTGGAAGCATTGAAAGAAAAGACGATCAGGACCAGGATAGGCGCATAGAGAAACAGCAGCACCAGGAACACATATAAACGCTTCATTTGCTTGCTCACCACATGCTCGTCCCCCCTTCGCGCTTGTCATAACGGTTAAGAATGCTCATGGAAAGGAGGATGATGACCATTAGAATGATCGATATGGCTGAACCGAAATTCCAGTCATATACGGTCTGGAACTGGTCCTTGATCAGGTTGCCGATCAGGGTTATCTGGGAACCGCCCAGCAGGTCCGAAATAACAAAGGTACTGACTGCCGGCATGAATACCATCATGATGCCCGAAATCAGGCCGGGAATGGAAAGCGGCAGTATTATGCGCCGGAAGATTACCCGTCTGTCAGCGCCCAGGTCCTCGGCCGCCTCGATCAGCTGCCGGTCGATCTTCATCAATACCGTATAGATGGGCAGGACCATGAAGGGCAGAAAATTATATACCATACCCAATAGAACCGCGTTCTCGTTGAATAACAGATTGAGCGGAGCCACCCCCAGAGAACCCAGCAGGGAATTTACCAGGCCGTTACGTCCCAGGATAGGGATCCAGGCATAGGTGCGCAACAGGAAATTCATCCACATCGGCAGTATGATCAACATCACCAGTATCTTCTG
>CAZOMS010000008.1:0-28698 GCA_964580805.1 uncultured Syntrophomonas sp. | reverse complement strand
GTTAAAGATAATGCAGCAATTTTACAAGCATTACTATATTTAAGAGAAGCCTGTTCTGATCCACAGCTTTTACCGGTGGGATTAAGAAGTGGCACTCCTTCGGTTACTTCGTGCAAATTTGAATTGTTTCAAAATTACACGCAACGAATAGTAGAGGAATCAGGAAAGGTCATTGTATTTAGTCAGTTTCCTAGAACGCTAAAGAGAATGGAAAATTGGTGTATTCGGAAGGGTTGGAAAACTTATTATATAGATGGCGAAACCAGAAATAGAGAAAAGATTATTGAAGAATTTGAACAGTCTGATCAGGGAGTTTTCCTTATCAGCCTTAAGGCAGGAGGGGTTGGCCTAAATCTTGTTTCCTGTCAATATGTGCTAATATATGAGCCTTGGTGGAATGCTGCTGTTGAGCAGCAAGCTGCTAATAGAGTGTATCGTATAGGACAGGACAAGCCTGTTTTTGTTTATCATTTTTTGACTCGTAATACGATTGAGGAAAAGATATATGATTTACAAATGATAAAAGTGGATTTATCGTCTGGGGTGATGGAGGGCATGAACCAGCCTACAAAGATTACAATGGATGATTTGCGCAAGATTATATTTTAGGCTCTTAATTTCAAAGATCTTCGAAAAGTGGAAAGAAACATTGGAAAGCCATGAAAAGACAACTCCATTTGTAGGTAAGCGTCAAAAACAATACACATAAACAATACACATATGAAGGAAGCGGTAGGGATGAGAAAATAACCTGAACACAAAAACAAGGAGGTGTTCAGGAATGAGTAGCGATGATCTGCGCAGCCTGTGGGAGAAGCGTCTGGCGGAACAGCAAATCAGCCGTCAAAGCATAGCTGCCTGGTGTAAGGAGCAGTCGATAAAAGACCATCAGTTCTATTATTGGCGTAAGAAACTGAGCTGGGACCACCGCAAGCGCGACAAGCTCAAGATATTACAGTGGGATCATAATGGATTCTGGCTCCATTACCGTCGTCTGGAGCGGGGAAAATTCAACTGGCCCACGGAAAAGAACGATGTAGTCAGCGTAAGTTACCGTGAGTTAAGGTGGCTTTTAGATGGCTTGGCGCTAAAACAAAATCAGGCTCACCAAGCAGTTACACCTGTGTGGTACACCTGTGTGGTGCCTGTGCCTGACATGATAGCCAGTATCTAGTTGCGCCATTTATTCAAGAATTCATTGATGAATATGTGAATAAAATTAATCCTGAACTGAAGGCCTTTTTGAAAAACAATAATAAATATGTAAGCGTCAAAAACAATACACATATGAAGGAAGCGGTAGGGATGAGAAAATAACCTGAACACAAAAACAAGGAGGTGTTCAGGAATGAGTAGCGATGATCTGCGCAGCCTGTGGGAGAAGCGTCTGGCGGAACAGCAAATCAGCCGTCAAAGCATAGCTGCCTGGTGTAAGGAGCAGTCGATAAAAGACCATCAGTTCTATTATTGGCGTAAGAAACTGAGCTGGGACCACCGCAAGCGCGACAAGCTCAAGATATTACAGTGGGATCATAATGGATTCTGGCTCCATTACCGTCGTCTGGAGCGGGGAAAATTCAACTGGCCCACGGAAAAGAACGATGTAGTCAGCGTAAGTTACCGTGAGTTAAGGTGGCTTTTAGATGGCTTGGCGCTAAAACAAAATCAGGCTCACCAAGCAGTTAAACAAAGAATAATTCTGTAGCAGAAGCCGGGTTACTGTCCAGAGGGTAGGGAGTAAGGATGGCCAATATCTGAAAGGCGCGAACTTATGCTGGCGAACAAGTCCAAGCCTTGTTTTTTCCATGTTGAAATGACCGATTTGGATTTAGCGAAGGCAACCAAGCCCGCCCAAGTTCTGAAGCAACCGGAGATCTTTTCTTTGGTCTTACAGCTTCGAAGGTCGCGTTCGGCCAAATTATTCGTGCGTGAAGGGAACTTTGTAATCGCGTGAGCGTTCGGTGCCTGACACCAACTTATCAACTTATTGAGGTTAAAAGGAATTCAAATCCTGTAGTATTGTTTGTCAGGGCACTCCAAGTCCACTTCTATGGGAGAATTGGCGGAGCCGCTAAGTTGTCCCCGCTCGCATGCAATGGCGGTAAACACAGTATAAAGTAATCATTATTCTTGATTGAGAGATGAGAAGAAAGCAGAAGAGATAACAGCGCAACGGGTGCATCTGCTGGCCCCGCTCCTGGCCAAAGGCCTGGATGCCGGACAGGCCCGGGTGATCAAAACCCGGATATGCGAACAGATCACCCGGTGCCTGACACCAACTTATGAAAAAAGAATAACCCATATGCCGGTTAGGATAATTTTTGATACTAATGCAGAGGAGGTTAATGAATGAAGAAATACAAGATAGGTTACACGACCGGGGTATTCGATATGTTTCATATCGGTCATTTAAATATTTTACGCAGGGCAAAGGAACAGTGCGAATATTTGATTGTTGGAGTTAGCACTGATGAAGTGGTCTGGGAGTACAAGCATAAGAAACCGATTATACCATTTGCTGAAAGAGTCGAAATTGTAAAAGCTATCAAATACGTTGACGAAGTTGTTCCACAAGAATCAATGAATAAACAGATAGCCTGGAACAGTCTAAAGTTTGATGTGCTTTTTCATGGTGATGATTGGAAAAACTCAGCTTTATATGAAAGCTACGAAAAGTTGTTTGCGAAACTCGGTGTTGCATTGGTATATTTCCCTTACACCAAAGGAACATCATCCACAATGTTAACAGAATTAGTTCAAAAAGAAATCTTAAGAAAGGCTAGCAATGACTAAAGTTTCGCGAGCCGAGCAAGTCATGAAAAACATGCTTGCAGGAACTCTAGCGCAAGTGATTGCGTTGTTGATGTCTTTCGTCACCAGGACTGTTTTTATACATACATTAAACATTGAATATTTGGGTGTTAACGGATTATTCACAAACATATTAATCATTCTTTCCTTCGCCGAATTGGGAATTGGTAACGCCATTGTTTTTAGTATGTACAAGCCCCTGGCTGAAAATGACCAGACAAAAACAAAAGCGCTGATTGATTTGTACGGCTCTGCCTATAGAGTAATTGGGCTGGTTATCGGTGTGGCGGGAGTAGGCGTGATTCCGTTCATGGATTTAATAGTTAAGGAAGCACCGAATATTCCGGAGAATCTGGCTGTTATCTATTTGTTATTCCTAACCAATACAGTCTTCTCTTATTTTTTTTGCCCACAAGAAGGCTATTATCACTGCGGACCAAAAGAATTATATAGTAATCATCTATAATCTATTCTTTTTGTTCGTTCAAATGATCGGGCAGATAGTTGTATTGCTTACCACTCACAATTTTATATTGTTTTTATTCATTCAAATTATATGCACATTCGGGAGCAATGCAATCATAGCGAACAACATAATGCTCCCAGGTAGTGAGACACTAGCCGGGAAGAAATAAGCTAAACTATTGGTATGGAAAAGAGAAATCGTTACACAGCCGAATTTAAAGCCAAAGTGGTCATGGAACTCCTGAAAGAAGAGGAGACCTTGAACCAGATAGCTGGGAAGTACCAGCTAAACCCGCAAATGCTCAGCCAGTGGAAGAGCGACTTCATAAAAAACGCTGCCCTGGTCTTCGAACGTGGCAAGGACGAAACGACAAAACTGAAAAAGGAGTTAGAAGAAAAAGAGACTCGTTACCAGAAGATCATCGGGCAGATGTCCTATGAGATCGACTGGCTCAAAAAAAAATCTGGCCTCAAATAACACTACCGAAGAACGCCGCCGCATGGCTGACCTTGATGATAAGCACATAAACATTGCCAGACAGGCTCGCTTGCTGGGCTTAAATCGTTCAAGTTTGTACCGGCAGCCGCCGACAGCTATCTGGTCACAAAGCGATCTTGACGACATGCGGATGATTGACGAAATATATACTGCCCATCCCTATTTCGGCTATCGCAGGATCACCGTTCAGATGCAGAAGAAGGGCCGGGTCATAAATCGCAAGCGAGTCCGAAGACTGATGCAGATAATGGGGATTCAGGGGATCTGCCCTGGCCCAAATTTGAGTAAGCGCCTGCATGCAAAATATATCCACCCCTATCTGCTAAGGGGTCTTAGCGTTGACCGTCCGGATCAGGTCTGGGCGATAGACATCACCTATATTCGTCTGAGGCATGGATTCATGTATTTATTCGTAATTATCGATCTTTTCAGCCGCTATATAGTAGATTGGGAACTCAGCGATAATCTGAGCCGTCAATGGGTACTAGACTGCCTGAAAAGGGCATTTAAGAATCGGAAACCAGAAATCATAAACAGTGATCAGGGCGGCCAATTTACCAATAAGGACTATGTAGAACTACTTCGGTCAGAGACCATAAGAATATCGATGGATGGCAAGGGCAGAGCCCTGGACAATATCTTCGTTGAGAGATTTTTCAGGACCATCAAGTATGAAGACATCTATTTGAACGAGTATACCAATCCCAGATCTCTGCGCAGAGGAATTAATCAATACATACGGTTCTACAATGAGCAGCGGCCGCATAAGTCGCTTGGATATAGATGCCCCGCTGAATACTATCAGCAAATGCCGATGAAATTAGCAATTTAGCAAAGGAGGGACACATTAGCTTATTTTTATCAGCTATGTGTCTTGACAATGGGGGGCACTATACAAAGCCAATAGAATGTATCCCTATATTAAAGAAAAGAGAAGTGCTAGGATAAGTCGACAAGAACGACAAACCATATTTGCCAATGTACGTGCACTCTTTATGTACAAGATGGGTTCGGTTGTCCTAAATGGCACCAGTAACATCATTATATCTGCGATGATAGGCATCGCGGCCGTGGGCTATTGTTCAAACTACCTGTTGGTTATTGGCGCGGCTACGTCCATACTGGGACAGATAATGACAGCCTTTACCGCGAGTATAGGTAACTTAAACGCTATGGCAACGACAGAACGAAAGCAGGCGGTTTTTGAACAGTTGCAACTGATATCAGTATGGTTGTTTGGGTTTGCTAGTATTGGATTGATACTACTATGTAATGATTTCATTGAATTATGGATAGGAACGGACTACCTCTTATCTGGTTATGTATTGTTGGCAATGGTTTTACACTTCTATATTAATGGGGTACAGTTTGCTCCATATACTTATAGGACCACAATGGGATTTTTCGTCCAAGGACGTTTTGCGCCAGTAGTTGCATCGTTGATAAATATCGGGTTGTCCATATGGTTTGCAAAATTGTTTGGATTACCTGGCGTATTTTTAGCAACATCAATCGCCCGATTATTGACCATGGGTTGGGTCGATCCCTATATGGTATATAAGTTGGGCTTCAACCAAAGTCCACGGAAATACTTCTTTAAGTATGGTGCGTATTTGGTGGTCATCGTAATCAGTTTTCTTTTAACGAGGTATGCCTTATCGATTATAAACGTTTACGGATGGCCCGGATTCTTTATAAAAATATTGATATGTACAGTCTTAACTAATGTACTGTTTTTGGCTGCATTCATTAGGACCAAGGAATTCCGAGGAATTAAGCAAATGTTGAGCGAGATGTCTTGGAAACCGCTGGGTAATCATTAGACGAGGAGTAGAATCGATTGATAACGCGAGGTGGAGCAGGTGAGTGTTGAGGATGCGTATTTCACATATAGAAATTGTGGCTTTGTTCAATTCAAAAATGATGTCAGGTTCGATGGGCTAAGCCATTCAGTTGGCGCTTTGAACCAAAACGCAAATGATTATTTATTTCTTGAAACGGTTGAAATAACCGGATCAGCGATTGCATGTCTATTTCAAAACCGAAATAGCTCGGAAGCACGTGATTATATAAGAAATCGAGTAATGATCAAAGCAAAGGCTAGGCTGGAAGCCCATGATTATCCAGAAGATGGTACGGGCAAGTATAGCGAAAGAATAAACAGCCTTTCCGTGAAAGATCCTCAAGCAGTTCAAGATGAGGACCTTATTCAATTACGGGTGCTGAGAACGTTATTAAATATCAGACAAATGAATCCCATTAGTTATAAATCAGATCATTTAGAGATGGAAGGTTTTTGTGCCTTATACGATATAAAGTCGGAGCAATTAGTATATCTACTCACAATTCTGGAGGAAAGAAATTATATTGGCACATTAGATCTCGCCAGCGGAAAGGTATTCATCACTATGGAAGGTATTGAGTATTTAAAATCGGCAGATAATGCGATCAAGGTGGAGAGCAATCCCGTTGAACTTAAAAGGTGGGATGTTTTTATTAGCCATGCTAGTGAGGATAAGCCCTTAGTGGTTGAGCCTCTCGCGAAAGAGTTACATGATGTTCATGGCTTAGAAGTCTGGTATGACAAATGGACATTAAGGTTAGGAGACAGTCTAAGGCGGAAAATCGATGAAGGTTTGGCTTCGTCGCGTTACGGTGTAGTAGTATTGAGCCCCGACTTTTTTTCTAAAGAGTGGCCGCAATGTGAGTTGGATGGTTTGTTTGCGAAAGAGACGATAAACGGGGGTAAGAAAGTCATATTACCGGTAGTCCATAATATGACCAACGTTGAGTTAAGTAGATATTCACTATTTATGGCAAGTAAACTGGCAGCCAACACAAGAGTCGGAATACCTGAGATAGCAAGACAGATTGCAGAGATAGTCCTTGATACGGACATTGCTGGCATTTATCCGGATGTGAAATTCGAGCACTTGGAGTTGAACGTACAGTACCTCAAATTAAAAGATTTAAGCGATGCTGAGCAACATACATATGAACTCGTGGTTAAAGCCAAGTTAAATAGTACTCCAATGCTCAAACAGTTTAGACTGTATTTGTTGTGGCCTGAGAGAGTACAAACCAAAAAGGTTACTGATTTTGAAAGAGGGGATCGTCGGTTAATTGAGGGCCAAGTATATAAAGAGCTAATTCTTGAGTATGATAAAGTGATATATCCGGGTCAAGAAATTGAGATTGTCGGTCCAACGTGCAATTATCAAATCCAGTACATATTTAATGATGATACGTTTAATTACGTCAATTCGTCCAATGTAGTTCTTAAATATACTGTCTTCAGGGAAGATGCAATGCCTTGTGAAGGGGAAATAGGATTCGCTCAACTGAACGATTTTTAGGCAACTTGGTGACAGTCCGGAAGGCCGGTTCAGCAGATGGAAAGGTGTAAGCTCGATGTTGAGAATTCTGTATCAGTTGTTTTTAACTTTAAATGCCACATCTTTGATTATAGTTGTTTTCTTAATTAAAACACAGGTTCAATTCTGTTTATTGTCTGGAACCCCCAGATGGATTTCATATATTGCCTATATATGTGTTCCGATAGTTCTGACGGGAATAAGTTTGTTATTAACGGAATTATTGAGTGACGATGAAATCGAAGGAGACGTACGGGATATAGAGCCGGCTAACAATGCATTTCTTCCCAGTTATTTAGGCTATTTCTTTGTGGCCCTTAGTGTTCCATATGGAGAGACGTTGGTATTTATATTCTCGATTTTGTTTTTGTTTACGTACTTCTCACAAACGCTGTATTTCAATCCACTGTTTTTGATATGGGGTTACCATTTTTATTACATCACCACAAAGAACAATATTAAGCTGTTCTTGATTAGCAAAAAGCAAATAAGGGGTACCGCAGGATTGAGTTTTCCTAAATTGAAAAGGATTAACGACTTTACGTATATTGATGTGGGCGGGAGGTTAACATGAATCATCTGTTAGCTAAGATTAGAAAGCAAGGGAGAGGTCCTAAGTATAGAAAAATTATGTCTGGTAACACCTTGTTTGATTTACCCGATCGGTTAACGCCACACACCCAGTATAGTCCTGACCATAACCTTGATGAGGATTCTTGGTTCGGAATCGATGATTTTTCGGCCAAACCTTACTTTTTGCCTTTATTGTTAGGACAAACGTTCAACTCTACGGAATATGATTCACTCCCCACAGCCGATATAGAAAAAGTAGATTTTATCTGTTCCTACCAAAACGGAAATGAATACTATTTCCAAAAAGTTACCAAGAGCCAGTTGATAAGCAGAAAGATGCTTTATATTGGTGAAGCATATAGGTTCTATGAGGGAAGCAAAATAATCGTCATTAATAATTACGCTGATGCGATATATATAAAAAATATAGACATTCTGTACTTTAAAAAACTTCCCACCATCACTAGCATCTTTAAAGGCATTGATGCGTTATATAGGGAGGCGACAGAGGAAGAGACTAATATTTTTCTACAGAGTGACTTTATCCAATTAGATGACGATTTTTGTACAGCAAGGGTAGGTAAAGCTAATCGCCATCGCATTGCAATGGCAGTTGATACAATGAGCACTTTTGTAGAAGAGGAGAAAACGGAATTAATTAGCTACGTTCGGGATTATTGCCACGAACTGCAGTTTCGCGAGAACTCCTTTGTAATCCGGACAGACAATGATCTTAAACTGCTGATTTATGGAATTGAGCAAAGATATTATACAACGCCATTAAAGGGTGAAAAAAGGCTGGCAAATTCAATCATCGTATTAGACTAGTATTAATACATTTGTTCGTCCCGAAGCGTTGGATCAAGATTGAAAGTCAGTGCTAGGCCCTACCCAGATCAGCTTCGATTATAATATAATAGCTGCTTACCTCCCTTAATAAACTTTCATTTTCTTGCAATTACTCTTGTTTTCACAGTATCTCAAATTAATTAATGAAGCTAACCCCTCTTGGTTACTGCATCTTCTGCAAGTTCAGGTGTTGATGGACGTGGTCCAACAGACCGCGGTGATACCATATTTTCGGCCGTTGGGATTCCACATCAACTCCTGGCAGCAAACCTCCCATGTCTTCCTGGGTCTAAAGCCCTAAATTCCTTCGTCCTGCCTATCCAAGAGGTGGAACGTCAGTAATGCTCCTAAGCTGGGTCAACGCCCTGAGGGAATGATTCAACCTGACTGTCCCGGCTTTTCATTTTCTGTGGCTTCTCATATTGGTTGCTTGGTTCTCGTGAGCTACTGCGGCTTAGGCAACTCTGAACCGAAATGATCTGCTCAGTTTACGCGGCTGTTTTCATCCCCCGTTCAATGTCGCCCAGCATCTTCTCGGCACTGTAGTCGGTTCCGGTTCTTAACAGTCCATAGAATACCCGGATCAGTTTGCCACACAGAGCGATTATCGATTGCATTTTGGTTAGAGGGTTCTTCTCTCGGGTCAGGTTCTTCTGGTGCAACATCCGAAATTCCTGATTCTTGGCCAGTATGGTTATCATGGCCATAAACAGGCCGTGCCTTAAGCGTTTTCTGCCCCGGTGACTTATCCTGGTCTTGCCTTGGTGCTTACCGGAGCTGTTTTCTACCAGGTTTAATCCCGCTAGCTTCTGGATCTGACGGGGGTCCTGAAATCGGCTGATGTCGCCTACTTCCCCGACAAAGGTTGCCGCTGTTACCAGACCTACTCCTTTGATAGCCAGCAGTTTCTCTCCGTTAGGGACCTGCTGTAGGAGATCCAGCATGAGCTGCTCCAAGTC
Source organism: uncultured Syntrophomonas sp. (assembly GCA_964580805.1). GTDB lineage: Bacteria > Bacillota > Syntrophomonadia > Syntrophomonadales > Syntrophomonadaceae > PHAA01. The sequence goes on along the minus strand of CAZOMS010000008.1, from coordinate 19,168 downwards.
TGCGTATTGCTGACGGTACAACTCATATTCAGTGAGCAGGTTCTGCAGGCCGGCTTCTGCCGCCACCAGACCGGTTTGTCTGCCGATGCTGGACTGGGCTGCCTCAACCAAGTGTTGGGCTCGCTTGAGTCCGGCTGTGCGTCTCATGTATCTTTTCCAGATTGCCTCTATCTTCTCTGCTCCGGCTGATGCGATCTTCTCCGGGGTCGGAAAGTGCCGCAGGGTTAAAAACCCGGCCTGGCCTCGCCAGTCCTTGAAGACGGTTGGATATTCCGGAAAGTGGATATCAATCCACCGGCTCACATTGTTGTTGATGGTTATCAGTCGTTGCACCAGCCGATCCCTTTCGGCCACCACTACCCGCATTTCCTGATACAAGCCCTCGGGAATGTATACTTCACGGTAACGGCCATCCTTAACCAGCATGGCGATGGTCTTGGGGTCTTTGCTGTCACTCTTGCTGGGGCTGTTGTCATCCAGTTCTTTGCTCCTTTTTACATGAAACGGGTTGACTATCGCCAGTCGGTGGCCGTGGGACTTAAGATGATCTCCCAGCGTGAACCAGTAATGTCCGGTGGGCTCGAAGCCTACGATAATGTCCGTCTTTTGTCGCTGCCGGCAAATTTCTTGCGTCCACTCTTCCAGCTTTTGATAGCCTTCGGCAGTGTTGCTGAATCTAAGCAGCTTGGCCAGCTCCATGCCTCTGAAATCAAAGGCTCTGGCGTAGTGGGTCTCCTTGGCCACATCGATACCTACCACCAGGGTCGAAAATTTGATTTGCGAAATCTTCTGGTTTTGTGTACTTTTCATATAGGGACGCCTCCTCAACTCTGATTTTGTGCCTTACTTTTGCGGGTTTCAGCACAATTTCATTGTAGGGATTGGCGTCTCTTTTTTCAAAGATCGTGCTAAGGGATTACAGGAATGCTCCTAATGCCCAAGTATACAGTATAATCGCTCCCACCCCCTTGTGGTCAGCAGGGACAGTTTATATAATGAGCGTGTAAAAAGAATAACAAACGGACGATGGTGTCCATGGTCAGCTGTAATCTCCAGCCATACCGTGGGCATTTTTTATGAGGCAGGTGATGAGGATGTGAAGCAGGCAACCATACTTATCGGTGATGGCAGGGACAACAGCCGACGGCGGCTTAAAGAATTGCTGACCAGGTCCGGGTATCTGGTCGAGGCCGAGGCTGGCAATGCTCCGGAACTGCTGCGCCGGGCTCGCACCATGTATCCTGACCTGGTGATAATGGATTCGAGTCTGGAAGGGGGAAGTATACCCGAGATTGCCGGCATAATCGAGGGAGATGGGATTAGTTCGGTGCTGGTGCTGGTACAGGGGTCTCTAAACCGGATCCCGGCGGAAGTGGCCCACATCCAGAAGCCTTATACGGAGGAGACACTGTTGGCAGTCATCGATGTACTCCTTCTCTACCAAAACCGGCTGGCATCTGTCCAAGAACAGGTGACAACCCTAAAAGAAACCCTCCGAAGCCGCAGGATGATAGAGAAAGCCAAGGGGATCCTGATGAAAAATCTGAATATTGACGAGGCTGCAGCTTACCGCACAATGCAAAAGGAGAGCATGAACCGCAGCATATCCATGCGAGAACTGGCTCAGGCGGTCATAACCGCCTTCGGAGCCCAGGATTGACAGAGAGGAGAGACGATCATGAAGGACAAGAAATCAGAAATCATCGCTAAAGTCAAGGAGAACGACGTCAGGTTCCTGAGACTGCAGTTCACCGACATTGGCGGCATCATGAAAAATCTGGCGGTACCGATCAGCCAGCTGGACAAGGTGCTCAACGGGGAGATAATGTTCGACGGCTCATCCATCAACGGTTTTGCTGATATTTCCGAATCGGATATGTATTTGGTGCCCGATTTGAAAACGTTTGTCATATTCCCCTGGCGTTCCGCCAATGGCAAGGTGGCCCGTCTGATCTGCGATATTTACCTGCCCGACGGAAACCCCTTCCCCGGCTGCCCCCGCAACAATCTGAAGCGGGTGCTGCAGGAAGCCCATGACCTGGGGTACACGATGAACGTCGGTCCGGAGGCGGAATTCTTCCTGTTCCTGTCTGACGAGAAAGGTCACGCCACCACCCAGACCCAGGACGAAGCCGGCTACTTCGACCTGGCCCCGATCGACCTGGGCGAGAATGCCCGGCGTGACATGGACCTGACCCTTGAGGAGATGGGCTTCGAGATCGAGGCTTCCCACCACGAGGTGGCCCCCGGTCAGCACGAGATCGATTTCAAATACGGGGACGCCCTGCAGGTTGCCGATGCTATTATGACATTCAAGCTGGTAGTACGTTCCATAGCCCAGCGCCACGGATTGCATGCCTCTTTCATGCCCAAACCGATCTTTGGCATCAACGGCTCCGGCATGCACACCCACCAGTCGTTGTTCAAGGACGGACAGAACGCCTTCTACGATCCCAATGGCCGGGATCAGTTGAGTGACACCGCCCGTTACTATATGGGCGGTATTCTGAAGCATGCCCGCTCCTTTGCGGCCATTACCAATCCGACCGTCAATTCCTACAAACGGCTGGTGCCTGGTTATGAAGCCCCGGTGAACATTGCCTGGTCGGGAGCCAACCGCAGCTGCCTGGTGCGGGTCCCAGCCAAGCGGGGCGCCAGCACCCGCATCGAGGTAAGAAACCCGGATCCCACCTGCAATCCCTATTTGGCGATGGCGGTCATGCTGGTAGCAGGTCTGGACGGTATTAAAAACAAGATCGAGCCTCCGGCCCCGGTGGACCGCAACATCTACCGAATGGAAGAAATGGAGCGTATCGCTCTGGGTATCGGCAGCCTGCCCGGCAACCTGCTGGAAGCCTTGTATGAACTGGAGAAGAACGAGCTCATCAAAGACGCGCTGGGCAGCCATATATATGAAAGGTTCAGCACCGGCAAAATGGTAGAATGGGATGAATACAACATCCAGGTCACACCCTGGGAAGTGACCAGTTACCTGACCAGGTTCTAGGCTCCGATGTATACATTATATCTGCGCTCGGCCCATTGCCACCGGGTCATGGGGTGGATAGAATAGCACTAAGGGATGCAATGGCGCAGCCCCGATCACAGCATAGAAAATAAGATATGTTTGGGACGAAGAGGTCCTCGGCACCGTTTGGGCGGTGTTGAGGACCTTTAATATGCGCCAGGCCCCCGGTCAAATTTGCCGATGAGGGTGAGTAAGATGAGAAATGGATTACCTGCCAGGCAAGGCCTGTATGATCCGGCCTTCGAGCATGATGCTTGCGGTATGGGGTTCGTGGTCAATATCAAGGGGCACAAATCGCACGATATCATTGATGACGCTCTAACCGTTTTGGAAAACCTGAGTCACCGGGGCGCCAGTGGGGCCGACGGGAACACCGGCGACGGGGCCGGCATCCTGATCCAGATACCGCACCGTTTCTTCCGAAGGGAGTGCGAGGTGCTGGGATTCAACCTGCCCGGTCCGGGCAACTATGGGGTGGGGATGGTTTTTGCCCACCGCTACGATGATTTCCGCCACAACCAGATGGATGTATTTGAACAGATCGTGGCTGAGGAAGGCCAGAGGATCCTGGGCTGGAGGGAAGTCCCCATTGATCGGAGCACCATCGGCGCCAGCGCTCGGTCGTCCATGCCCCGCTTCATCCAGGTTTTTATCGCCCGGGGCCAGACTACCAGATGCGGTGCGGATTTCGAAAGGAAACTCTACGCCATACGCAAGCGGGCCGAGAAGGCCATCATTCCTCTATGTGCGGACAAGGGCGGGACCTTCTACGTTGCCAGCCTGTCATCCAAGACCATCGTCTACAAGGGGATGCTGACTGCCGAGCAGCTGCGGGGTTTTTACCTGGACCTGTCCGACCTGGATTTCGATTCCGCGCTGGCCATGGTTCATTCCCGCTTTAGCACCAATACCTTCCCCAGCTGGGAGCGGGCCCACCCCAACCGCTATGTGGTCCATAACGGGGAGATAAATACCATCCGCGGCAACGTCAACTGGATGAAAGCGCGGCAGAAGGTGATCGAATCCCCTCTATTCGAGGATCTCGGCAAGGTCTTCCCGGTGATCGATGAGACTGGCAGTGATTCCTCCATGTTCGACAACTGCCTGGAATTCCTGCACCTCACTGGCCGCTCGCTGCCTCATGGGGTGATGATGATGATACCGGAGCCATGGGAGACGGATGAACAGATGTCCGTTGAACTGAAGGAGTTCTATCGTTTTAACAATTTCATTATGGAGCCGTGGGATGGGCCGGCTGCCATTGGCTTCTCCGACGGGGTGGTCATTGGAGCGGTATTGGACCGCAACGGTTTACGCCCGGCCCGCTATTATGTCACCAACGATGACCGGGTGGTCCTGGCTTCAGAAGTCGGGGTAATCGGCCTCAAACCGGATAAGATTGTTTCTAAAGGGAGGATCGAGCCGGGACGGATGCTGCTGATCGATACCAGGGCGCAAAGGATAATCAGCGACGAAGAGATCAAACAAGGAGTGGCCCGGCTGCACCCTTATGCAGATTGGAACCGGCGGCGGATAGTAGACCTGGAACAACTTCAGACTCCGTTCACCCTCGAAGAACCGGCCAGTTTGGATCTGCTTCGCCTCCAGAAGGCCTTCGGGTATACCTTCGAGGATATAGAAATGACCCTCAAGCCCATGGCCGAACAGGGACGGGATCCGGTAGGCTCCATGGGCATGGATTCGCCCCTGGCGGTGCTTTCCGACCAGCCCCAGTTATTGTATCTCTATTTCAAGCAGTTGTTTGCCCAAGTTACCAATCCTCCCATAGACGGGATCAGGGAGGAGATCGTCACCTCGCTCAGCCTGCCTCTGGGCAATACCGGTAACCTCTTGGATCCGGAGCGCAGTGATTCAGCCTGCATCATGCTGCCCCATCCAGTTTTGACCGATGAGCAGCTGCGCCTCATCCAGGGGTTGAATAACGAGCAGTTCAAGTCGGCTGCGATATCGATCCTCTATCGGGCCGAAGGGGGTGGGCGGGCCATGCAGCGTGCCCTGGAGCGGATCTTCCGGGAAGCTGACCGGGTTATCGCAGAGGGTGCCAATATCGTCATACTTTCCGATCGGGGCATCAATGAAGAAATGGCCCCCATCCCCGCTCTGCTGGCCAGTGCCGGGCTGCATCATCATCTGACCCGCCAGGAGATCCGCACCAACGTGGGCATCGTGCTGGAATCGGGCGAACCCCGGGAGGTACACCACTTTTGCACCCTGGTGGGCTATGGAGTGACGGCGGTCAATCCCTACCTGGCGTTGGCGGTGGTTGACCGGATGGCCGAACAAGGATTGCTTGCCGGCTTAAACCGGGCCGAGGCCAGATCGCATTACATCAAGGCTTGCGTCAAGGGTATGCTGAAGGTTTTAACCAAGATGGGTATATCCACCATGCGCAGTTATCATGGGGCTCAGATCTTCGAGGCCATTGGCCTTAGCCGGGAACTGACGGATCGCTATTTTGCTATGACCCCTTCCCGCCTGGACGGTATCGGCCTGGAGGAGATAGCCCGGGAGAGTTGGATGCGGCACAACAGCGCCTTCAGCCGCAATGATCCCAACCGGGATTCCCTTGAGGTGGGCGGATATTTCCAGTGCAAGGAAAACGGGGAAATCCATCTGTATAATCCGGAAACGATTTATTTACTGCAGCGGGCCTGCCGGGAGACCGATTATAGTCTATTCAAGGAATTCTCCCACCGCATCAATAAAGAAAAAATATATACTCTCCGGCACCTGCTGGAATTCAACCTCAACAGTGCTGACACCATTCCCATCGAAGAAGTCGAGCCGGTAGAGTCGATTGTGCGGCACTTCCGGACCGGGGCCATGTCCTATGGCTCCATCAGCAAGGAGGCTCACGAATGCCTGGCCATAGCCATGAACCGGCTGGGCGGCAAGAGTAACTGTGGGGAAGGCGGGGAGGAACCGGAGCGTTATCGGCTCGATAAAAACGGGGATTCCCGCTGCAGCGCTATCAAGCAGGTGGCCTCCGGGCGTTTCGGGGTGACCAGTAACTACCTGGTGCATGCCGCCGAGATCCAGATCAAGATGGCCCAGGGCGCCAAACCTGGAGAAGGCGGTCAGCTGCCCGGCAACAAGGTTTTTCCGGCCATAGCCAAGGTCCGCCACTCGACCCCTGGAGTGGACCTGATCTCCCCGCCCCCTCACCATGATATCTATTCGATCGAGGATCTGGGGGAATTGATCCACGACCTCAAAAACGCCAACCAGGAAGCAGAGATCAGCGTCAAACTGGTTTCCGAGGTGGGAGTGGGCACGGTGGCGGCCGGGGTGGCCAAGGGCAAAGCCGATGTCATCTTGATCAGCGGCTATGATGGCGGCACTGGCGCATCCCCCCGTACCAGCATCAGGAACGCCGGCCTGCCTTGGGAACTGGGCCTGTCCGAGACCCACCAGACCCTGGTATTGAATCGACTCCGGGACCGGGTGGCCCTGGAGACGGATGGCAAACTGCTTACCGGGCGCGACGTGGTAATTGCCGCCCTGCTGGGGGCGGAGGAGTTCGGTTTCGCCACCACCCCGCTGATTGCACTGGGGTGCGTTATGATGCGGGTCTGCGACTTGAATACCTGCCCGGTGGGAATAGCTACCCAGGATGAGCGGCTGCGCTGTAATTTCACTGGCCAACCCGAGCACGTGGAGAATTTCATGCGTTTCGTGGCCCAGGAGATGAGGGAGATCATGGCCCGGTTGGGATTCCGCACTCTGGCCGAGATGGTCGGGCGCACGGACAAATTGAGGCCCAGGGAGACTCAGCATTGGAAGGCCTCCCGTCTGGATCTGTCCCCGCTCCTCTACCAGCCCTTTGCCGGACCCGAGGTGGGACGCCACAAGCGGCGGTCCCAGAACCACCTGCTGGAGAAATCGCTCGACGCCCGCAAGCTACTGCGCATGTGCCAGCCGGCCCTTGAACAGCGCAAGCCGATCCGGGCCCGGTTGAAAATAAACAACGTGGACCGAGTGGTGGGTACTCTGACCGGCAGTGCCATAACCCGCAAATATGGTGATCAAGGCTTGCCCGAGGATACTGTCCGGCTGTCTTTTGTAGGCTCGGCGGGGCAGAGTTTCGGTGCCTTTATTCCACCGGGAATGACCCTGGAACTGGAGGGTGACGCCAATGACTACATCGGCAAAGGGCTGTCAGGCGGCAAAATCATTGTTTACCCCCACCGGGGGTCGGCTCTGACCGCCGAGAGTAACATAATCATCGGCAATGTTGCGTTCTATGGTGCCACCGCCGGGGAGGCCTATATCAACGGCAGGGCCGGGGAGAGATTCTGCGTAAGAAACAGTGGGATCAACGCAGTAGTGGAAGGAGTGGGCGACCATGGCTGTGAGTATATGACCGGCGGGCAAGTCGTGATCCTGGGTAAAACCGGACGCAATTTCGCCGCCGGTATGTCCGGCGGCATTGCCTACATCCTGAACCTGAATCCGGCTGCTTGCAACCGCAGCCTGGTGTTGCTGGAACCAGTTATCAACCCTTGTGAACTGGAGAAAATCAGGACCATGGTGGCCAAACACACGGCCAATACCGGCAGTCCCATGGGACGCCGGGTGCTGGAAAATTGGGCGGACTTCACGCCCCAGTTTACCCGGGTGATTCCGGCTGTCTACAAACAAATCATCGAGGATATTAACCGGGCATACGATATGGTGCCGGCTCCCAAAGGAAAGCCGGAGCTGATTGTACCAGGGCATAAAGACAAAGCTATGGAGGTGGATCAGGCATGGGGAAAACAACCGGATTTTTGGAATACCCGCGGGTGGAACCGGGCCAACGGCCGCCCGCCGAAAGGATAAACGACTGGGATGAAATCAGGCTGCCCCAGTATGCAGAAGAAATGAGCCTGCAGGGGGCCCGCTGCATGAACTGCGGCGTCCCCTTCTGCCAAGGCGGAATTATCCTCAACGGCGCTGCCTCGGGGTGCCCTCTGCACAACCTTATTCCGGAATGGAACGAAATGGTCTACGCCGGCCGCTGGGATGAGGCTTGGCGGCGGTTGGCCCGCACCAATCCTTTTCCCGAATTCACCGCCCGGGTGTGTCCCGCCCCCTGCGAAGGGGCCTGCACGGCTGGGACCTATTGGGAGCCAGTGGCTATAAACAGCCTCGAATATGAGATAACGGAGAAAGCCTTTCGGGAAGGATGGGTGGAGCCGGTTCGCGGTGCCTCCACCGGATTCCAGGTAGCAGTAGTCGGATCAGGTCCGGCTGGTTTGGCCAGTGCCCATTACCTGAACGCGGTCGGCCACGATGTGACTGTTTTCGAACGCGAGGACCGGCCGGGGGGATTGCTGATTTACGGAATCCCGAATATGAAACTGGGCAAAGACGTGGTTGGCCGGCGCATCGAGCTTATGCAGGAGTCGGGAATCAAGTTCGTGGTTGGAACCGAGATCGGCTCGGACCTGCCCGCCGCCACCCTGGTGGCCAATTATGATGCGGTTATCTTGTGCGGCGGAGCCGGCCGGGCCAGGGCTCTTGAGGTGGAAGGCGCCGGTCTGAGCGGGGTGCACCAGGCTTTAACCTATCTGAAGGCCAGCACCAGGAGGGTGCTGGATGGAGCTGGATCAGACGCTCATATCAGCGCAGCCGGCAAGGACGTTATAGTGATCGGCGGGGGGGATACCGGCACCGATTGCGTGGCCTCTGCCATCCGCCAGAGCTGCCGCAGCGTTCACCAAATGGAGATCCTGCCGGAGCCTCCCGACAGGCGAATCAAGACTACCAATCCTTGGCCCGAATGGCCCCGCCGGCAGAAGATCGATTACGGCCAGGCAGAAGCCATCGATGTCAGCGGAGAAGACCCGCGTCATTACATGGTATCCACCCGCCGCATCGTCGGCGATGCCCGGGGCCAGGTGAAAGAAGTTCATACGGCAGCGGTCAATTGGTTTAAGGGCCCTTCAGGCAGGCTGGAGCCAGTCGAGGTCCCCGGCAGTGCCAAGATATGGCCGGCAGAGCTGGTATTGCTGGCTCTCGGCTTTAGCGGAGCGGAGGATGCTTTGCCGGATGAACTGCATCTGGCAAGGGACAGCCGCGGCAATGTGGCAGCCGGGTTCGGGGTCTTCACCACCAATATGGAGAAGGTGTTCGTGGCAGGCGACATGCGCCGGGGCCAGAGCCTGGTTGTATGGGCTATCCAGGAAGGCAAACTGGCCGCCCGCGAGGTGGACCGGTATCTCACTGGTAACAGCCTGATCAAATGATACCGATGATTCAAACGATTGGGCCTGAGCACTGATGGTGAAATACCGACGCGGCCACAGCCGGCATCCTGGCTTCGGATCCCTGTCAAAGGCTGTGTAAACAGCAGCTTGCCCGACATTAAAAGTCCAGGAAGGAGAGTTAAGCACAATGAAAGGACATCTGGTTTTGGCCAATGGGATGGTTTTCAGCGGGCAGATGCTGAACGGTCCGGTTTATGCTGATGGCGAAGCAGTATTCAATACCAGCATGAACGGCTACCAGGAGATCATCACTGATCCTTCCTACGCAGGGCAGATCCTGACCTTTACTTATCCCAGCATCGGCAACTATGGCTGCGGGGATTACGGTTTTGAGTCTGTCAGCCCCGCCCTGCGCGGCCTGGTCATACATGAGATGGCCGTCCGGCCCGATCATTACCAAACACGCTGGACCCTGGCCGAATTCCTGGCCCAATACCGGATCCCGTGTTTGAACGGCGTCGATACCCGGGCCATCACCCGCATCCTCCGCAGCCATGGGCCCATGGGGGCGATCCTCACTACCAGCCTGGATGACCTGCCCGAAATAATAGAGGCGGCCAGCCGGGGCCGATCCTGGATGAAGCTCGACCTGGTCGAGAGCGTCACCCGAACGGTTCCGGTCACGTATGGGGATGGGCTGTTAAAAATCGTGCTGCTGGACTTCGGAGTAAAGCAGAACATCATAGATTCGTTGGTTTATCGAGGCTGCGAGGTGGTGGTGATGCCGGCCGGAAGCTGCGCGGAGGCAGTATTGGAGCACCACCCGGACGGATTGGTTCTGTCCAATGGCCCCGGCGACCCCCAGGCCTGCCGGGCAGCGGTGGGGGAGATCCGCAAATTGTTGCAGACTCTTCCCACCTTCGGGATCTGCTTGGGCCACCAGCTTATTGCCCTGGCTCTTGGTGCCCGCACCTATAAATTAAAATTCGGGCACCGGGGGGGTAATCATACCGTAAAAGATTTGCTCGGCGGAAGCTGTCTGATTACCTCCCAGAACCATGGCTATGCGGTCGATCCGGCTTCACTTCCCAATGTGGCGGAAGTCAGTTTTATCAATTTGAACGACGGCACCGTGGAAGGTCTGGTTTATAAGGAGAGGCCAGTTTTTTCAGTGCAGTTCCACCCCGAAGCCACTCCCGGGCCGCGGGACTCGGGCTACCTTTTCGACCGGTTCCTGGAGATGGTGCGGGAACACCGCTCCGGGCAGACGTCCGCATCATAAAAAGGGGGAATAGACTCATGCCCGTCGATACCTCTATCAAGAAGGTCTTGGTGATCGGCTCGGGGCCCATCGTTATTGGGCAGGCAGCTGAATTTGATTATGCCGGTACCCAGGCCTGCCGGGCCCTGCGGGAGGAAGGTATCCAGGTGGCACTCCTCAACAGCAATCCCGCCACCATCATGACTGACGTCAATATGGCCGACCGGGTCTATATAGAACCCCTGACGGTTGGGACCACCGAAAAGATCCTGCAGCGGGAAAAAGTAGACGGCATAATAGCCTCGATGGGCGGGCAGGTCGGTCTCAACCTGGCCTTGGCCTTGCACCGGGAGGGGATCCTGGACAAATACCGGGTGCCGCTGCTGGGGACACCCCTGGAAGCAATTGCCCGGGCCGAGGACCGGGAGATGTTCAAAGCCACTATGAACGAGATCGGTGAACCGGTACCGGATAGCGCCATCGTCACCTCTTGGGAAGAAGCTCGGGAATTTGCCCACCATACCGGTTTTCCTCTCATTGTGCGACCAGCCTACACCCTGGCCGGCAGCGGCGGGGGCCAGGTCCAGAATCAGGCTGAGTTGCAGGAAACCGTGACCCGGGGGCTGAAAGCCAGCCCTATCGGCCAGGCCCTGATCGAGCGCAGCGTGGCCGGGTACAAAGAAATCGAATTCGAGGTTATGCGCGACCAACTAGACAACTGCATTACCGTCTGCAGTATGGAAAATATCGACCCGGTCGGCATCCACACCGGCGACAGTATGGTGGTGGCACCAGCCCAAACCCTCACCGACGGGGAACTGCAGATGCTGCGGGATGCATCCCTTAAAATTATCCGGGCCCTGAAGATAGCCGGGGGATGCAACATTCAGTTCGCCCTGGACCCATACAGCCGCCGGTACTATGTAATCGAGGTCAACCCCCGGGTAAGCCGTTCCAGCGCTCTGGCGTCCAAAGCCACCGGCTATCCCATCGCCAAAGTGGCGGCCCGGATCGCCATTGGTTATCGCCTGGATGAGATACCCAATGCGGTCACCGGCAAGACCATGGCCTGCTTCGAACCGGCCATCGACTACATTGTGCTGAAGATGCCCCGCTGGCCGTTTGATAAATTCGCGGGCGGGCAGCGGCGTCTAGGCACCCAGATGAAAGCCACGGGTGAGGTCATGGCTATCGACCGCAGTTTTGAAGCCGCCCTATTGAAAGCAGTGCGTAGCCTGGACCTGGGCATAGAAGGGCTAAATTTGCCGGAGATAGCCGCCTTGGAGCCGATTGAACTGGAGAGACGTCTGCGCCAGGCTGATGACCAGCGCTTGTTTACAATCGCCGAAGCCCTGGCACGAGGGATGGAGATCGATGCTGTCCATGAGCTGACCGCTATCAACCGTTTCTTCCTCCATAAAATAAAGAACATCATCGACTTCAGCCGCCGCCTGCAGGAACAGCCCCTGGACCCCCCGCTGTTGACGCAGGCCAAAATATGCGGCTTTACCGACAAACATATCGCCCGTTTGCAGGCTGGGCGGGGATGGCAGGAGGATCAGGTGCGCCGCCTGCGCCACCAAATGGGAATTATTCCGTGCTACAAGATGGTCGATACCTGCGCAGCGGAGTTCGACGCCGTCAGCCCCTATTTCTACTCCAGCTACGAGCAGGAGAACGAGTCCCTGCCCGACCCCGACTCGTCCAAAGTTCTGGTAATCGGTTCGGGACCCATCCGGATCGGCCAAGGCATAGAGTTCGATTACTGCTCGGTGCACTGCGCCTGGGCTTTACAGGAGAGCGGCCGTAAGGCGGTCATCGTCAACAACAACCCAGAGACGGTCAGCACCGATTTCGACACCTCCGATCGTCTGTACTTTGAACCGCTCAACTTCGAAGATGTAATGAATATAGTTGAACAGGAGCAGCCTGAAGGAGCTATAGTTCAGTTTGGAGGCCAGAATGCCATCAACCTGGCTGCTGCTCTCAACCGGGCGGGAGTCACAATCCTGGGGACCTGCCCGGACAATATCGACCGGGCCGAGGATCGGGAGCGTTTCGACCGCTTGCTGCAGGAATTGGGAATACCGCGGGCCCCCGGGCGCAGCGTTACTACTCTGGCGGGAGCAGTCGAAGCGGCCCGCAGCATCGGCTACCCGGTGCTGGTGAGGCCTTCCTATGTCCTGGGAGGGCGGGCCATGGAAATCGTCGACAACCAGGAAGAACTGGAAAGGTATATAGCGGCTGCGGTGCAGCTCCACGATGACCACCCGGTACTGGTTGATAAATACCTGCTGGGACAAGAGCTGGAAGTCGATGCGGTGGCGGACGGCCAACAGGTTCTGATTCCCGGGATCATGCAGCATATTGAACGGGCAGGTATCCATTCCGGCGACAGCATGGCGGTATTTCCGGCCTATAACCTCAAAGTCCGCACCGCCGCCAAAGTGGTGGACTATACTACCCGACTGGCTCTGGCTCTGCAGGTCAAGGGCATCATCAACATCCAGTTCGTGGAGCATGACAACGAACTGTATGTCATTGAGGTCAATCCCCGTTCCAGCCGAACCGTACCCTTTATCAGCAAGGTGACCGGTCTGCCCCTGGTCAAAGTGGCTACCCTGGCGGCCCTGGACCGCACCTTGGCCGAGCAGGGATACACAGCTGGACTGCAACCCCGGCCCGGTTTCTACTCGGTCAAGGTACCGGTTTTCTCTTTCGGCAAACTGGAGCAGGTCGATGTCAGCCTGGGTCCGGAAATGAAATCCACCGGGGAGGTGCTGGGGATCGACAAATCGCTGCACATCGCCCTCTATAAGGGGATGCTGGCGGCTGGTCTCCATATTCCCGACCATGGTACCATCGCTGCCACCATCGCTGACCGTGATAAGGAGCAGGCTCTGCCCCTTTTGCAGGGTTTCGCACGGCTGGGCTACAAACTGTTGGCGACCGAAGGAACCGCCCGCGCCCTGGGGAGATTGGGCATCGCGGCGGAACCGGTGAGGAAACTGGCGGAAGGTTCCCCTAACATCATCGATTTGCTTAAATGTGGTCAAGTGGACCTGATCGTCAATACCCTGACCCAGGGACGCTCACCTTCGCGGGATGGATTTCAGATCCGCCGCATGGCGGTAGAACTCAATGTGCCGGTGATTACCTCCCTGGATACCCTGCAGGTGCTGCTGGAAGTGATCCGGGAGCAGCGCCATCGTCACGCGCCTGCTTGCATTTCCCTGCAGGAGTTTACCAGCGGAGACTACCCATGGGTGGATGCAGTCGGTACCCAATCCCCGGTCTGAATTCGGCGTCAGGTATACAGTATGTTTGATCAAAGGCCATTTACTAGATGACGCGAGGCGAATATACTGTAGGAGTAGATCTACAACCTATGAACCTGGACGAAGGAGTCTAATGCCTTCCCGGCAGAGGGAAAGGGCTGGGCTCCTTTTTTGCTGTCCGATGGAAGGGACAATCAAACCGGGAGGAGGGAGCCATATGAAGAAGATTGAGGCCATCATCCGGCCCGCCAAGCTGGAAGACCTGAAAGCCGCCCTGGAAAATATTCAGGTCCGGGGCATGACCGCCAGCGAGGTAAAGGGAAGGGGTCTTCAGAATAACCAGAAACAGTATTATCGAGGCCGTGAGGTATCGGTGGACTTGAATCCCAAGATCAAGGTAGAGATCGTCTGCCATGATGAATCCGTGGAAAACATAATATCCACCATTATCAACAGCTGCCGCACCGGTAAGCATGGGGATGGCAAGATTTTTGTCTATCCGCTGGAGAGGATAATCCGCATCAGCACACGGGAGGAAGGCGGCGCGGCACTATAAATTCATAAACAACTGCAAGCAATGGCGCTTGGATGCAGGTGGCGGCCTGCCACCTGCGCTTTTTTGTTTTTTACGGTGAAAAGCCCAAAATTCACTAGGAAAAGAGGGGTATGAATGAAACCGATTGTTAAAGCAACACTGTTTACGCTGGATATCATGCTGTTGACCATGGGACTGCCACTGCTCGCTTGCGGAGCTGAAGGTCCCGGCATAGATACCGGGGACACCTCGTTTGTTATAATATGCTCCGCTCTGGTTATGATCATGACCCCCGGCCTGGCACTGTTCTATGGCGGTATGGTGCGCCGTAAGAACGTACTCAGCATCATCATGCAAAGCTTTACCGCCATGGCCCTGGTCTCGGTGCAATGGGTTCTGGTCGGCTATACTATTGGCTTTGGATCGGATATTTTGCACCTGGTGGGCGGTCTCCAGTATCTAGGTCTGAACGGGGTGGGGGGAGACCCCAACCTGGCCTATGCCGCTACCATTCCGCATCAGGTATTCGTGTTTTTTCAGCTCATGTTCGCCATCATCACCGTGGCACTTATCAGCGGGGCTTTCGCTGAACGGATGCGGTATTCGATCTTCGTGGTGTTTGTGTTGCTGTGGACCACCCTGGTTTATGATCCCCTGGCCCATTGGGTATGGGGTGTGGATGGATGGCTGCGCAACCTGGGCGCCTTGGATTTTGCCGGGGGCACTGTAGTCCACATAAGCTCAGGCATCTCTGGGCTGGCGGCCTGTCTGCTGCTAGGGCCGCGTAAGACTGATGGAGCCGAACCGATGGTGCCCCACAACCTGCCTATGACCATGATGGGAGCGGGGTTGCTCTGGTTCGGATGGTTCGGCTTCAATGCCGGCAGTGCCCTGGGTGCCAGCGGCTTGGCAGGTCATGCCTTCCTGGTCACCAACACTTCGGCAGCGGCCGGGGCCATCGGCTGGGCGGCGGCCGAATGGCTGCGCCAGGGCAAACCTACCGCGTTGGGGGTGGCCAGCGGCCTGGTGGCTGGATTGGTGGCCATCACCCCAGCAGCCGGCTTCGTGACTGCCCCCAGTGCCATCTTGATGGGATTGCTGGCTGGGCCGCTTTGCTACTATGCCGTGAGCAGCCTTAAGACCCGTTTCAGTTATGATGATTCCCTGGACGCCTTCGGCATCCATGGGGTGGGCGGTATTTTCGGAGCATTGGCCACAGGTGTATTCGCGACATCTGCAGTAAATCCGGCTGGGGTCGACGGCCTCTTGATGGGCAATCCTCATTTGCTGTGGGTCCAGCTGCTGGCAGTGCTGGCTACGGTCGGCTTTGCATCGGTTATGACGGTGGGTATTCTGAAGATACTGACCTTGGTCTCTCCCTTAAGAGTATCAGATGAGGATGAAGATACCGGCCTGGATCTGACCCAGCATGGCGAGGATGCCTACAGTTACAGCGAAGTGAGCCCGGCATGATCCGGGCGGGGATCTGGAGCTTAAGATGGATCTGAGGAAAGGAGATGGGTAGTCATGTCGTCTTTTGACCGCGCCTCGACCGGCCTGGCCGGACTCGACGATATACTGGACGGACTGCGCTGGGGAGATAACGTGGTATGGCAGGTGGAAGATATTGCCGACTACCGCAATATGGCCAGGGCTTTTGTGAAACAGGCCCGCAGCCAGCGATGCCGGGTGGCATATTTGCGCTTCGGGCAGCACCCTTCCATCCTCGACCCTGGACTCGATGTGATCGAATACCGGCTGGACGCCGCTCTCGGTTTCGAGTCGTTTTCCAGCCACGTCCATGCTATTGCCACGCAGGAAGGGAAGCGAGTATGTTATGTGTTTGACAGCCTTTCCGACCTTTTGTCGGCCTGGGCCACCGACCTGATGATCGGCAACTTTTTTCGGGTGACCTGTCCCTATCTATTTAGACTGGACACCATCGCCTATTTCGCCTTGATCAGGAACCGCAACTCCTACGCCACCATCGCCCGCATCCGCGAGACCACCCAGCTGCTGCTGGATCTGTTCAGCATCGAAGGAGAGATCTATGTCCACCCGCTCAAGGTTTGGAACCGCTATTCACCCACCATGTTTTTGCCCCATGCGCGCCAGGGGGACAGCTTTGTCCCCATCACCAGCAGCACCCAGACCGCCCACATATTCTCCCGCTTTCAAAACCGCGGGCCGGGCAGCGTGCAGCGTAAAATCGATTATTGGGACCGGGTATTCCTGGATGCGGAAGAACTGCTAGTCTATAAAAGGCAGGGGAAAAACGATACGGCGGAGCAGGAAATGGTCATGACCGATCAATTGACGCGAATGGTGCTGGGACGGGAGGAACGTATGCTGGAAATGGCCCGTCGCTATCTTACCCTGGAAGACCTGGTGGAGATGCGCAACCGCCTGGTCGGTTCGGGCTTTATCGGGGGCAAATCGGTGGGCATGATCCTGGCCCGCAAAATCCTGGAGTCCGACGCCGCCAGGGACTGGTGCCGGCACCTGGAACCCCACGACTCATTTTATATAGGTTCCGACGTTTTCTATACCTACCTGGTCGAGAACCAGTGCTGGGAACTGCGCCAGCAGCAGAAAGTAGAGGAGAACTATTTTCGCCTGGCCCCGCTCCTGCGCGAAAGGATCCAGGAAGGGATCATACCCGAGGTCATCAAGGAGCAGTTGGGGCAGATGCTCGACTATTTCGGCCAGTCACCGGTGATTGTGCGCTCCAGCAGCCTGCTGGAGGATGGCTTCGGCAACGCTTTTGCCGGTAAATATGAGAGCGTCTTCTGTGTCAACCAGGGCGATTCCTGCCAGAGATACGCCAACTTCGAGCAGGCAGTCAAGACTATCTATGCCAGCACTATGAACGAAGACGCTCTCGCTTACCGGCTCCAGCGCGGTATGGCCGACAGTGACGAGCAAATGGCCTTACTGGTGCAGAGGGTGTCCGGTTCCATGCACTCTGACTACTTCTTCCCGGACCTGGCTGGGGTGGCCATGTCCCATAATCCGTACACCTGGCACGAGGACATGGATCCCGAGGCGGGGATGCTGCGCCTGGTAGTGGGACTTGGAACCCGGGCGGTGGATCGGGTCGATGATGATTATCCCCGAATCGCAGCCCTGGACAAACCCACCTTGCAAGCGCTGTCCGACCCGGAGGAATTGGGCCGCTGCTCACAGCATAAACTGGATGTGCTGGATCTGGTCCACAATGAGTGGGCCGCCGTCAGTCTGTCTGCTGTGACTGGGCAGCTGAGTGCCCAGTCGTGGTGGAGGGAGGTGGCGGCCCCGGATTACCAGGTTATCAACCGCTGCCGGGAAATGGGACTGCCAGTCCCTAACGCTTGGATATTGAGCTTCCCGGGATTGTTACAGGGGGAATTTCCCGCCCTGATGAGGGAACTGCTGTGGACTTTGGCCACCGCTTATGCCTACCCGGTTGATACCGAATTCACTGCCAACTTCGATGACATGGGCCAGCTGCGCATCAACCTGCTGCAATGCCGGCCGCTGCAGACCAGTCCCGCTGGACGGGCTGACCAGCTGAACCTGGAATATGATCTTGACCGCCTTTTGTTTGCCACCCGCCGCCACACAATGGGTGGGAGCATCAGCTTGCCGCTGGCCCGGGTCATTTATGTGGAACCCGATGCCTACAATGCCCTTCCTGTCAATGACCGTTACCAGGTGGCCCGGCTGGTGGGGCGGCTCAACCGGATCTTTGTGGACCGGGAGGAATATCCCTACATGCTGATCGGTCCCGGACGCTGGGGGAGCAGCACCCCTTCCCTGGGAGTGCCGGTCTCTTTCGCGGAGATATGCAACGCCAGGGTGCTGGTCGAAGTAGCCAGGGAAGAAGGGGGATTCATACCGGAACTGTCCTTTGGAACTCACTTTTTCCAGGACTTGGTTGAAACCCGTATTTTCTATGTAGCCCTGTTCCCGGGCAAGGCCGAAACAGTCTTTGCCCCGGTCCGGCTTGATACGCTGCCCGGCCGGTTGGAGGAGTACCTGCCCGGATATGCGAAATGGGGATCGGTCATTAAGGTTTATGATCTGGTCAGGGCCGGAATCCAGTTGTGGCTGCAGTCCGATATCGGCAGCCACCAGACGGTCTGTTTCTTCACCAATTTAAATCATTGTGATTCTGTGCCCGTCCCATCCAGGGTTTGAACGCCTGGGATTGTGGTAGAATGGTATCAAGGAATTTAAATCACTGGTCCGGAATAGACCTTAGTATAACTGCCGACGGAGGATTATGATGTCCTGGCTGCTGGATATTTTCATGTATGTTATCGGGGGGTTCGCTCTGCTGGTCACCCTGGTCTTTTTATGGGGCGGATTGAAAGACCTCTGGTATTCATTTAAGAAACGGGGATAGCCTCTGGATACTGCCGGTCCCGACTTAACCAACCAAAGGAGACCGAATTGTGAAAAAAACCAATCGCTGCAAACCTGGCAAACTAAAACACGCCAATCACAAAATCCCTCTGCCGGTGACCGAAGCGGCGGAATTAATGCCCTTCCTTGTTGCCAACTTGCCCCGGCAATCCCGCAACAACATAAAATCCCTGCTGACCCGGGGGCAGGTATCGATAGACGGCAAGATAGTCCGGCAGTACAACCACCCTTTACAGCCGGGTCAGGAAGTGGTGGTAGACGGTTCCCCGGTATGGGGCAAAGTGGTGTCCCAGGGTCTGAAGATACTCTACGAAGACAGCAGTCTGCTGGTGGTCAATAAGCCGGCCGGCTTGCTGACCATTGCTACCGACTCCGAAAAAGAGAACACCGCTTACCATCACCTGATGGACTACGTGCGGGAGAAAAACCCGGACAACCGCATTTTCA
>CAZOMS010000007.1:0-29141 GCA_964580805.1 uncultured Syntrophomonas sp. | reverse complement strand
CTTGCGGACTGCCAAGAACCCCCTCCAAAAGTAATGGTGGGGGTTCGGTACGTCAGATCAGCAGAATACAACATGCAAAAATAATTGGCCCACGACAATCGTGGGTTTTGGTCATGATTAATATCGTTGCCTTGCCTGGAAATAGTGAATTAAAATGGTATCAAACGGAACAAAGCAAATCCAGACATAATAAACTAAATATAAATCTGTCTGCTTTGGCAATTTACTCCCGGTGGAATAACGAGTTTGGAATATCTCGGATGCATTTTAATTGTCCCGCTTGATTAAACCCGATATACGAGAGAGTTAGAATGGCGATAAAACAATGGGAGTGTACTATGATTTACAAAAGGATAAAAAGAATAGCGGACATAATGTTATCAATTATTGGGTTAATAATACTATCTCCATTATTCTTGATTACAGCGTTTGCTATTAAAATAGATTCTTCAGGCCCGGTGGTTTTTAAGCAAGAGCGTTTAGGTTTATATGGTAAGGTATTTAAGATGTACAAATTCCGCTCAATGTATGTCGGCGCGGAACAAAGTGGGGTATACGAATTCAAAGAAGATAAAAGAGTCACTAGGGTAGGAAAGTTTATCCGAAGAACCAGCATAGACGAACTGCCCCAAATTGTTAATATCGTTCGGGGTGATATGTCCTTTGTTGGACCTCGTCCTACGCTTATATATCATCCCTGGCCAATAGAGGGATACAGTGAAGTTCAGAAGCAACGGTTCAATGTTCGCCCGGGTATTACCGGCTGGGCCCAGATCAATGGACGAAAAGGGGTGCCTTGGGATAAACGTCTCGCCTTGGATGTTTGGTATATTCATAATATTTCCTTTGCTCTCGACGTGCAGATTCTCATTCGAACTATGGTTAAAGTATTGGCCATGACGGATAATGTTAATGTTGCCGAAACGGCCGCAGGCAAAGCCGAGGTTGTTGCGGCTGAAGATGAGTAACAAGAGACAATAGAAAGGTAATAAATAGGGTGATATAGCATGCCCTTGAAATTGATGTATTTAACCAACCAGGAGAAATGTGCAAGAATTGCTGAGGACAGTGGCGTGGATTGGATATTTGTAGATTTGGAGGTCCTTGGCAAGGAAGAAAGACAGGGACATTTAAATGCTGTTATTTCCCATCACAGCATTAAAGATGTTAGAAGGATCAAACGGGTTCTGACGAAAGCCAAGCTGCTTGTCCGGGTCAATCCTATATATGAAGGTTCCCAGGAGGAAATAGACACAGTAATAAAAGATGGAGCTGATATGGTCATGCTTCCTATGTTTACAAGTAGGGACGAAGTGGCGGCTTTTTTGGGATATGTAAATGGCAGGGCTGAGACCATTCTGTTATGTGAAACTGCGAAGGCTGTTGAGAATATTGCTGATATTTTGAACCTGGGTGGGATTGACGCGGTCCATATAGGTCTTAATGATTTACACTTGTCATATGGAATGGATTTCATGTTTGAACCTTTATCTGACGGGACGGTAGATATGCTTTGCCATAAGTTTAGAAAAAAAGGTATCCCCTATGGTTTTGGTGGTATAGCTAGCCTTGGTCATGGTTTGTTGCCAGCGGAGTACATCCTTGCTGAACACTATCGCCTGAAGTCCAGCATGGTAATCCTATCCCGGAGCTTCATAAAACCGGAAGAACTGGAGAATGATGAAAACCTAGAAGCTGAATTCCATGCCAACGTGGAGGCTATCAGAGCGTATGAAGCTTGGCTGGCTACGGCGGATGAGCTATTTTTTGAAAATAATCACTCGGTGACTACCGACCGAATACAGGCCATTAAGCTGAAAATGATGACGAAATAGTAAAATGAGGTTTTGTTTCATGCAGTTGCTAATGACCGGAGCGTTTCAGCACACTGAAGAGCAACTAAATAAGATAAAAGCCTTAGGCTACAATGTACAGTTAGTCTTGGATGAAACTTTGCCATTAGAAATGGATGTAGCGAATATTGAAGCAATAATCTGCAATGGTTTGTTTCTTAATAATGACATTGCCCGGTTTGCGAAACTAAAGTTCATACAACTGACCAGTTCTGGAATTGATAGGGTTCCTTTAGACTACATATATAGCCACGATATAGAACTAAACGTCGCTAAAGGCGTCTATGGTCCACCGATGGCTGAGTGGGCTGTTCTTAAGATATTAGAAATATGTAAAAACAGCCGACATTTTTATGAGGCCCAAATTAAACGCAGTTGGGAAAAAAGACGTGATTTGCTAGAATTAAGTGACAAGACAGCGGTAATTATTGGTTTGGGCGATGTGGGGATACAGATAGCTAAACGATTGAGAGCTTTTAATGTAAAAATTGCAGCCGTTGATGTTAACTATGTTGAACCATTTGATTTTGATCTGATCAATGAGTACTATAAGCCATCTGAATTGGAGAAGATTCTCGGACAAAGCGAAATCGTTATTCTAGCCGTACCCCTCAACGACGAAACGCGCCACATGATAAATGCTCGTCGAATAGAGTTCATGCAGGATGGAGCCATACTAATTAATGTTGCTCGTGGCGCAGTTATTGACGAGTCAGCTTTGGTTGACGCTCTGCGGAGCAATAAGTTCCTGGGTGTGGCTCTAGACGTGTTCTCCCAAGAACCCCTTCCTGCATTCCATCCATTGTGGAGCTTTCAAAGGGTTATAATAACCCCCCACAATGCATTCGTTTCAGACATGATTAATGAAAGATTGTTTCAATTGATATTGATGAATCTTAGCAGGTTTATGTTTAAATCTAAATCTGAATCCGATTCCTACTTGGAGTCCAACTAAGACATATAGATACAATCTTTACAGTATATTAGCATGTCTAATATAAAGACTATTTGACAATGGCAAAACAAGCACAAATTTGATCGGAGGGATTTGAATGCAAAAAAATGTCCTTGAATATTTTGAAGCTACGGTAGTTGAACATGACAGCAAACTGGCCATCATAGATGGTGAAAGATCGATTACATTCGGCGAACTATGGGAATATTCTCGGCGTCTGGCTTCTATAATCAAACAGACTCAAGGACGTGTCAACCAACCCATCGCAGTATTTTTGCCCAAGAGTGCTGATAGTATCGTTGCTTTCCTAGGCATTCTGTACAGCGGAAGTATATATGTTCCGATGGATACGAAGGCGCCGGCAGCACGAGTCAGAAGCATAGTAGAAAATCTCGAAAATCCTGTAGTTATTACGTCAGAAGAACATTATAATACGCTGCTTGAAAGCGGAGTAGATAGAAACCACATAATCGACATCAACCAATCCTATGATGAGGGTAACAAGTATGACAGCGATCTAGTGAATGTTTATTCAGAGCCGGTCATTGACACCGACCCCGCCTACATCATATACACGTCCGGGTCGACCGGTATCCCTAAGGGAGTAGTTGTTTCCCACCGCGGGGTAATCGACTACATTGACTGGGCGGTCGATTGTTTTAGCATTACCGACCAGGAGATCATAGGCAGCCAGGCCCCATTCTATTTCGACAATTCTACCTTGGATATATATCTCTGCCTGGCTACCGGGGCAACCTTGGTTCTTATACCCGAGCAACACTTTGCTTTCCCGATAAGACTGATGGAATATGTGGCCGAGCAGAATATCAACTTCATATTCTGGGTGCCCTCGGTAATGATTAATGTAGCCAACACCTGGGCGTTGGACCATGTCCGGGTCGATTGCCTGCAGAAGATACTCTTTGCCGGCGAGGTCATGCCCAACCGCCACCTGAATTATTGGCGCCAATTCCTGCCCGACGTTCTGTATGCGAACTTGTACGGACCTACCGAAATAACCGTGGATTGTACGTATTATATTGTAGAGAAAGAGTTTGATGACAATGATAAACTGCCCATCGGATTTCCCTGCCGAAACACCGATATATTGATTTTGACTGAGGACAACCGGGCAGCGGACGTAGACGAACAGGGAGAGTTGTGTGTGCGGGGCACTTCCCTGGCTTTGGGGTATTGGAATAATCCTGACAAAAGCGCAGAAGTCTTTACCCAGAATCCGCTTAACAAGAATTATTTTGACCGCATATATCGTACCGGTGATTTTGCTTATACAAATGCTAAGGGTGAGATTATCTTCCTGGGCCGTAAAGATGCCCAGATCAAACATATGGGTTATCGTATCGAACTCGGTGATATCGAAACGACTTTGTTAAGCCTCGAAGGGGTCAATAATTCCTGTGTACTATACAACAAGGACAAACAGGAGATAACCATGTTCTATGAAGGAAGTAATGAGCTGACCAAGGCGGATATTAGAAAAAGCCTGGTTCCGCTTCTGCCTAAATACATGATTCCTACCAAAATACACAAATTAGATAATATGCCTATGAATAAAAACGGTAAGATTGATCGCCCCCAACTAGTAAAGGATTGGTTCGGGGAGTGAGACGTTTAATCTCTTCGTAACAGCAGGAGGTTCATACATAGTAGGATTAGTTTCGCAGAAACAGTACCCATATTATGTTAGGTAAGGTACAATTTAACCGGGCGTGATTTAAATCTTAAATCATTATCGATACAAGTTCCTACAAAAGGCAAACTCGTCGAAAGGCGGGGGCGCACAGCTCCAGGTCTAAGACTGCAAAGTTATGACGGCTGAGTTGCAAGAGCAGATAATGGATACCTACCTGCCTGGCAAATGCCGTGCAGGTTTTTATATATTGAACGAACAAGTTGTATTGGTGGAGTATTAACCAGGAGTAGATATAGTAACTAGAAATGCCTCCCCTTCCATAGTATATTAAGGAAGCTATCAAACGCAAGGAAGGTCCATTATAGTGGAGAAACTGTTGGAGATCTTGTATGAAATACGGCCAGAAGTAGATTTCACAAACAGCAGCGATTTCGTTGAAAAACGTCTTTTAGATTCGCTGGATATCGTGGTGTTGGTTTCTGATATCGAAGAAACATTTGCCATCAGTATTGATGTGAACGATATTGTGCCGGAGAATTTTTACAGTCTGGAAACGATTACAAAACTGATTGAGAGAAGAGGTGGGCGAATTTGAATTTACAGTACCGGGACAAGAGGATAAGCGGAATCCTGGCAGTGGTGCCCCAAAACGAAGTGAAATTTGACGACGAAGTTGAGAACTACAATTTTTCCGTCAAACAATCCATGAAGCTAAAAAAAATCATGGGGTATGACAAGCATAGAATCGTAACTGAAGGAACCTGCGTTTCCGATCTAGCCATATTCGGACTGAAATACCTCTTGGATGAAGGCCTGATACATAGGGATGATATAGATGCTTTGGTCCTTATGACCCAAACTCCGGATTATTTAATGCCCCCCACCAGTAACATCATCCAGGGCAAGCTGGATTTAAAGCAGGATATGGTTTGCTTGGATGTTAAGCAAGGTTGTGCTGGTTATTTAGTGGGATTGATGCAGGCTTTTAGTCTCTTGGAGCAGGACACTATCAATAAAGTGGCCCTGATAAACGGTGATGTGTTGAGCCGCAAGACCTCTCCACTGGACCGCAACACCTTCCCCTTGATCGGGGATGGGGCAGCGGTCACCATTGTAGAAAAAGACTCTGAAAAAAACAGCCAAGTATTTGCTAATATCAAGATGGATGGGGCTCATAGAAATGCTCTGATTATTCCCGCCGGAGGCTTAAAGATGCCATCTACTCCTGATACGGCGGTTATGGTGATGGATGAAGAAGGCAACTCCCGCAGCCTGGATCATTGGTTTATGGATGGCATGGCAGTATTTAATTTTGTGGTTAATGAAGTTCCGCCCATGATCAACAGCCTCATGGATTTTGCAGGAACTGGATTGGAAGCAGTTGAATATTTCATGTTCCATCAACCCAACAAATTCATGTTGCAGCGATTAGCAGACAAAATGGGTGTCAGCTATGATAAGATGCCTTACAATATCGTGGAACACTTTGGCAATTCCAGCGGTGCGACGATCCCCACCAATATGGCATTCAACCTGGGTGACAAATTGGTGGACAATTCATATTTGACCTGCCTGGCTGGTTTTGGGGTAGGGCTGACAGCGAGTTCCATGCTAATGAGGATAGGCCCACTAGAATTTTGTCAGATGATTGAGTATTAAGGCAAGGAGGGAATCGCATGGAAGACTTTTACACTGAGCTGGCCGAAATACTGGAGGTAGATGAGGTCAAACGGGAGGATGAACTGGAGGATTTCGAAAACTGGGATTCCTTGACCATACTGGAAGTAGCCTCGATGGCCGACGAGAAGTACGGGGTGACCATCGAAAGCAAGGAAGTCAAGGGACTGGTTACGGTTGGAGACCTGGAGGACTTGATTAAGTCGAAGATGTAGTGCTATTAGCAAGGAAAGGGGAAGACCATATGAAAAGACTGTTGATAGTCGGGGCTGGAGACTTGGGCCGGGAAACCTTCCAGTGGGCTCGGGATATCGAAAAACACGCCGGTAATAAATGGGACGTGATTGGCTTTTTGGATGATGACCTCCAGGCTCTCGATAAATACAATAAAAGCGATCGGATACTGGGGACAGTGACTGATTATGATCCGCAGCCCAGTGACGAATTGGTAGTGGCGATTGGAGATCCCACCACCAAAACTGATCTTTATCAGAAACTACTGGCTAAGGGGGCGGTATTTACCACCCTTATCCATCCTACCGTCTTGTTACCGGATGAATACAGCATTGGCAAAGATGTCATCATTGGTCCCGGATCGATTGTTTCCATAGAGGTTACCATCGCTGATTGTGTAATTGTAAACACATTAACCGTAGTGGGTCATGATGTAATAATCGAAAGCGGCTGTGTGATCAGTGATTATTGCGATCTGATGGGTCATTGCTATCTCGAGGAAAATGTATTTCTTGGCAGCGGAGTACAGATTCTTCCCAGTGTCCGAGTCGGCAAAAATGCCAAGGTGGGTGCGGGCAGTGTTGCTATCAGAAGGGTCAAAGCTGACACCACCGTTTTCGGGAATCCAGCTAAAACCATCTATAGTCCCCAAAAATAGTAGCATCTCACAATGAAGCCAATCTCAAATAGGAATCAAAGGGGTATATAGCTATGAACATACTCATTTCCTGTCCGGGAATGATGTTTGAGACCGTTAACATACTGAGGCGAGAATTTGCTATGGCCGGCCTGGGAACCATAGCGACCGGCAACTCCCATCAGACCGCTGGTCTCTATGCAGCTGACAGAGCCTACATTGTACCCTCCGTTGGTGAACCAGAATACATACCGGCCTTATTGGAGATATGCCGCCAGGATGACGTCAAAGCTATCATTACCTTTTTGGATAGAGACATAATCACATTAGCAAAGGCAGCGCAAGAGTTCCGTGCTATAGATGTGGAGCCTATGGTGGTCAATTTAACGGCTGCAAAAATCTGCGACAACAAATACCGCATGTTTGAGTTTTTGTCTGAGCATGATTTTAAATGTGCCCTTACGGTATCTTCACTGGGAGAATTCCAGAGGGAATTTGATCGCAATCATATTGAATACCCGGTGTTTGTTAAACCAGTGGTCGGTGATGGGAGCCGCGGCTCCATGAAATGCCACAATATGGATGATGTCGTCCTTGCCCGGGGCGGTTGCTCCGATATGCTGATCCAGCAGTATCTTGATGGTCCTGAATACGATGTCGACCTCTACGTAGATACCATAAGCAAGAGAATGGTGTCGGTATTTGCCAAGGAGAAGTTTTTAAAGGTTATAGGTGGTACTGCCACCGGGATTTCGATGCACGACAAGGCGCTTTTCGATTTAGTCGAAAGACTAGCCCAGGAGCTTGGATTAACGGGAGCGTTGAACATCGAAGTTTTTAGGCTAGACGGAGACTACTACATTGGAGAAGTAAACCCCCGCTTTGGAGCAACCTATATAGGGGCCTACGCTTGTGGAATCAACTTTGCCCCGTTAATCATTAATAATATCAACGGCAGGGAGAACCTGCCCCAATTGGGTGATTACCAAGACGGGATCTGTATGATGAAATACCCGCAGGTATTGAAGATAACCGCTGATAATCAGGGATTTGCCTCCATATAGGTTGATTTCAAAAGAACCAATGTAATCACACAAGGGCGCACGATAACGACAAGATGGTGGGTGAGCACGTATTGTACAGACACTTCATAAAAACGGTGTTTGATATTTTGTTTGCATCAATATTAATTCTCGTGACTTTTCCGGTTACGGCGATTTGTGCCATATATATAAAAATAAAAGAGCCTTCGGAACCAGTGGTTTTCCCCCAGAAACGTTTGGGATATAAAAACCAGATATTTACTATCTATAAATTCCGAACCATGAGCAGCACGCGTCAAGACGAGCATGGCAGAGACTTAACCTCTGAAGAGCGCCTGACCAGGCATGGAAGATTGATACGCAAACTGAGCCTGGATGAGTTGCCGCAATTGTTCAATGTCCTTACAGGGCAAATGAGCTTCATCGGTCCCCGCCCCCTATTGCCTCAATATTTGCCCTATTATACTGATAACGAGAACCGGAGACATGAAGTAAAGCCCGGTATTAGCGGGTGGGCACAAGTTAATGGCCGTAACGCGGTCAGTTGGGGAGAGAGATTGACCCTGGATGTATGGTATGTTGACCACCAGTCTATGTGGTTGGATTTGAAGATTATTTTCTTAACCGTACTCAAGGTTGTTAAAAGAGAAGGGATTGGGGGGGCTGGCCGGGAGACCAGCATGCCAGCTTTTATCGGCAGTTCTGCCGACTACGGTGAAGCTCCTGCGCTAGCTAATCCAACCACCGATGTGGACCAAGGAATGTGAAATAGGATTAATTTCATGCCAGAGAGGAGTCTACCTTGAACATATTGATTTCTTGTCCGGGCAGGATGGTCGAAGCAGTGAACGTGTTAAAAAAAGAATTTGCGGAGGCCGGTTTTGGAGTAATCGCTACTGGAAATTCCATGAAGATCCCTGCATTGCACGCGGCTGACAAAGCATATGTGGTCCCTTCGGTAGACGATGTGGATTACATACCCAGCTTGCTGGAGATATGCCGCTACAATGACGTTGTAGCTATTCTTTCCCTGTTGGACAAGGATGTTATTAACATTTCCAAAGCCATTTCAGAATTCCGGAACTTGGGGATAATGCCCATAATGGTTGATCATGTGGTTGCCGACATTTGCTGCAACAAACTCAACTTCTATGAATTTTTAGTAGCCCATGGGTTCAAGTGCGCCAAAACATTCAATTCCTTTGAGAACTTCCTGGCAGCTCATAATTGTGGAAAAATTGATTTTCCAGTGTTTGTTAAACCTGTGGACGGGGAAGGCAGCCGCCGGGTTGCGAAATGCCACACTATGAATGAATTATCCCTCTTCATGTTACAAAATGATGACCTAATAGTACAGGAATTCCTGGAAGGACCTCAATATGATATCGACGTTTATATCGACTTCATCAGCCGGAAAATGATATCCATATTTGCCAAGGAGAATCTTAGTATGCTGAACGGAATATCAAATAAAGTTGTTTCCAAAAATGACCCATCCATTTTTTCCTTGTCTGAACAGTTGCTTGAGCAGTTAGGTGCGGTTGGACCGATGAACATAGAAATGTTCAAAGTCAACGGTGATTATTACATAAACGAGATCAATCCCAGATTGGAGGCTTCCTATCCTGTCGCTTATGCTTGCGGAGTGGACTTTGGTCAATTGATGGTCAATAACCTGAAAGGTATAGAGAATAAGGCCAATATTGGAGACTATGGCTCCGATGTATTGTTTCTTAAATATGACCGAGTGATTATCAAACGGCCCGAAGAGATGAATGCAACCTTGGTCCATAATCAGGGTGATATTTAATGAAACTCAAATGTAATGAAACACCAAAAACCTGTTGTCGTATACCGTGCCAGGCGGGGAACTGCCTAAATGACAAGGAGCGAGGCTGTACTAATGGACTTGGAACGCTATGATCTGGAAAAACAGCATCGTAAGGAAAAACTGCATGCTATTGAGAGAATATTGGCCATTGTCGATGAGAACACCTTCCAGGAGATCAAATCGGATGTTAGTCACATCGAGATGGGTCTAAATGGCAAGAGCTTCGGTATGGGCGACTCTAAAACGCCTTATGACGGAGTTATCACCGGCTTCGGAGAGGTGCACGGCAAGCAGGTATGCGTATATGCTCAAGATTTCACGGTGATGGGGGGATCCATCGGAGAGCGGCATGGTAAGAAAATCGCCGAATTAGTCAAGATGGCTATTCGCTGTCGATGTCCCTTGATAGGGATCAATGATTCCGGAGGTGCCCGAATCCACGAAGGCATGCGCTCGCTGGTCGGTACTGGGGAGATGCTATATTATAATTCCATGGCATCTGGCTACATCCCTCAATTCATAATCTGTGCTGGACCATGTGCTGGGGGATCCGTATATTCAGCGGCTCTAAGTGATTTTGTGTATGTTATCGACGATATTACGACCATGTCATTAACCGGCTTCAGGGTGGTAAAGAATGTGTTGAATCAACAGGTAACCAATCAGGATTTAGGGGGAGCTGATGTGCATGCCAACTTCAGCGGTGTGGCACATTTCCGGCACGGCAGTGAAGCTCAATGCTTCGATCATCTTCGGGGACTGATCGATATGCTTCCCCGACACAACCAGGATCGGACTCCAATTGCTATGACTCCGGGCGTGAATAAGGATCTGCGCGATATGGACCATGTTCTGCCGCTCTTTAATAACCGCCCATATGATGTCCGCAAGATTATCACCCGCGTATTTGATGACCACAGCTTCATCGAAGTGCAGGAATCATTTGCGGCCAATTTGGTAGTGGGCTTCGCCCGGCTGTCAAATGGTTTGGTCGGAATAGTTGCCAATCAACCTGCTTGCCTATCCGGCGCGGTTGAATGTAACGCCAGTGATAAGGCTGCCCGGTTCATTCGGTTTTGTGACGCCTTCAATATACCCTTGGTGACCTTTACTGATACACCGGGGTTTATGCCCGGCATGGATGAAGAGCGCAAAGGCATAATACGTCATGGTGCCAAACTTGTTTATGCCTATTCCGAGGCAACTGTGCCTAAGATTAATATCATCTTGCGTAAAGCATTCGGGGGGGCTTATATTGCTATGTCCAGCAAACACGTTGGGGCGGACTTCGTCTTTGCCTGGCCTTCTGCAGAGATTGCCGTGGTTGGTGCTTCAGGAGCGGTAGAGGTCTTGTTCCATAAGCAGATCGAATCCCTCAGCGGAAACGAATTAACCGAATTCAGGCAGAAAAAGATAGACGAGTATCACTACAACTTCTCTAACCCCAAATTTGCTGCCGAGGCAGGCTATGTCGATGAAATAATATCACCAGCCCAGACTCGGACCACACTTATCAAAGCGATGAAAATCCTGCAAAACAAAACTGAGTCTCCGGTAGTGATCAAAAAGCATAACTGCATGCCGATGTAGAAGTAGCTCCATTGGCTACGGGTTAGACTAACTAGCTTAATTCGGAGGTTATAAAAATTGCTTATCAGGAAGACGAATCTTAGAGACGTTAAGGATAAGTGGGAGAGTATGTATGCTTCCAACCATGCTCTTACCCCATATTCATCATATTCTTTTAATGAAATAGTATGTCAGAATTATCGGTTCGCACCAAATAGATTCCTCCTGCAGACTAAGATATTTGAGGTTCTTGATGATAATCAGGATACAATTATGATCATACCGCTATATGGAAGAGGCGAGCGGTATTATTTGATTGGGGATCTATTGATGACCGGGCATTTGGATTTCATCTATAAACAGGACATCAGCCATGATGAATTTGCGCAAGCTTTTCAACTATTGAAAACTGAACTCAAAGGAACCAAGTTGGTATTAAACAAAATTAGTGAACGCAGCAGACTTAATGACTACTTGGCATCTAATTATCCCATTGCTGATAAAAAGATATGTGTTAACATCCACTTTGGCAGAAACTGTGAAGCATATATCAAATCATTAAGTAAAAACATGCGCCGTCATATTCGTAATATGCGCAATCGTCTTGAACGCGAAGCCGTGAACTGGAGTGTAGAAGTGAAAATTAATACGCCTATTGCAAATAGAATCAAAAAGGAAATCCTGAAGGTATATAACGATAGAGCGGTTGATAAAAATGGGAAACAGTTAAGTTGGTCCTTGAAAACAGTCAGATACCATTTTAATCCAATCACCATATCCACAGCCAAAATGGAAGGTAATTTTAATTCCATTTTACACATCAACGGTGAGCTGGCCGCCTTCTCCAGCGGATATGTCACCAATGACAATTCGACGATCATATCGCCGCGAGGAGCAATGAATAACAAGTTTTCGAAATTTAGTCCGGGATTGCTGCTGGATATGGAAACCATAAAATGGCTGACACATAATACGGAGATAACCGACCTCGACCTATCCAGGGGCGATGAAGAATATAAATACGCCCTGGGTGGCAAGGAACACTATAATTACTCGTATGAGATTGAGTTTAATTAGCTCTTCGGGCGCCTCGTCCTATCAGGACCTGGATCCCAACAAACGTGTCCAGCCGATTATCTTATACAAGATAGTAAGGTTACCAAATGTATAGATTTTTCTTGCAGAAAGGGTCTAGACCAATGAGCAAACAAACACCACGTATATATTTAAGTCCCCCCCACATGAGTGGGACAGAACAGGAATATATTAAGGATGCATTCGCGTCCAACTGGATTGCTCCCCTAGGTCCCCATGTCAATGCATTCGAAACAGAGATGTGCCAGTATTTAGGATGCAGAAAAGCACTTGCCCTTAGCTCTGGCACGGCAGCCCTTCACTTGGCCCTGCGTTGCCTGGGTGTCGGGCCTGAGGATACAGTGTTTTGCTCTTCCCTGACTTTTATAGGCAGTGCCAATCCGATCCTCTACTTAGGCGCTGAACCGGTGTTCATTGATTCTGAACCAACCACTTGGAATATGTCACCTATTGCACTCGAAAAGGCATTCGATTGGGCAAATCGTCAGGGCAAATTGCCCAAGGCGATAGTTATTGTCGATCTATATGGGCAGAGTGCTGAAATGGGTTCTCTTTTACCGATATGCAATTACTATGGTGTACCGGTGGTAGAAGATGCTGCCGAGGCTTTTGGGGCAACTTATAAAGGTAAGGCCTGTGGTTCTTGGGGAAAGCTTGGTTTATTCTCTTTCAATGGCAACAAAATTATAACGACTTCCGGTGGTGGTATGCTGGTATCTGATGATGAGGGGGCCATGAACAAAGCTTTGTTCTGGGCCACTCAAGCCCGCGACCCGGCACCTTGGTACGAACACTCCGAGATGGGATACAATTACCGGCTGAGCAATATTATCGCCGCTATAGGCAGGGCCCAGTTGCGGGTACTGGATGAACGAGTGGCGGCCAAGCGGGCCATATTTGCCCGTTATCAGCAGGAGCTAGCCGGGCTGCCGGGGGTCGATTTTATGCCGGAAATAACCGAAGGCACTTCCAATCGCTGGTTGACGATCATAATACTGAATCCGGAATTGACTGCCGTTCGGCCGATGCAGGTCATCGAAGCCTTGGAATCTGAAAATATAGAGTCGCGTCCGATATGGAAACCCATGCATCTTCAGCCCTTGTTTGCCCAATGCCCGTATTTTACGCATGGGGATGGAGTTAGCGTTTCCGATTTTCTTTTCGCTGATGGATTGTGCCTGCCCTCGGGTACGGCAATGACAGAAGGAGAGCAGAGCAGGGTTATAGATACCGTCCGTCGTTGTTTTCAATATAGCGAATAAGGTGGATGTGACTAGTACTCATAGATGCTTTTTTATATAAGGAATGAATTGAGGGTCAAGCTTCTAGGGGCAGCTCAGGAGGTTGAGAACCATGTTGGAAACGGTTTTACCCCAAGAGATGCAGACGATCTGCCAGGTCGGGGATACTGCAGATAGGCGTAAATACTATTACATCAGGGGTACTAATGGAAAGGCATGGTTGTTCCCCTGCGCTTCATTCCGGGTGCTTAAAGTGGCACTGGCCATTTATCAACCGGTGGTGAACAAGGGTAGGGGATTTAAACTGTTGTTCCCTTATTTTGCTTCAAACAGGTTTTTCCGGAAGTTAATTGGAAGGTATATTCAAGTTGCAATAGTTGACATCAGTCTCCGGGATGAGTTCAAGGCATGGGTGGAAGATGTTTACCAAATCAGGGATCCAATCCTAAGCTTCTATTTAGGTTACCCGAACACAATGCGCAAGAGTACCTGTCAAGTGAGTGATAAAAAATCCAACATTTTAGGTTATGCCAAGTTTTCCGATGATACGGTCGGATCAAACATGATCCGGATGGAAGCAGATTTCCTGCAACACTATGCAGAAAAGGTGGACGGCATTCCGAAACGGTTGGATTTTCGCAACGACCTGCTGGGTTTAACAATACTAGCTCAGACGACTATAAAAACCAGACATGATTCAGAAAGAGTCAATGTTTTGAATCAACAGCATATGAGCTTTTTGCAGCAAATGCGTGAAAAAACCAAGTTCACTATGAATTACCGGAGTACCAGGTACTATCTAAATCAGCAGCACTACTTGGAGACAGTATTGGGCAATACCACTGTCGAATACATTGAGATAATTCGAGCGGCAACGGACATCATAAATAGCAGGCTGGGAGATACCGAAGTTGCATTTTCGGTGGCTCACCGCGATTTTAAGCCTCCCAACATCTGTTTTGCGGATGGTCGGATCATGGTTTTTGATTGGGAAGTGGCATCCAATGAATACCCTCCCTTTTACGATCTGTTTGAATTCGTCACTCTTGACTGGAGGAACCAGAGGATGCCGGCGAAGAAGATTTGGAGCGCAGTGGAGACATATATCGCAGATCATCTTGTGGCTCGATACACTGATTACACCCAGGATACGCTGGCGTTGTATTTTCTTATGTTTCAGACTGATAGAACCTTGTTATGGTTGAGCTTGAATCCAGGTAAATCGATTCATGAAGACACGGCACTTATTGAGGAGATTATCAAATGCCAGGGATTTGATTCTTGTCCCATTTGATCGATCATACAGGGACACATCAAATATCGGATATGATCTTGTGGATTTTCCTTACCACTTCAACCCGCCCCAGGGACGATTTGAGTTGTTGTTTTCGTATTTGAAACTGTTTTCCCGCGGTCATTTTATAATCACCCAGGTCGGGGCCGGTGTAGACCACCATTTCTTCCAAAGGCTTGCGTACCTTTTTAAAGGTGGAGTCATTGGGGTATCCCAATGGTGTGCATGCGATGGGTTCCCAGGCATCGTCCAGTTTTAGTATCGCCCGGGCCGCATCGACATCAATAGCAGCCACCCAACAGGTACCAAGTCCCAGAGCGGTGGCGGCAAGAACCATATGGTCCATGACTATGGCCGCATCGACGTCACTGTAATTCTTTTTATCACTGCGCACCCAGCTCTTTCCGGGGACAGAGCACACACATAGTATATACGGAGCCTGCACGAACCAAGGGTTTCTATAGATGTGCTGCAGGACTTCCTTATTACCTTCAGTAGCAACTACCACCACTTTATAAGCCTGTCGATTGGCAGCGGTGGGCGCCAACCGAGCGCATTCCAATATTCGCTGCAGTTTTTCTGGTTCCACCGGATCAGGCTTATAAGAGCGCACGCTGTGTCTCACTTGGACTACTTCAAAATAATCCATCTTTTTTATCTCCCCTTTCAATGCAACTACTTAGCTTTAAGAGTCAGCAGGTTGATCTCCGGAGTATTAAACAATCTAAAAGGTATATTGCTTGACCCCAGGCCCCGGCTGACATATTGTTGTAATCTGGGGCCGGTTACCAATCCACTGACATACTTTTGGTCGGGGAAAATCCCGTCATCAAACGAAGAGGTCATCACTGGAATAAATGGCGCTCCATAAAAGGGGATGCGAATCTGCCCCCCATGATAATGCCCGGCTATAACAATATCAAAATGCATAGTGTTGAGTACGGGTGTGCCCTGTTCCACATCGCTCTTTGTAAAGGGTATATGGGTTAGACCTATCCTGAGCGTGCCATCATGTTCCGGCGCCGCATATATCTTTAAGAATTCCACGAGTCGACTTTGATAGGCTTGGTATTGTTCATCTGTTTTGAATTCAAGAGCGGGGACTCCAGCATACACATCATATCCACGATAGGGACGGGTAGTAACGTCAGCTAGCCATAAGGTATTGCCATCTTTCTTGATAGGATATGGCTCAGTCAGTAAAATACAGCCATGCCTTTCCAACATGGTACCGACCTCTGTCTTTTCACCGGTCAGGGAATCGTATGCCAGATCATAATTGCCGTTTACATAAAACATGTGGTCCTTCTTCTTGATTCCTTCCAGCAATTCCAGAAAAGGCCCAAAAGTACTCGAATTAGTCTCCATATCTCCTGTAAAGGCAATCATATCGTATACCAGGGCATTAATCTGAGCTGCCAGATAATCTTGATTATGCCCAAAATACTTCCCATGCAAGTCAGTTACCTGCAGGATTGTAAAACCTTCAAATACGGGCGGCAGGTTCTCCAGAAGAACGTACTCTCGCTTCACCACTATCCGGTTGTTGTCATAATAATGATAACCGATAAACAGTAGCAACAGGACACAGAGCACAGCCGTAATATATTTGCCAACTCTCCAGGAGTGGGCCAGGCTAATTATGGTGACTGCCAGAATCAGGCTGGGTATAATCCAGAATAGTATCTTGCCGATGTGCAAAAAATGTCTCCTCCCGCTTGGTGCTGTTGTCCTGCAGCTGTTAAATCTAAAGCTCGCTTAATTATGAAAACTACCCCCATTCCCGCTGTAGCACAGCTAACATCCTGACAATGCCTTAGCAGAACTCTAGCCTATGCTACCCCGTAAGATCCATAGCCCTTATTTAGGCCTAGAATAGTTCTTAGTTCGCCAGGGGTCATAATGTCCTTCTCATTAGCTGTACAAAATTCTATTATTCTTTCAATAAGATCCATATTTGTAGCTAGCTTTGTTCTTGCCCGGTCATACCAAAAATTATCCTCTATCCCGACTCTAACGCCATACCCCATTGAGATAGCCAACGAATTTACCGGTAATTGGCTGTCTCCTACCCCTCCCAAAGAAAAGACAGATTGTGCTGGGAGATCACTTATCATAACACCTATATGAAGCAGGTCGGCTTGAGCACAAGCAATGTTTCCCAGTATAAGGCTAAAATAGAATGGAGCCGTCAAGACATTTTTGCGGATTAAGTATTTGGCGTAATTGATCATACCGGAATCAAAGGCCTCCAATTCCGGTTTGATCCCTCTGTGAAGCATTTCCCGGGCTAAATTCATTATCATTGCAGGCTCGTTTATACTGGCTTGGTTATTAAAATTTATAGAACTCAGGGTAAGACTGGCCATGTCCGGTTTTAAATCGCCGTCTAACAGCAGGACGTCACTCCTCTTTTCGAAATCACAGAAGTGCCGTCCACTAGTAGATACGCAAATAACCAAATCCGGGGCAAACTCTCTAATGCTACTGATAATTTCCGCATATGTTTCCTTCTTATAGCAAGGTCGTTGGGTTTCAGAATCCCTAATATGCAGATGTACACTAGTAATACCTAATTCACAAGCTTTTTTTACATCTGCGATTATTTCCTGACTGGTTATTGGAACGTAAGGGGTAACCTTCTTGGTAGGAAGCATTCCGGTGGGAGTAAAGTTAATGATTACCCTGTCATTTGTGTACATTCATCATCACCCCTTCTTCCTGATGATAACCAATGACTCTGCTGGGATTGCCGATGTTTTTTGAAAAGGGTTCTGTATCCCTAATAACAGTACTGCCGGCACCGATGAGGT
Source organism: uncultured Syntrophomonas sp. (assembly GCA_964580805.1). Classification (GTDB taxonomy): domain Bacteria; phylum Bacillota; class Syntrophomonadia; order Syntrophomonadales; family Syntrophomonadaceae; genus PHAA01. The sequence continues at coordinate 11,245 of CAZOMS010000007.1, read as the reverse complement.
TTTCGCGGGATATTCTGGTGTGATTAATGATAATGCTCCCCAAGCCGATATAACATAGATCTTCTATCTCACTCTCACCGCCAATAGTACATCCGGCGGTTATTTCTATGTGGTTGCACAGTTTAAATTCGTGCCCTAAATATACGTGCTGTCTGATTAAATTGTTATTGCCCATGGTCCCGCCAAAGCCAATATGGGTTTGTCCTAGAACTATATTATTATCACCCATGGTAATGTCAGTAGTTACATCCGCCTTTGGGCTGATAAAATTCCTCAGGTTGTATCCTTTATTCTTAGCCAACTCATATTTTTCGGCCCTTTCCCGCATGCGCCGGAAACCGGTAAAAAGGACCACCATGTCATAAGCTTGAGGCGGGTAGGTATCTTGGATTTCTTCAAAAGTCATTAAGGGTAATCCCAGTAATTCGCTCCGGTCCCGGAGATAATCCTTTTCTACCGTAAAGCAAGCTATTTCGAAATTTACAGAATCTATGGCCTCATAGTAGAGCATTTTGCACAATAATGCATTACCGTATACAATGACCTTCTTCACTTGATCGCCCCCGATTAATTATTTCTTGATCATGCCCGTACGGCGCAGCCAAGAGTGTACCTCATTCTGAGCGTTATCGATATCTTTTCTATAGATGGAAAGACCTTTGGTTACAGTGGCCCCAGGGCAAAGGGTTTTAATATCTTTTAGAGTTTCTCCGAATCCGCTTGCTCTGCTTGTGCAAAACGGCAGAATAGTTTTGTTGGACATTTTGTATTTGTCCAGGAACGCATACATGGCCATTGGCATCAATTCCAACCAGATTGGGTAACCAATAAAAACCACATTGTATAGATGTATGTTTTCAATTTGAGTTATAAGCTCTGGACGATAGTTGCTTGCTTGCTCTTTACCTGCTTGTGCCAGACAGGCATCATGGTTTTGGGGATAGGGATCCACCGTGACAATTTCGAAAATATCACCGCCAACCTTTTCATGGATCTGATTGGCTATTTTGCGGGTATTGCCGGTGTGAGAAAAATAAACAACCAGAATATTGTATCCCGAATTCTGTTGTTCCTGCTCATTCTCACTTTCCAGGCTGGGACTAGTGCCTAGATCGATCAGACCGCAGCCTGCCAGGCTTAAAGATATTAATCCGGCCCCCATGCTGCCCAAGAATCTTCTCCTGTTCATGACAACGCCCACTCCAAATCATCTCAATCAGAGAATTAGCAGAATTTCGCATTCTTTTTATTATATACGATAAACATCCATCATGCTTTATCAGTATATTTACCATGATATGTGAGTTCAAAGCCGAAGCTGCGTTTTCGGATTGGAATCAATTATTGTTTATTAACATTTTATGGGGTTCAATAATAGAATAGTATATATTAGAATATTTTGCAGGGGTTCAAAGTACCCCCTCAAATTAACCATGACCTGCGAATTATATGGTGAGCGTTCATACGCGTGGTGCCAAATTGGAGTATGTTTCTATGGATTTAGTCACTGATCAGAGCCTGTTGCTGTTTATAAAAAAGAGTCAAGCCGGAGACCACAACGCCCTTGAAAGGCTTTTAGAAGCTTATAAACCCTTTGTGATGAAGACGGCCGTTCAGTATTGTAAACGCATGCTGGAGTGGGGACATGATGATGAGTTGAGTATTGGCCTGATGGCTTTTAACTCGGCTGTGTACTCGTATGATCCGGGCAGGAAAGTGCCTTTTTCATCCTATTGTAAGACCGTAATTGTGAATCGACTTAAAGATTACACCCGCAGTAAGAGTAAAGAGTTGCGCGTAGTGCCATTGGACCATGAGGACCTGAATACATTTTATGAGGGGCAGGTTGCCCGGGAAAACTTCCATCAAACCACCATAGAGTGTGAGCGGCGGGAGGAGATGGAGCGACTGGAAGGCATATTAGCTGAATATTCCATCGATTTCGAAGATTTGGTGGATGTGTCCCCCAAGCATCGGGATTCACGAAAGACCCTTCTCCAGGCGGCCCGTAAACTGGCTCATACCGACGAGCTTTGGGATTTTCTGACCAATAGAAAACAGTTGCCCTTAAACGAATTGGAAAAGGCGTGCGGGATCAAGCGCAAGACCCTGGAGCGGGGAAGAAAATTCATTATTGCCAGCGCTATCATAATGGCCAACCTGGATCAGTTTATTCACCTGAGTTCTTACGTGAAATTTAAATGATGGGGAGAAGGGTGCAACGATAATGCGTCTTCAAAAGCGCGGGATTGTGGCCAAGGTCAGCGGTAACAATTGTATAGTTCTTACTCCTGAAGGTACGTTCACCAGGATTCACAGACCTTCCAGCGGAACCAGGGTTGGCGAGGAAGTTACTTACAGCAATAATCGAAGTGCTGCAACCATCATACCCTCGTTGCTGGTTGCTTCTCTGCTGGTTGCTTTTCTGTTCTACCCGGCACTGCAACGGCTAGTGACACCCCAGGCGGTTGCTTATGTATCACTGGATATCCACCATGGTATAGAGATGGCAGTTGATTCGAACAATAAAGTCGTCGGGGTAACGAGTTTTAATGAGGAGTCATCGGCACTGATCGACCAGTTGGATCTTAAGGGAAAAGACGTCAATAATGCTGTCACAGCGGTGATCGATAACGCCATCGATATGAATTATATTGGGACTGGGCAGAATAACCTGGTGGTATCAAGCATTGTTCCCTCCATAAATGCCCCTAATACTGTTGGCATAGACGAGAATGAGCTTTATCAAGTTCTGGAAGAAAGCATTTCGCGGCGCGGTTATGCAGGGCAGGTGAAAATATATGCAGCTAGTGAAGACGTGCGCTTGGCTGCCGAGGAACAGAGGCTGACAACCGGGCAATATATAATATATGAGCAACTGGTTGCTGCCGGGCATAACCTCGTACCTGAAGATATAGATGGACAGAACCTGGGTCAACTGGCGGCAGCCTACAATATTGATGGAGTCGCTCCACGAATTGTGGAGGACACTATTACTTCCGGGGAGGTAAGCATAGCGAAAGATAACCGCAATGACTTCAACGTTAGCCGCGGATATACCAGCCACACGGTGAGAAATGTGCGTGTTCCCAGTAATAATCTAACGCCTGCCACTCAAGCTGCCTTGGCTGAGACAAGCGTCAGTGGTTAGGAGAATCCCTGGCGGACATAGTCTTCAGTTTGTTCAATGAGAGACCCTATAATGTAATCAGCACTCCTAGCGCCGACAAGCGAGAGGAGTCTTATTTTATGCGATATTATGGTTGCTGAGATAGATATCTGTGTAGCCCTGTTCAGTCCACTCCCGCAAACTGGTTAGGCTATGTTCTTGATTCATAAATAAAGACAGATTAAATGCCTTGTTATAAGGTTTGATTGCAGGCAGGAATGATTTAATGAAGCGTTCGATATTAAGTAAGGTATTGTTGTGGTCCCTGGTGCTGCTGGTGATGGCGGCCATCTATGGTCTTTCGGCTCAAACCAGCGACGAGTCAAAAGCGCTGAGCGGAACAACCATCCGTGTTATCGCCGATTTGCTGCTCCCCGGATTCGATGACCTCAGCGCAGGGCAACAAGCGCAATTGGTACGGGGATTACAGAACACTGTCCGCAAGGCTGCCCATCTGACGATATATATGATGCTGGGGACGGTAAGCATGTTGGCTCTGCTGCACCACGAAATAGAAAGGCGAAGGCAGGTTGTCGGGGCGTTGGGTATCTCTGTCGCCTATGCAATCAGCGATGAGGTGCACCAGTTTTTCGTGAGTGGACGCGGCCCGCAGGTATCCGACGTCTTTATTGATGGAGGTGGGGCGCTTATCGGGGTCTTGCTAGTGCTTATCATCCTCAAGCTGATAGGCAGTGGAAGTCAACGAGGGGTAAGGTTACGAAGCTATGAATAACAATAAAATAAGGACCGGTCAGCGAAGCCGGTTATTCAAATGATCTATATTAGCCTAAAATTCGCTCCGATTTTCTAGCATCAGATCCCCATTACTTTGCCATACGGTATCAATTTATCCTTATGATATACTGGTTTTAGGAGATGGTGGATGATTCCGGCCCGGGGTTGCCTTGATAATAAATATATCGAGAACCTTAGCCGGGAAAGCTGCTAATTGAGGAAGGGATTCTAGATGGCCATCAAGACCGGGCGGGCGGACGGAGCTGCTCAAATAATACTTGATAGAGACAAATGCAATGACTGCGGCACTTGCGCCGAGGTCTGCAAGGGCGCCCCGCTGATAATGGTCGATGGCCGGCTGGAGGTGGAGGCACCACGCTTCTTCGGTTGTATCGGCTGCGGCCACTGCATGTGTGTCTGTCCCCGGGAGTGCATAGAGATAAATGGCCGCGATATGGACCCTGCTGATGTAATAACCTTACCCGATAAGGCCATGCGGGCTGATTACCAGCAGTTGTACCACTTGATGCTGTCTCGCCGCAGTGTGCGCAATTTCCGGGAACGCTTGGTCGAACCTGAGATGATTGACAAGATTGTCGCGGCGGTTGCTACCGCTCCAATGGGATTACCGCCCAGTGATGTGGAGATTCTGGTGTTGGATAACCACGCCAAGGTGCAGGAGTTTGCTGCCGATGTGGTGACGGTTATGAAAAAGGCACGCTGGTTCTTCTCGCCAATACTAAGTTTCTTATTGCGGCCCTTTTTGGGACGCGAATATATTGAATCGGTAGATTCTTTCATCCGCCCAGCCTTGAGTATATTTATTGAGGAGACGGCCAAAGGTCAGGACTACCTGCTCTACAACGCCCCTCTGGCCATGTACTTCCACTGTTCCCCTTATTCCGATCCTGCCGACCCTTTGGTGGCCGCCACCTATGCCATGCTGGCAGCTGAGTCACTGGGGCTGGGCAGCTGCATGATCGGTACCCCGGCCTATTTCGTCAAGTACAGTAAAGATTTCAAACAAAAATATAACCTACCTGCGAAGAACCAGCCCGGTATCGTGGTCATCTTTGGTTATCCCCGCATCAAATTCCGCAAAGCCTTGCGCCGGCGCCTGGCCAAGGTTACGTACCGCTGATAAAAATGACAACCCCATTCGGAAATGCGCTGGGCGTTTTTGAACAAGGCGCCTCTGATACCGTCGCTCCTTAACGCGGACATCAAAACTAAATCCTGAGGTAATTGCGTTCCCGTCATCCTATATGCCTTGGTATCGGATATGTTTGCCTTGATGAAAAGGCCCGGAATAAGAGCAGTGATGGCATTGCAAAATGTATCCTATCCTCATGAATGTCCTGCGTGCAGGTTGGACTTCTGATTACATCGTTGCCTGCTGACTACTATCTAAGAGTTGACGCGGCTATAAGAAATACTTGGTTGCAAGCTTAAATAGAGGTTTTCATACTGCAACACGACTTCGGGCAGACTGTATCTGCGGTATATCCTGTCATGGGCGAATTCTCCAAGCAGATTTCTCCTCTGCCTTCCCATTTCGATCATCTTTATCAGACCATTAGCCAAATCATGAGGACTACCGGGTTGGACCACAATTCCAGTATCGCCGACGATTGCTGCGGAGCCCCCTACGTCGGTTACTACGCAAGGGACGGCACATGCCATTGCTTCGCCTATTACATTTGGAAAACCCTCTCCGTTTATGGAAGAGAGACAGGCGATATCAAAGGCCGCCGTGATCCGGGTCATATCGTCTCGGCGTCCCAGGAGATGACATACACCACTTAGATGATGAGCATACACTTGTTTCATCAATTCTTGATTGCCCGGATGAACTCCGTCACCGCAAAGGATGAAATGTACTTCTGGATGCAACTGGTGTACCACGGCGCAGGCCTCTAAGAAAGTCCGGTGATCCTTCATGGGGTGATAGCGTGCGGCATGACCGATAATCAAATGCTTACTATCCACCCCCAATTCGCGTCTGACTGATTCATACTCTTCGGAATCGGGGCAGAATTGCTCCAGATCGAAACCGTTCGGTATGATAACGAATTTACGGGCATCATACCCCATCATCTGATGCGTCTCCGCGGCAGACTCCGAACAGCACACGATTTTTTGGGGAATGCGGCCTGACAGCTTGGCGCACATCATGGAGGAAAACCAAGCCAGTGGTTTGGTTCCAGACGTCTTCGGTGTGCTTTGCCGAATATTCCAGATGACTGGTATACCGGCAATATTTGCAGCTAATCCGCCCATGAGGTCCGCATGGTAAAGCCAGGTTTGAACCAGATCCGGATTTTCCTGTCTCATCATAGCTGCTAATCTATGAATGTATCTGGGGTCAGGTATACCCCGCTCCATTCCCAGCGACTCCACCCGGATCCCGGCGGCTTGCATTTTTTCCCCAATGGGGCCGATACTGGTCATAGAGATGACCATGTTTTCCAAGACGCTCTTTCGCCTGAAGGATGTTAATTTGTACAACATGGTCTCGGCTCCACCAGTCTCCAAACCGGTGATGACATGCATAATCCTCATATAAGACCTCTTATTCCAAGTGCTGCAACAAGTTCGAGTACTCTTGGATGATTTTATGCAGCCCAAAATGGGCCTCCAATTTGTTCAGGGTGTTCGCGGGAGGACGGTCGAACCACCAGTCATCCCAAGAAAGCGCGGACACAAATCGCTCATGCTGGCCGGTTAGTGCAATGATCTCCTGTGTCCCGCCCGGGTGGAGGAGGCTAATCACCGGGCACTGGCAGGCGATAGCCTCCAGCAGTACATTAGGCAAACCCTCGTACACAGAACTGAGCACCATGAGATCAGCATGGTGCATCCAAGTGTATGGATTGGCTTGGAAGCCGGCAAAATGTATATGCTCCTGGATGTTCAAAATTCGACCTAGATGTGACAATTCCTGCCTCAGCTGGCCTTCTCCAATTAGCCACAAGTGGGCCCGGGGATGCTTATGCAGTAATTCCGGCATGGCCTTGATTATCTGGTGGGGGCCTTTGTTGGCAGTCAAGCGGCCTACCCACACTATATTGGGATGACCGCCGGCAGGATAAGGATTTTCGGCTTGGGCCATGGATGATATTCTGCCAATATCGACTGGATTATAGATAGTCATAATTCTCTGGGTTGGCACACCAATATTTTCGATCAGGTCCTGCCGCATATAGGAGGATTGACTTATGATCATATCTGCCCCGGGGTAAAAATACTTGTAGAGAAAAACCCAAAATCGGCTGAACTGCCAATCCTGCAGCATATAGGATACGGTGTTTGCTTCGCGGACCAGCAGCTTGGTTCCCTTGGGCAAAAAGCCCCGCAGCATTAACAATGCGATGTTTAGATGGCCCAGAGTGGATAGAACAACTTCTGGTTGCACCTCGCGGATTAGTCTAACAATCCGGGGCAGAGCGTATCGTACCCGCTGGCAGTGCAGGTCGTAGACGGGGATATCACCGGGCAAGTCATTTAGATAAGATCCTGATTTGTCCAGTACAGCTAGGCTGAGATCAAATTGACAACGTGCCATATTTTGTAGCAGACACAACATGACCTTTTCTGCTCCGCCGCCACTCAAGCTCGGCATGATGAACATAACCCTGCGTCTGGACAATATGTTCACACCTTATCATTGCTAAATGGATATTACGATTGCCGAAAAAATCTGGATTGATCCGGCGTTGCTTGTTGGAACTTTTGAACTCGTAGACTATCAATTATATTATACAATTGTTCAGCTTTCGTATTTTCATCGGAAACGGTACTGGGAAGATAATCGTTGGCTAGAGTATGCAACAATTGTCTGTCTGACAACAGTAACTTCATCCCGTCGTATATGGAATCTTCGTTATTGCCGACAATATAACCGTTCTCAAGATGCTGAATTTGGTCTTGGATACCGGCAAACTCTGTAGCGATCACTGCCTTGCCCATCAACTTGGCTTCGCTAACAGTCCTGCCAAAGCCTTCATAATAAGATAGCGTAGCACACAAATCCGCATGACAGTAATAAGGAAACGGATTACTGGTACTGCCCAAGCAAATAAATCCTTCACTCAAACCAAAATCGTCAGATCTAAGTATGAGTTCTTCAAGATCGGGACCATCTCCAATTACAAACCAATAGAAATTAATACCATCATCACGTAAGCGTTTATAAACCTCCAACATGCGAAAAACACCTTTTTGCCGATCATGGATCCGGCACACAGTAACGACCTTTATTATAGAGGGGTCATACTTAACAAACGGATCGTATTTTTCCTTAAGTTTTTCACTCATCTCCTCCTGGTCGAAGAAATTATACACAATAAATGCCTTGTCTTTAAGTGAAGGAAAATTCGTGATAAAGGATTCGTATACGGATTGGGAAATACAAATATAGCCATCTATATAATCAGAATACCGCATAAGTTTACCAATAGATCTGCCATAGGATTTAATAGCGTCCAAATCAATTCGAATCCACTGTAATCTAACCTCAGCAATGATATATTCGCTTAACAAAACTGCATCTGTCTGCAGTCCGTTAATGGCTATATCATATTTTTTTCCTTTAAATCTCCGCATACTTATTCTTTGTACCAAGCGTTTTAGTAAGCTTTTTGTGTACGTCAAGCGTGTTGCATCGTACTGTGCGGTTTTAGATAGCCCCCCATCCAAGTATGTAACCTTAATATCCTTGGGAATCTGATTTTCCATCGTTCCTCCCGATGTCTGCAGCACCAACTCTACATCCCAACCGTCAGCGTTCAGGCGCTTCATCATATGGAGATTGGATTTTTCGGCTCCGCCGATGTTAAAAGTGCGCAGATATATTAAAGCCTTGTTTTTATTCATTAGCAGTGTTCATCTCCTAAAGGCACTCTCGCCATGGCTCGAAATAAATTATTTCTAACCAGCAGTTCATCGTATTTACCCTGATCGACTATTCTTCTGTCGCTCAACAGATAAATTTGATCACAATTCCGGATCGTGTTTAAGCGATGGGCGATTACAATTATAGTTTTAACCGCAGCTAACTCGCCTAAGGCTTCCACAAAAGAATCTTCGGTCAAACCATCCAATGAATTAGTGGCTTCGTCCAGGATCAGTACTTCCGGATCATCATATAAGGCTCTGGCAATACCAATTCGCTGCCGTTGTCCTCCACTCAGCCGGATACCCCGTTCCCCAATTTCGGTGTCATAACCTTTGGGTAAATCCGCGGTTATAAAATCGTGTATATGTGCAATCCTGGCTGCCCGCGCGATTTGTCCCATGTTGATTTCACTGGGAGGTACTCCAAAAGCAATATTATGGGCGACAGTATCATTCCCCAGGTAAATATCCTGAGGAACGTATCCCAGATTCTTTTTCCAGCCATCAATATTGGTTTCATTGATTTCGATGCCGTCAACCTTCAATTTACCGCTTTCGGGAGTTAATAAACCCATAAAAATATCAATCAGAGTGGTTTTGCCGGCACCGGTCAAACCAACGAAGCCTATCGAAGTCCCCCTTCGAATCTCCAGGGATAGATTTTCAATGACCGGTTTGATACTCCTTGGATAGGTGTAATCAATGTTTTCAATTGTGAAAACATGCCGGAAAGGAAGCCTGGCAATCGTCTTACGGTCTATTAATTCGTCAGTCGCAGAATAACTGGTATCGGTCAGTTCCTGGTATATCTTATCCATTACCGGTTGATTGAATTTGATTTGCGTAGAGGCCGAGAAAACTTCTTGCAAAGCGGGCATTAATCGATAGGCGGCAAAAACATAAAATCCCACCAAGGGAATGATTCCGTCCAAATTTTGGTTCTGGACAAAAAGATAGACTATTAACAGAATTACTGCGCTAAAGGCCATAGACTCTAGAGCATAGCGGGGAATCGACCCAATTAAGGAGTTCCAGGCCAGCAGTTCCGCATACCTCTTCGAATTAAAGGAAAAACGCTGCAGGAAAAAGACCTCTCTGCCCAGGACTTTGATGTCTTTAATACCCCCGATGGAATCACTAACCACCCTAACTCTCTCCCTATTGGCAAGCAGTCTCTCTTCCCCTTTGGCTTTCATTTTCTTGCGGGTGTAGAAAAAAACCAATGCATAGGCGCTTCCCAAAACTGTGAGGGCAAAGATGGTTACAAGTGGATTTACCAGGAACAGCAAAATCAGAATAAAAACAATCACAACTGACTTACTGCCTATATTAATCAGTGGCAGTATAAAATTACTCGTCAACTGATTGGCTTCCTGTAAAATGTTTTTGTGTACGTCCGCACTCTGGCTATGCAAATAGTAAATATACGGCTGTGACAAATATTTCTTTAGCAGTCGGGTGGAAAGGGAATGATTTATAGCCCATACAAATTTCAATCTGATCCATGTATTAAAGGCTGATAAGGTATTCCCGATCAGCAAAATGGTTAATATCCCAAACGCTGCAAATATTATAAAATTGCGGATACTAGCGAACCCCAACCAAGTGTATATATTATGCAGCCATTTATTATGGGACACAATATCCGGATTCATGACCAAACTAATAAGCGGCAGTACCGAAGCTATCCCCAAAGTATCAAGAATAGCACTAGTCAACATGGCTGCCGACAAAACAAATAACAGCCTTCGTTCCTTGCCTGTAATTATAGCGAATGTTTTAATTAAAATATCTTTCATAATTAAACTAACCAACCTCATAGCGGTCTTTGGCATCGTATTCTTTATATTCCTGAAACAGCCGCATGATGTATTGAGGGCATGTTGCGATACCCTTTGCGCGTTTTAAAATGGCTGATAGTCACATGGCGTTTCGCGGCTAGCAATGATAGTGTTGATTTTAGCCGCCGTATCGGTTGCAAATCCGGGTTTGACAAAATCAGTGTGTCTGCAATTGGTTTCGAATAATATATACTCTTTGGTCATCGATTTCCAAAAGGCATAAGATGGGTTGTTTTTGAACTTACTCTGCAAAGCTCTGAAATAGCAAAGCGAACCTGAAAAATGCGTGGGTTGATGGTTTTTGCCTATAAATCTAAGCATAGCTGAAATTTTGTCTTTTTCGACTTCCGCTTCATCAAATTTGGAATTGATTTGAGCAGCTGGAATTACCCTCGATCTTGCATTTATTTCCCGTAAAATAAACTCTTTATATAATGTCCCCAGCTTTTTTTGCACCAATATAGGTATTTGCCGGGGAGGAGTCTGCTTGATAGTTGTGACTGAGCCTTTCGTCAATGAATATAGCTCCCTCTTAATTACATGCTGGGGGGAATAGGTATCGATCATAAACACCACCACCGCAGCGGATTGTCGCCCGGTCAAA
>CAZOMS010000006.1:0-30335 GCA_964580805.1 uncultured Syntrophomonas sp. | reverse complement strand
TGGTATCCAACCTGATCGCCCGGGCCGGAGCCGACCGGGTCCTGGCGGTGGACTTTCATTCCAAACAGATACAGGGGTTCTTTGATATTCCGGTGGACAACATCAATTTTGTTCCCTCCATGGCCCGTTTCCTGGCCCTCAAAGAATTTGGCCCCGAGGCAGTAGTGGTATCGCCGGACATGGCCGGTACTACCCGGGCCCGCGACCTGGCCTCCCGCCTGGGACTGCCCCTGGCCATTATCGACAAGCGGCCTGGCTCCCGCCACAAGGATGATGTTATGGTCATCGGCGAGGTTGAAGGCCGGACCGCGATCATAATGGACGACATTATCGACACCGGCAACCGGGTGTGCAGTTCGGCCCGGGCTTTGGAGGAGGCGGGGGCCTTACAGGTGATCGCCTGCTGCACCCACCCGGTCTTGAGCGGGCCCGCCGTTACCAGGCTGCGGGCGGCGCCTTTGAAGGAAGTGATCGTCACCAACACCATACCGCTGACGGAAAACAAGCGCGACGGACGCCTGACCGTGCTGTCGGTGGCGCCCATAATCAGTGAAGCCATCCTCAAGGTGCACAGCGACGGGACCGAGGGCCCGGTCACGGTTGCCATGCCCACCCCCCGCATTTAAGCTGTCATACAGAGCGAAGCGAAGAATCCATGGCGCGGTGAAGCGCCTTTTTTGTTGGGAAAAGCGTGCTATTGGAGGCCATAAGCAAATCCACCCTTCCTAAACATTTGCATAATATGGAAGCTAGAAGGGCGATCCCGCCTGAAACAATCACAGTCTTGCGGAAGGGACAGTCCGAGACCCACTGGAGAACACCTGTCATGTCATCCTGAGGAGCGTCACGCGGGCACCAACTTGAGAATCACTCCCTTGCCGAGCATCTTCCCGCCAGGTCGATTACATAGAAACGGCTGGTTATTCAGATAATAAATGAAAAGGAAGCAAGGAGATGGTGAGTTGGACCAGCAGTTGACGAGCGGCACAACCAACATGCAAGAGATTCCGGCGGAGCACAACGCCCGTTTAACCGGGGGCGAGGTGGCCTGTTTGTGGACCACATTTCAGCAATACTCTTTATTGAGCTGTGTCTTCAGCCATTTTGAAAGGACAGTGCAGGATCAGGCTACCAGGGCAATCTTTGCCGATCTGGTGCCTGAGACTAATAGCCGGGTACGGTTTGCGGCCGACACCTTCCAGAAGGAGGGGATCCCCATACCGATGGGATTCACCGAGCAGGACGTGAACCTGAGCGCTCCTCCGCTGTATTCGGATACTTTCTCGCTTAATTTCTTATGGAATCTGGTGCAGTTGAATTTGACTCTGAATGTTCTCAATCTCAGCATGACGGCCCGGCCGGACATACGTGACTTTTATGCTGGAGTAATACAGCACATTACAGAAACCAACACCCGGATATCGGATTTGATGCTGGCCAAAGGGGTTTTGCCGCGGTCACCCAGTCTAAGTCTGGCCCTGGAGATCGAACGGATCCACAAGCCCAGCTTCCTGGTCGGCATACTGGGGGAGAAGCGCCCCCTGCTGATCGCCGAGGTAGCACACCTGTATTTAAACGCCCTCCGCAACGAGGTGGGCAAAGCCTTGCTGTTGGGATTCCGCCAAGTATCGCGCCACTTGGAGGTCAGGGATTACTTTGAAAAAGGGATGGAGCTGGCTGGCAACATCGTGGGGGAACTGCAGCAGGTGACCGGGGATGAGCATGTGTACATGACCCTGGTCCGCGACGAGGACGTAACCGCCTCCACGGAATCGCCGTTTTCGGAGCGGCTGATGATGTACATGGTGACCCTTTTGAACAGCCTCGGCATTGGTATAAAGGGAGTGTCGATGGGGGTCAGCATGCGCCGGGACCTGATCGCCATGTATGCCAAACATATGGTCCAGATCGGGGACTATGCAACAGAGGGACTCCGCCTCATGATGGCCAACGACTGGCTGGAGGAACCGCCCCAGATTCTGGACCGTGAAAAACTGGCGGTATACAAACACTAGAATAACTCGTGGCCTGCCCCCAAGTTATTCGGGGTAAAGTATCGTGGGACTGCTGGGATCGCCCCCTTTGAAACCGAATAAAACATTGCGCCTTTTCGGATAATAACTGAAAACAAATCTAAAGGAGATGGTGAGATTGGACCAGCAGACGACCATCGGTTCCGTCAACATACAAGAGGTCCCGGCAGTTCACAACCCTCGCATAACTGTGAGCGAAGTGGCCTGTTTGTGGACCACATTTCAGAAATATACCATGTTGAGCTGTATATTCAGCTATTTTGAGAGGACTGTGCAGGACCAGGCGGTACAGGATATCATTGCCGCTTTGCTGCCCCGCTTAAAAAGCCGGGTCCGGTTTGTGGCCGACACCTTCCAGAAGGAGGGTATTCCCATACCGATGGGATTCACCGAACAGGACGTGAATCTGAGCGCCCCCTCGCTGTATTCAGACATCTTCGTCCTCCATTTCATGAAGAATTTGACCAGGATACATCTGACCTTGAACGTCTTTAATCTTAATCTATCGAGTCGGCCCGACATAGGCGACTTCTACGTCCAGGTGATAGAATCGATTCTAGAAATAAGAACCCAGCTGAGTGATTTGATGCTCTCCAAAGGGGTGTTGCCCCGGCCGCCCTATCTCACTTTGGCGCCGGAGACCGAACGGGTCCACAAGCCTGGCTTCCTGGCCGGATTTCTCGGGGAGAAGCGTCCCCTGTTGACCATCGAGGTGGCCAATTTATATCATAACGCCCTTGGCAACGAGGTGGGCCAGGTCTTGCTGATGGGCTTGCGCCAGGTATCGCGCAACCGGGAGGTCCAGGATTATCTCGAAAAAGGGATGAAGCTGGCCGACAATATCGTGCGGGAACTGCAGCAGCTGACCCGGGACGAGCATGTTTGTATGACACTGATCCGCGACGAAGACATAACCGCCTCCACGGAAGCGCCGTTTTCGGACCGGTTGGTGATGGCCATGATACAGCTCCTGAACAGCGTCGGTGTCGGTATAATGGGGGTGTCGATGGGCGTCAGCCCGCGCCACGATCTGACTGCGATGTATGCCAAATACATGGCCGAAATCGGCTCCTACGCCGAGGAGGGCGCCAAAATAATGATGGCCAACGACTGGCTGGAAGAACCTCCCCAGATATTAGACCGGGAGAGACTGGCTATGCACAAGCATTAGAAAGGGGTGTCAGGGGGACGGTTGGACGGTTCTCAAAGGGGTCAATCGGAAGAATTCAAGAGGCACCCGGAGTCGGTGGGGCCCGGCCCGGTTTCTCCTTATTTAGCGGAGAGATTCATCAATACGGCAGCCAACTGGGCCCTGGTCAGGCTGCCTGCCGGGTCGATGGTTGAAGCCGAGGTGCCGATGATGATACCGGCTCCGCAGGCCCACTGGAAAGCCTGGTAGCCTTGCTCCTGAGCCATGTCGAAGACATCAGTATAGGATAGGATGTTGGTGTTTTCACCGGCGGCAGGGTCGATGCCGTAGAGTACGGCGTAGTCGTACAGGAGTATCACCACGTCTTCCCTGGACATGATTTCATTAGGTCTCAGTGAGGCGGAGCCCTCATCCGGAATCAGCCCCGACCCGCAGGCCCACTGAAATGCGGCATGGGCACCCTCCCTGATATCGAAGGCATCCTCATAAGATAAGATGTTGGTGTCCAGGCCTACCGATACATCGTAGCCCTTCATTTGCGAGTATTTGTGCAATGAGGTTATGGCCATGGTGCGGTCGATGGCCGTATCAGGATCGAAAACGGTATCCGTCATGCCCGGCAGCAGTCCGGTGGTGCTGACATATTCCACCCCCCGGAAGAACCAGTCATTTTCTCCCACGTCGTCAAAACCACTGGCAGCATAGGCTCTTCCGCCGATAAAGCAAAACGCCAGACAGACCATGATCATCAGATAGAACGTCCTTTTCATCGCCATTCGCTCCCTTCTGCTCTTGCATCCCACGTCCATTGCCTGCCTCTATTTTATATAAGTATTGCTGACCAGGCTACCTCGGATGACTTCGGTAGGAATAGTGAATTCCACGATCCCCATACTTCCCGGGGCAACTGCATATTCATCAAAGACGATAACCAGTTGGGAATCGGCGGTGATATAGAAGGTCTGATCAGGGGCGATTTTATCAAATCCTCCTCCCACCGTTCCGTCCCCTTCGATGAAAAAGATTATGCCTTCCGCTTTATTGGTCTTCGCCAGCATCTGCGCTCTGATATTATCGCTTATGACATCAATATAGCTGTCGTCTATGAACAAGCTGGGCAAGGTGATGATGATTTGCTTGTTCAAGTCTATGTTGTCGTATCTTACCGACTCCGCCCCCGAAGCGGCGATTTCCGTTTTTATCTGTTCTACCACTAGGATGTCTTCGGTATGGGTCTTGATCTTATAATCAGTGAACAGAGCCAGGTTCATGGGACTCAGCTCAGCTTGGCCGGTACGCGCCAGGAATTCCTCATACAAAGCGGTATTCTGCTCCAGATATTTCTCGTTGAGGGACTTTTCCAGTTGGCTGTCGGGCAGCCCCTCTATCTGCGGTACCTTAATGCTGACTTCCCGATTGTCACTCTGATAGGTCAGTTCCTTTATGGTGACTATCCGCACCAGCTCTTTAAGCACCGGAATTTTGGACATGGCGCTGGCGGTCACCGGGCTTAGATTGACCGCGCCCACAAATAGGATGGCTGCGGCCGCTGCCGCCGCGGCGAAATTGATAAACTTCCGGTCTCTGCTGCGGCGGCTTTCAAAGTCGCTGATAGTTTTGCGGACCATAACCTCCACCTCCTCCGGAATTTCGATGTTCTGGTATTCATTGATCAAGGGCTGCAACCGTTGCATAAATACTGCACTCCCTTCTCCGTTTCAATCTGATTGAGCTGTTTCATCCAGCTCCAATCTCAACTTCCTTAAAGAGGAATAGAGCCTGGTTTTTACCGTACTCAGATTTTCGTCCATGATGTCGGCTATCTCTTTCAGCTCCAAATCTTCATAGAAACGCAGCACGATGATAGTCCGGTTAATGGTGGAAAGCTTATTGACCGCATCCTGTAAATCCAGATCCGCATAAGAATCGCTGCCGGTGGATTCAGATTCCAATAGATCGGCCTCCGAATACAGATACTTTTTATTTTTCCTTATAAAATCTATAGCCGTGTTCACCACAATTCGATAAAACCAGGCCCTGGCATGGGCTGGCTGCTTGAGCGTGCGCCGGGAACTAAATGCCTTGCAGATCGATTCCTGCACGATATCCTGGGCGTCGGCCTGATTATGGACATAGCTGAATGCCAACCGGTATATGGAGTCCCGATTGTCCAGGATCAAAGTGGTTATGGCATTGTAGCCGGCGTCCCTGCCCATCTTAACCATCTCACCCTTAAGAAACATGTATTATGTGTACATATATTAATGTTCTTAATATTAAGACGTTTTGGTCAACAAAAAAGTTTTAGCCGATTAGGGGATTGTTGTCTTGAGCTGTCTGGGAAGCGTCTTGGCCCCCTTGCGCCCCGGTCGCTTTTTTCGGTGCCTTCGACATTTTTGCCATCCGGTAACGGTCGGTACTGACTACAGCCCAAATACCTCCGCCAGGGGAGGTATTTGGGCTGCTTGGTTATGAAACCTGTATATATGATTAGGAGGAATCATATATGCAATTAGTTGGGTTTTTTTTATTGCGGTGCAGCGAATGCCATCGTTTACCTGCTTCAGGTCGTCTTTAACCAGGCTCGCGGCTGGCGCAATTCTACCTCTACCATGTCTCCCGCCTTATAGCCCTTGACCGTCTTGGGCACACGCAGCACCGCATTGGCATTCATCTGGCGAGCCAGGCCGGCGCCGCGGGGCGGGATGGCTTGCGCTACATAGGTTCCATTGATCCGCTGGACCTCCAGCCTGATATAAAAATCAAAAGGCATGGGAGCGGCTATGTCATCCAGCAATTTCACCGCCAGCCTTTCGGGGTCCACCGTGGGTATCGACAGATACTTGTTTATCAATGGTTTTACAAACATCTCCACCCCATACTCAGCACCGATGGTAGGTCCCACCGTACCGACGATCGGTTTGTCTCCGGCCATGGTCACGGTGGTATGTTTGCCGGGCCCGAAATCAACCTCGTAGACCAGCATTTGGCCTATCTTGGCCAGAACCTCCAATGCCCGGTCATCGCTGCCCTTGGAAGAACCGCCATTCAAAATGACGATGTCCGCCCAAGCCAGGGCATCCTCCAGTACCCGGAGCATATCCTCCGGGTTGTCCGGGGTTATCGGGTACAGCCGTGGCTCGGCTCCCATGGCCACCACCTGGGCTTCGATCATGATGCCGTTGAATTCCAGGTTCTTGCCCCGCGGGGGCGGTGCTCCCACGGGTACCAGTTCGTTTCCGGTGGGGATAATGGCCACCCTGGGACGGGCCAATACATCTACCTGCTGCCGGCCGCCAGCCGCCAGCAGGGCCAGTTGGGCGGGGCCCAGCCGGACATGGGCCGGTACCAGTATCTCCCCGGTCCGGATCATGCTGCCGGGCGGGGTGACATTTTGCCCCGGGTTGGGTTTTTGATTGATTATCAGTTTTCCGTTGGGGTCAATTTCCACCAATTCGATGGGCACCACCGTATCAAAACCATCCGGTATGCCTACTCCGGTATTGCTGAAAACATACTCCCGGCCTTCCTGCCAATCGCCGATGCCGGGCATCGCACCGCTCGGTCCGCTTAAGTCGATGGCTACTCCCGCCCCCAGGTTGGCTGATTTTATGGCAATCCCGTCCATCTGGCTGCTGGGGCTGTTGGGCAGTGTGTTGAAGGCCGTGACCTCACTGGCATTTATCCGGCCCAAAGAAGCCCGCACCGGTATTGTCTCGACCCGGGGCTGGAATTGACTGTGCTCCAGCAGCAGCCGCAAAGTGTCCTCCCTGGATGTCAGGGGATGATTGAAGTCTTTCATGGGCTGATCCTTTCCGTTTACTCGAGCACCTTGATATTAGTAAGACTCTGGCCGGCCCCATCTGCCCGGCGGGCCGATTCACCGGCGGAGGAGACCCGGCTGATTACCGTGCGGTCAGCGTATTTCCCGAAGTAGTGGTAGCCGGAACCCGCTTCGGCCAGCAGATCCAGCAGTTCATCGGGGTGGGTCACCGATACCCCGCCCAGGATGTCGACCCCCCGCTGGAAAAATGCCTCGGGCATAAGACTGGCGGTGGGGCCCACCACGACGATATGAGCCCCCGGTTTGGCCAGACGCAGCAAATCGTCCAGGGTATCGTTGATCAAGGTGGTGCCGGTTATGACCAGCACATCAGCCTGGGGAACGATCTCGGCGGCCTGGCTGCCGTGAACGAAATAGGGCATTTCATCCGCTTTCAGGGTCGAGGGATCCATTTCCAGAATGGTGAATCGCTCACCCCGCTGTTTTAGTCTCTTGATTATCGGCACCAGGGCGCCCACCACTACCACGCAGGCTCCGGCCGGGAGGGCCACGATATCAAGGGCGTCTATGTCTCGTCCCACCGCATAGTCCCGCTGGCCTGATTTCTGCCAGCAAGTCTCGGTCAGGGCGTTCAAAACCGCGATGCCGATCCCTTTGCGCAGGGCGTTGTCGCGATACATGTAAGCCAGCATGTCCAACACCGGTGACCCCTTGATCCGGCCCGAATTGGGCATGGCTTTGGCGGAACTGGGGCAGCACACCGCTTCGGGGATGGTTTTTATCGGGGTGAAACAGATTCCGCCGATTCCGTTACTGAGCTTGACCCCGGTGAAAAACAGGCCGATGACCAGGCGTTCCACCGTCAGGGCGTTTATCTCTTCCCCCAGCTCGGCTTCGATGCGTTGCTGGGTCTCCCGCAGAATGGCTCCCGGGCTGAAGTCTATTGAGTTCATCATTTATCACCTTTCTTGGCCAGAATCTTTTTAACCGATAATCTCCTGGAGTTGCTGGTCAGTCAGATCGACTTTGAAGAAATGGCTATAGAAATAGGAAATGTCTTGCTTCAGGGCCTCAGTGGTCTCCAGCTGCGGGTACAGCTTGTTGATGGTCCACAGTATGGTCAGGGGCTGCTCGGGGGTGCGGTTGCCCCAGATATGCGCAACCGCAGGAACCGGGTATATCTGCTGGTTCTTGACCGCCGGCAGACCAGCCAACCGGGTATCGGCAACCACATCTTTCTGGATGGCCTTGTCGGACAGAATAATAACACCCGGATTCCATTTTAGCAGATCTTCCAAAGTATAAGTATAGGATCCCTCGGCTCTGCCGTTGTCGGTCACGCTGACCCCGCCGGCCGTCGCAATCCACCACTCGGCGATAACATGAGGCTGGGTCAGGGTGCTGACGCTGCCATAGACGACTTTTTTCTTGTCTTCGGATTTAAGGTTCTTGGTCAGATCCCGGGCCTTGGCCACGGATTGGTCAAACCAGGCCAGGTAGTCGGCTGCCACGTCCTTTTTGTCAAGCGCTTCACCGAGCAGATTGATGCAGACCCTCACATCCTCGAGTTCATTCCATTCCAGATAAATCACGGTTAGTCCCTGAGCGGCCAGCAGGTCGGTGGTTTTCTTGTCCATCGCCAGGCACAGATCGGGCTTGGCCTGCAGAACCTTTTCCATCTGGATTTCCCGGCTGGCATCCTCGAATACAGGCTTCTCTTTCAACTGGGGAGCAAACACATATTGGTATTTCCAGGTATCCTTCTTGGTAAATGAAGGCGACATCTCGTTGCAGATCTTACTGCCTTCCCCCATGGTCTCCACAAACGAGTTCAGCACCCCGATGGAACCAAAGGTAGCGATGGAGTTGACCTCGGCTGGCAGGGTTACAGTTCTTCCCGCCATATCGGTTACGGTGCGCTGGACGGGCGCCTGGGTTGTCGTCGGGGTGCTTTGCTGGCAGCCCACCAGGCAGGTCATGACCAGAGTGGTCATTATCAGCAGGGCAACAACTTTCTTACCAATTCTCATTTCTCTACTCCCTTTCCAATGCTTATTATTTAACTCATGATCGGAACACTGACTTTGGTTTCCCCTTCCCAAGGGTCGAGATCGGCGGTGGTCACACAGACCGGGGCGGCATAGAGCCGGGACAGGTTGGCGCTGGTCAGGACCTCCTCGGGCAGTCCCTGCGCCATTACCAGTCCATCCCGCATTAGGGCCACTTTGTTGCCGGCCAGAAAGGCATGGTCGGGTAAATGGGTGGTCATCAGGATGGAGTAACCCTGCTCGGCCAGGGACTTGATCACCTGCAGCATCTTTACCTGGTTGCTGTAGTCCAGGTTGGCGGTGGGCTCGTCCATGATCATGATCCGGGCCTGCTGCGCCAGAGCGCGGGCTACCAATACCATCTGCTTTTCGCCGCCGCTCAGTTGGTTGAACATGGAGTTGGCCAGGTGCAGGATGCCCAATTGGTCCATGGCTTGGTCGGTTATTTCCCGGTCTTTGCGAGTGGGGCGGCCACCTATGGTTAGATGGGCGATCCGCCCCATGAGCACAACTTCCCGGGCCTCATAGGGGAAAGCCATGCTGGTGGCTTGCGGAACATAAGCCAGCAATTTAGCGCGGTTTTGGGCGGGCATCTTGGTCAGATCTGATCCGTCAATCCTGATAGTGCCGCGCTTGACCTTGTTGAGCAGCAGCAGGCAGCGGAGCAGGGTAGTCTTGCCGGTTCCATTCGGACCCAACAGGCACAAGATATCATGGCTGTCCAGCTCCAGGGAAATATCCTTCAGAACTATTTTGCCGGGGGTATAATAGAAACTCAGCCCTTGCACAGTCAACACTACGACCACCCCCTTTTTACCCGGGCCAGCAATACTACGAATACCGGGGTCCCTACCAGGGCGATCAGCACCCCCAGCGGCAGCTCAACCCCTTCGATGCCGCGGATGACATTGTCTATGGTAAGGAGCAGCGCTCCGCCAATAAAGAATGAGGTAACTGCCAGTTTCGAGAAGCTGGCCCCGGTAAGCATGCGGGCGATGTGCGGTACCACCATCCCCACCCACCCAATAATGCCGCAGATGCTGACCGAGGCCACGGTCATCAGAGTAGAACTGGCTACCACCAACAACTTGATCAGGGTAACGTTGACCCCCATGGTGCGCGCCTCATCTTCACCGGCGGCCAGCACGTTGATCTGGCTGCGGTAGATGAAGATTATCAGGAGGGAAAGGGCCAGCGGCGGCAGCATGATCAGGACGTCCTCGTTTTTGGCCTTGCCCAGGCTCCCCATCAGCCAGTAGGTAATGGTCGGCAGGGCATTATTGGTATCGGCCAGAGTCTTGATGATGGTGAGCAGAGACTGAAACAGGCTTGAAACCACAATTCCCGCCAAAATCAGGACAGTTATGGTATTGCGGCCAAAGGCATATGAAATCGCATAAGCCGCCGCCACCGCAATAATACCAAAGACGAAGGCGGTAGTCTGGATTTGCCACCAGCCGCCATTGTTGAGCATGGCCAGGGCGGCGCCGAATGCAGCACCGGCTGACACCCCCAGGATATCCGGAGAGGCCATCGGGTTTTTGAACAGGGTTTGATAAGAAGCCCCTGCTACCGAGAGGGCTCCCCCGACCAATATCCCCAGCACTATCCGGGGCAAGCGCACCTGCCAGACCACGGTAGTCAGGGTGGGGTCCCAGGCCTGGGGGATGGCGGCGAATTTTGACAAGATGACACTGGCTACGGTTACCGGTGCTATGGCAAACCGGCCCACCAAAAAGGAAGCGAAAAACAGAACTATGGTGAAAACAATCAACCCGGTCAACTTCGCTTTGAAGTGTTCGCTGCTGCTGATAATCGTCAATGACTGGCTCTCCTTCGGTATTACCTGCCATTCTGGGGTATGTAGTGGTCGAACATCCAGGGTTCATCTCCGGGAGGGTGCAACTGGCGCGGTAAGGGAAATGGTGATGCGCCAGCAACCATAAACCTCAAAGAAAAACCGCCAGCTGAACTCATAACACAACATAAATAAACAAAAAGGAACAAAAACGATATCGTGGTTTAAATATATAACACGCTATGTAAGTTATCAAGACTTAGCTTGATAAACATGTTAGGGAAGGGGGCGGGAAGCAGGGGGAACGGCTATTGGGGTTGCATCATTCCTATTGAGAGGCTGCCAGGTGATTGTGCTGAGGAAGCAATGAGACTCTTCGCTACGTTCAGAGTAACATTATAGGTGTATCCTGAGAGAAGCGAAGGATTTCTTGCTTGGTGTTGGCGCCCCTGCGGAAAGCTGGAAATATTGCCGTAATATCGGGTTTATACGCGCCGCTGGCGCTCGCGGGAGGTTCGCTTGTGCTCGCGGTTATAGGCGCGCAGCGTATCCGGGCCCCCCATGCGTTCGATGCGGCGCTGGCGGCGGCAGGCGGGGGAGCATTGGTAGGATTTGCGCGAATAGGGTCCGTTAAGGCGAAAGACCGACCCGCAGGTCTTGCAGATGCGGGCGTAGATATCATGTTCCATGGCCCACATGATCTCGATCCAGGCCAGGGCCAGGAAGCTTTCGCTTTTGTATCGCTTGCTAGGCTGCCGCCGGCCGTGCCGGTCGCTGGTAAGCATTATCTCAACGCCCACCGAATTGGTCCGATGATGGAAGATGCCTTCCATATAAGTCTGCAGCCACAAATGAGGGTATTCCCGGTCCACCGTCTCAAATCCGTATTCCGCCTGGATGGCCGCCAACCGCTTATGAACCTCGGGGTCATCGGGGATCTGCACGGTAGTATCCACGAATTGTTGACTTGGTTTCTGGTAAGTCCGGGGACGCAGATCGCCGGTCCGGGGGACCAGCCAGTTGGCCACCGCTGTTTGCAGGCTGACCAACTCCGCATCGGAATGGAAGAAGGGCTTGGCGGTTCGGCAGCGGCCCAGTTCCCGCGGCATCTGGTAAGGCCGGTCGGCGCCCTGGTAGTCGAAGGTTATGGTAAACTCTATCCCGTCCACTTCACGCCATTTCCATCCCATCAGTATCCCATCCTGACTGGGCTCCTTCCCCTCAAGGCTCGGGTTTCTCTCCCTATTTACTGCTTCGTTTCGAACCCCTTCTTCGTTTTCCGGGAGGCCCTCTTCGGACAGAAGAGTTCTTTGGGCTGCCTCCAGATCGAAAGCCGGGCGTTCCCAGTCGATCGAACATAGGTCAGCCCCATCTTCCGAGTCGGCCCTCCAGGGTCGATCCAAATGGCTCAGGAATTCGATGGCGGTGGAGGCGGCATAGAATAGCGGTACGGTCATCGTCTTGCCTTCAATCGTCAAGCGCTCGCTATCTTCATGGATCACCAGACTGTACAAATTTGTATCCTCCTTGGTCAGTTAGGTCAAACGCGATCCTTATAAAGTTTGATAGCCTCCAGCCCCGGCAGGTACGCAGTCAAACGCGATGTCAGATTTGATGAAATTTGACCCAAGCCTTATTATATAGGCATTGGAATATGATAACAAGTACGTACCTGCCGGGCAGTCGCCCCCTGGCAGCGGAAGGAGGAGAGGATATGGCGAGCAGATCCCTTGTGGAAGACATCAAGAACCGGATAGAGATCCGGGATATATTCACCCATTGCTTTCCCGGCCGCCGGCTGGCGGAGCGCGGCGGTCGCTGGTGGTCCTGCTGCCCGGTCCATGATGAGCGGACTCCTTCCTTTTGCCTGGATAGCGCCCGCCAGCGGTTTCATTGTTTTGGCTGCCAGGCCGATGGCGACAGCATCGATCTGTATGGATTGGGCCAGGGGTTAAGCAACCAGGAGGCCATTCGGCAGCTGGCCGCCCGGTTTCATCTGGGCCGGGACGTTAGCCCCGAAGAGAGCCGGGCCGGTAAGGAGTTGCAGCGATGGTGGCAACACCGGGCCGGCATCGAGGCCGACCTTGGACAGGCAGTCGAACAGACCCGGTTGGAATGCCGGGAACTGGAGAGCTGGATGTACCTGTTCATAAAACATATCTACAGCGAAGACGACCTGCGCCGGCCGGGACCGGTCTGGGCTCTGCAGAATCTAACCTTCATAGAGCATCTGAACGATTTATTATTGGGGGAACCGGCCGAGCAACTGGAAGCGGTTCTAGGCTTAAGGAGGTGGAAAGCATGGCAAAAGGCTTGAGTCAGGCCCTGAAGGCATTGCCCCCGGAGGAGCGGGATGAATTGCTTCTCCTGGCCGGGTATGTAAAGGTAGGCGAAGAAAAAGCCGGAGAGGGGAGTAGTATTGGGGTTGGGGTAAATGCTGCTCAAGTTCGGGCAAATGTTGAGTTCAGGGAGAATGCTGAGGCTGGGGCCCATGCTGAATCTGTGGTAAATGCTGAGGCTGGGGAGAAGGCT
The DNA here is from genome assembly GCA_964580805.1 of uncultured Syntrophomonas sp. Classification (GTDB taxonomy): domain Bacteria; phylum Bacillota; class Syntrophomonadia; order Syntrophomonadales; family Syntrophomonadaceae; genus PHAA01. The sequence continues at coordinate 16,990 of CAZOMS010000006.1, read as the reverse complement.
GCGGCAGGGGAGAATACTGAGTCAGTGGCCAATGCTAAGGCTAAGGAGAATACTGATGTTGAGGAAAATACCGAGGTTGGGGAAAATGCAGCCGACCAAGCCAAGACCCCGCCCATAAAGGCGTTTGCCCTCACTGATCTGGGCAATGCCGAGCGGTTTGTCTACCAGCACAGCGCGAATGTACGCTATTGCGCCCTCACCCGCTGCTGGTCGATCTGGAACGGCCGGTATTGGGAGGAGGATGTCACCGAGCAGATTTACCATCTAGCCTGCGGCACCATCCGGGATATTCCCCGGGAAGCCGAATTGTATAGTGTTGATGGCTCGCGCCGGGCGAAGGTGTTAAAATGGGCCACCCAATCGGAAGCCCGGGAACGGGTACGGGCCATGGTAGAACTGGCCCAGCCCGCTCCAGAGGTGGCCATCCGTCCCGATTTGTTTAACCAGGATCCCTGGCTGCTGACCTGCCGCAGCGGCACACTCAACCTGAAGACCGGGGAGTTGCAGCCCCACCAGCGTCAGGATTACATCTCCAAGCTGGCCCCGGTGGAATACGACCCGCAGGCCACCTGCCCCACCTGGGAGCGGTTCCTGGATTGCATCTTCGCCCAACGCACCAGCCTGATCGATTATGTGCAGAAGATATGCGGCTATTGCCTGACCGGCAACACCGATGAACACGATTTCTACTTCCTGTACGGCAACGGGGCCAATGGCAAAAGCACCCTGATCAAGACCCTGATGGCCCTGCTGGGCAACGATTATGCCCGGCAAGCCTCCTCGAGCGCCCTAACCGCCCGCTGTACTGATTCCATCGGGGAAGACATCGCGGTATTGCAGGGAGCCCGCCTGGTGGCGGCGGTGGAGTTGGACGAAGGCCGCAAACTGGCCGAAGGCCTGCTCAAACAACTGACCGGCGGAGACCTGGTGCGGGCCCGGATGCTCTATGCCAACAGCTTTGAGTTTCTGCCCACCTTCAAGTTGCTGCTGGCCTCCAACCACAAACCCACCATCACCGGCACCGACAACGGCATCTGGCGCCGTATCAAGCTGATCCCGTTTACGGTGGCGGTGCCGGAGGCCCAGCAGGATCCCCAATTGTTCGGCAAATTGCAGGCCGAGCTGCCGGGAATCCTCAACTGGTGCCTGGCCGGCTGTCTGAAGTGGCAGCAAGAAGGACTCGATACCCCAGCCGAAGTGAAAGGAGCCACCAGCGGTTACCGGGAGGATTCCGATCTTATCGGTGCCTTTTTGGAGGAAAACGTGTCTCTAAAAAGCCCGGACGCTCGTATCCAGGTCAAGGTCTTATATGAAAATTACCAACGCTGGATGGAAAGCGCCGGGGAGCGCACATTAAGTATGCGCCGCTTCAATGACCGCCTCAAGGAGAGAGGATATCAGAGCGTGGCCGGCACGGGAAACCTGAAATTCTGGCAGGGGATCGGATTGCTGATTGAGCCGGCTGATTGGAGCGATATCAGCCGCGCGATTGAACTGGATTAGGGGCAGCAGTTACCCAAGTTACTTAAGTTACCCTGTTTCAGATTCTTTCTATATATAATATTTATACTTTTCAAGTTTTATAAAAAGGGTAACTACAGTAACTTGAGTAACTCTCAAGGATAAGAAAGGGAAACAGAGGGAGGGGGAAGCATGTGGGGAGCCTTAGCCATCTAGAAGAATAGGGGAACTCGGCGCACAAATTCGAACTGAAAGGATTGTGCGATATTCACTGGAAGATCAAGGGGACGGTCGATGGGGGGGACCGCCCGAAATCACTGATAAAGCACCTGTTTGGTCATCCAGAGGAGCCGCCGGCGGCGAAGGATCTTATCCAAACACCGTAATTATTGGTCTTTATACAGTTGAAAGATGCTTAGCCACGCTCAGTATGACCCATCAAGAAACGCGATCAGTGGTCTCAACGTCCCCCTGATCGCGCCCAGACGCCAGAAGACCTCCCACCGGGGAGGTCTTCTGGCTTGAACATGAGTCCTGATATATATGATGGGAGAGATCATATATCGTAGTAAATCAGAAACGTGTGTATTAAATCATTTATGGACGGCGTGGCATGGAGACCACGCCGTCGTTTATCCCGAGGTTATTGCCAATGATGAAACTATGCCCGCTGCAAGCGGTCAGATGACTTATGCGTCGGCTTTCAATACCACCTTGATGGCGCCGTCGCGGCGTTCTTCAAAGATATCATATCCCTCGGCAACCTGTGACAGGGGCAGGGTATGGGTGATAAGGGGTTTCATGTTTAGTTTGCCTTCTTTGATCAGGTCGATCAGCTCAGGAATACGATTGGCGTTGACCAGTCCCATCTTGATGGCGATATTCTTTATCCATAGAGTGTTCATGGGTACGACCTGGGGTGATTCAAAAACGCCGATCAAAGAAACCGTGCCGCCGGCTCTAACTCCGTCAATGGCCCCTTTGAAGGTGGGCTCAAAACCGTTGGCTTCGATGGTGACATCAGCGCCGCGGCCATCAGTCATGTCTCTTAAGGCCTGTACAACATCAACCTTTTGCGGATTCAGGCCGTAATCGGCCCAACCCTGCTTCTTGGCATATTCCAGACGGGATTCATCGATGTCCACAGCAACGATCCGGGCCGGTCCCCACAGGCGGGCGGTAGCCATGGCGCACATTCCGACCGGGCCGGAACCGAACACCGCAACCGTGTCCCCGGGTTGGATTTCGCCTCTCTCAGCTCCAAAATATCCGGTGGAGAGTATATCCCCGACGAACAGGACGTCTTCATCAGTCAAACCTTCGGGAATCAGATGCATTCCGGAATCGGCATAGGGTACTCTTACGTAGTCGGCCTGGCAGCCATCGATCATATAGCCAAATATCCAACTGCCGGTGGTGCAATGGGAATAAATGCCACGACGGCAGAAGTAGCAATCCATACATTGGGTGACACAGGATACCGCGACCTTGTCGCCTTTCTTATACTTGGATACACTTGATCCGACCTCTTCGACGATCCCGCAGAACTCGTGGCCGATAACTCTGCCGGGCGCAACTTCGGGCATTCCGCCGTGGCGGATGTGTTTGTCGGTTCCGCAGATGGTGGAAGTGGTAACCTTGACGATGGCGTCAGTGGGTAATTGGATTTGCGGCTTGGGTACCTGGTCCAAGCTCATGTTTTCCGGTCCGTGATAACGAAATGCTTTCATGGTGTCTGCCATTAAATAATACCTCCCCATAATTTAGATAATTTGTGTCCCAAAATGCTTGGTTCTATCAAACGGAAGCCCAATTGTGGTTTAGTGATCTCCCCCCTCCCATAAAAAAAGACCACAATTTTCGTCTCCCGCTCGGAATCAAAAACAATGGTCTACCTTGGAGCAACAGTTAAGTTTCTCCTCGATCCACCTATTAAGTTAAGATTAAAACGATTATTCAGTCAGCATGCGGTCAAAAATCACCACATGCATCCAAAAGTCATTTTCCGCTTCGATCATATAAGTCTGATGAACGGCCTTGGCCTTAAATAATCCCTCAAAATAGGGTAAGTTGTCTATGGAATGCTGCTTGGCCACCTGCATGCGGGCTGAATTGACCACATCCTTGCCGGCCGTCGTGGCGACGATGTACTTCTCCGGGTCGGTCAGGAAACCTTCCCCCCGTATGATCAGAGTGTCTTTCCAGATCATGATCCTGGTATGGTCGACTCCTTTGCCTAATTTGGCTTTGAAATATTTTTCCATGTAGATTTTGAGTTCATGCTGCAACTTTTTCCGTTTCCGTTCATTGAACCGCTCATAATCGTCAAGATCAATTACCGATGACATAAATGTCTCCCCTCATTTATATCCCGTATCAGCTGTTCTTATTATTCTTCTGAAAATGATAAATACCAATATTACAGGATTTAGAGTCGCCCCTAAATCATGGAATATTGGTATGTTATTGAGCAACCGGAGTGGTTTCCCTCTAATCCACCAGAATATTAAATTGCGCTTGAGATAAATATTACAAGTAAAATTATAAAGGCTCAACAAGGATGTGTCAAATAGAATTTGGGAACGAAATCAAGTATGTTTCCCCCGATTTCGACAAGGAAACAGCGATCAGGAGACGGTTCGAGAGATCACTGAAAATTACCTGTTTTGTCATCCTGAGGCGCCGAAGGCAACGAGGGATCTCATCAACTACATCGTATTGTGGCTTTTATGCAGCGACGAGATGCTTCACTAACGCTCGGCATGACATCATGTTAAGAAATCTTATCAGTGGTCTCGGACGGTTCTCCCGGAAGGATTTGTCGGGTATGTGTAGGTTGGGCTACAATGAATATGAATGAAGATGAATCAGGCAAAAAGCAGGAGGTGGCTTAAACATGAGCGAGATGCGGGAGATAGAGCTGAAACTGAGACTGGCCGATGCCGGCGATTATCCCCGGCTGGTAAATGACCCTATTTTATCAGGTCTGTTCAAGACCGAACAGGTCAGGATCATCCAATATGCCACCACCTATTACGATACAGAGGAGCGGCTTCTGTATCAAAACGGCTACTCCTACCGGATCAGGAAGACGACCGACAGCTGCACGGCCACGGTCAAGGACCAGGGCAGTCAAGGCGGCGGCTTGTTCGTGCGCGGGGAGTGGAATGTCAAGCTGGCCAGCGATGCGCCCAGAATCGAGCCGTTCCTTGGCTTACCGGTGGGCAGCCAGCTGCAATCCATCGTTAAGGGCCAGGAATTATTGCCCCTGTTTCGGACCGATTTTCAAAGGACCGCTATTGACCTGCGCACCGAGACCGGCAGCCTGATAGAGATGGCGGCTGACTTGGGCAGCATCATTGCCGGCCAGGCTAACTCCCCCATTTGTGAAGTGGAGCTGGAGTTAAAGGACGGGGTGCCGGTGGATTTGCTCCGGGTGGGAGCGGCCCTGGCGGACATGTATCCCTTGCTGGTAGGAGATAAGAGCAAGTATGCCCGCGGTTTGGAACTGCTGGGGCTGCCTCCCCATGAAGAGACCAGCCGGCCGGAGATCGATGTGAAGGCCAGTGTCGGGACGTTCATCCGCGCTCAGGGTATATTCTACCTGCAGGAGGCCCTGGCCTGGCAGGTGAAGTACCTGAACCAACCGGAAGACCCGGAGAATATCCACCAGACCAGGGTCAAGACCCGCCATCTGCGTTCCCTGCTATCATTTTTCAAACCGCTTCTGGACGAGGACCGCTATGGTGATGTTACTGACATTCTGAGACGCTTTGCCGGTGGTTTCGGTTACCTCCGGGAGCTGGACGTGCTGGCCATGGGCTGGCAGGAAATCATCCGTTCCTACCCCGATCAGCTGGGTGAAGCTGAACAGTTAAACAAGCGATTGGCGGCGGAGCGGGACAAGGAACAAGCTGCGGTATACAAGCAGTTGGCCGCCGGGGTGACCACACCGGGACTGCTCAGGGTGTGGGCCTGGCTTCTGGAGGGCTTCTGGGATGAGAATGAGGAGGCCGGTCAGCCTTTGCGGCTATATATGGAGCAGCGCCTGTGGAAATGGCTGAAGCGCCTGGATAAGGGATCGAAGAGCACCGACTATACGAATAGGCAGTCGATCCACACCCTGCGTATCCAGGCCAAAAAGCTGCGCTATGTGCTGCAGAGCCTGGAGCCGGTATTGAAGAAGAGATATCGCCGTCTGCTGCCAGTCTTGAAAACGGCCCAGGATCAACTGGGTTTGATCTGCGACGCCCACCGCAATGTGGCTATTATCCAAAATCTAAACAGCGGTCGTAAAAACAACGCCCTGCAATATGAGAGCGGCATATTTATTGGTTTCATGCTCAGTCAGGCCGCCTCCCTGACCTCGGCTCGGAAGAAATCAAGCTGACCTTGAGGCTGTTGCAGAATAGGAAAGCTGCCTTCGGAATGTCCTGGTTCCGGGTTAGAATATTATAAGTCTGCGGCTCAATAAGTCTAAAAAATATGCACAGCAAAAGCGCAAGACCGATTAACAATGTTTAGGAATGATTATCCATGACCGATAAATCAGGCTTTAATTACGCGGAGAGAAACGCGCTCATCCCCCTCTGCGATCTCAGGGACGGCTCCAACCAGGGGGACGTCTTTCCCAATCGTTGGCAGAGGGGGCAGTTTGCTGCTGGAAAGAAGATTACTGACGAGGCAAAAGAACCGTCCCCATGCCTCGGTCCTTTTGATTGGGATGTGGCCTCTCTATGTGAAGAGATAAGGACTGCAGGGATGAGACCAGAGCACGTCTATTTAGACCCAGCCAATGTCCAGACACCCTGGGTATATTGGCGCGGCGTGGTTCTGTTGGATTTGCCCGGCCTGGAAGGGCAGGTCGGAGCCGTCAAAGCCATTGCCGACCGACTGGAGGAGGAAATCAACGAGAGTGTCGCCCATCGCGATTTCGACCGTTTCCTGGACCTGGTCGACCCCCGATTAGCCCCCGAATTGTTTATGGAGATCTTCACCATCGTCCCCGATCAGGATAAGTTTCGCCTCTTCGAACGGCTATGGCGCTTCAATCCATATGCCCATGATATTTTCCCGCCTGATTTCGCCCAGAAAGCCTACCAGTACCGGAAGGTTACCGCCAGCCTGCCGCCCCTCGACAGCGCCGGCTATGTGCGGGTGTTTATCAGCCTGGGGGATGGGGAAGAACCTAAGCGGGCGGAGAGCTGGACCACCAATATCAACCGGGCCTTGCGGGCGGCCAGTACAATCCCCGCCGCTCCAATTTACGAGGGGCTGGTGCATCCCGAACACATCAACTCCTATGATGGCGGCCGGCAGGCCGGAAAGATTCTGGTAATACCAGGTACGGTGGAGGATGTCCGCCCCATGGATCTCATTGACCTGGCCAATTTCGAGGCGGAATTGAATAAAGCCGGAATATTGGACCAATATCGGCGCTGGGCCGGTCAGATCGATGCAGGGTGGTTCCACAAACCGGAGGGCATCCATGCCGTCGGTCACACCCGCCGGGTGTTGATTCTAAGTATGCTGCTGGCTTGCCTGGAGAAATTAAGCCCGGCAGATCGGGATATTTTGGCCCGGGCGGCCATCTACCACGACATCGGCCGGGAAGACGACGGCTACGATCCCGGGCATGGGCAGGCCAGCTACGCCCGCACTTGCCGGGAGTGCCTGGTGCAATGGGCCAACCCGGAGGACGACGAAATATTTCGCTTCATTGTGGAGAATCATGACCTGCCCGACAACAAGGCTTATCAGCGGGTGCAGCGCTACCAACTGGGAGAAATGGACCGCACCTTGCGGCTCTACGACACCTTCAAGGACGCCGATGGACTAGATCGGGTGCGCCTGGGCGACTTGAACCCTGATTACCTGCGTACCGCTTCCGCCCCCCGCCTCTTGCTGGTGGCCCATCAAATCTATTTCCAGCCCGACTGGCTGGGAAGTTACAGCGGTCGGTAAGATGAGGAAGCCGAATGATCAATGGGACCGGGAGAACCGTCCGCGACCACTGATAAGACCTGTTTTGTCATCCAGAGGAGCCGAAGGCGGCTAAGGATCTCATCAACAACACCCTATTATTGGTCCTTGTACAGTCTAAGATGCTTCGCCAACGCTCAGCATGACACATCAAGACACATTTTCAGTGGTATCAACCCCTTGATCGCCGCAAGAATTTAGAATTATAAGGGTACATAAATGCGCGTAGACATTGGAGCCAATATAATCGAATATAAAATCAACTACAGCCGCCGCCAAACCATGTCTATCACCGTTAAACCAGACGGGACCATACGAGTGGCAGCCCCAAAGGGTACTGCCGCCAAGACGGTGCAGGATTGGGTGTCGAGCAAATCAAAATGGATCGCTGCCAAGCTGGCCGAGGTCGAACTGGCCAACCGGCAGGTGGCCGAGCGCAGCTACCAAAGCGGGGAAGAGTTTTCCTACCTGGGGCAGCCCATGAGGCTGGAGTTGTTTGATGATCCCCGGCTGGCCAAAACCAAGGTGAGGTTCAGGGAGGGCGCCATCTGGATCACCGGCCCGGATTGCTCTCCCCCCGCGGTCAAAGCCGCCCTGGAAACCTGGTACCGGTGGGCGGCGGGCCGTTATATCCAGGCCCGGGTCGGGCACTACCAGAGCCAGGTGGGTTGCGAGCCTGGCCGCATCACCATCCGGGAGCAGAAGACCCGCTGGGGCAGCTGCAGCGCCCGGGGCAACCTCAACTTTAACTGGCGGATCATGATGGCCCCGCTGGAAATAATCGATTACCTGGTGGTGCATGAACTCTGCCACCTGGTCCACCTCAACCATTCCCCGGAATTCTGGAAACTGGTCGCATCCATCATTCCCGACTACAAAGCCCGCAAGGACTGGCTGCGCCACAACGGACGCCAGCTGCGCAGTTGACTTTTCCGCGGCCAGGAATCCGTTCTCTTCAAGGGCGCCCGGGTAATTGACGGCCGTACGACGGTGTGCCGTTTTTCTCCTTTTCAAGACGGATAAAACGTATAAATAGATGAGTTGTTCCATTATTACACGGAAAATCTTGCTGTCCGCGCTATTGGACTGGAATTCGAATTTAACTGGGAAAATATTTTCCGTCTAAAGAGGAATTATTGGATATTTTGGAGAATTCACCACAGTGTATGCCCGTATATTGTGGGCGATGAAAGGTGATACGTGTTGAAAAAGTTAATGAATCTATGGATTCTTTTATTAGTACTTATCTTTGTTTTTCCGGGAACGGCCAAGAGTATCGACAGCAGGTTTAGAGTCTTGGAGGTTAAACCGCACAGTGCCGCAGCTGAGGAGTATGTCCCCGATGAGATTCTAGTCAAGTATAAGAACGACAACAAGCCTTTCAGGATAATTAAAGTACCGAAAGGGCAGGTCAAAGACAAGGTCAAGGAATATAAAAACACGTCTGACGTCGTCTATGCAGAACCAAATTATTATTGTCGCTCCTATTTGATTCCCAACGATTACTATTTCAGTTATCAATGGCATCTTCGCGGGCAAAATATCGGAGGCATCAGGATGGAAGAGGCCTGGAATACCTCCAATGGCAGTGGTGTGACTGTTGCCGTAATCGATACCGGTGTTGCTTATGAAAACTATTATGATCCGGCATTCATGTATCAATATGTAAAGGCCCCTGATCTGGCCAACACTAATTTCTCTCCTTATAGTTACGACTTCGTAAATAATGATACCCATGCCAATGATGACAATGCCCACGGTACTCATGTAGCCGGAACCGTAGCACAAAGTACCAATAACGTTGAGGGAGTGGCGGGAGTAGCCTATGGCGCCACATTGATGCCGATCAAAGTGCTTGACGCTCATGGAAGTGGTACAAGCTATGGCGTAGCACTTGGCATTCGCTGGGCTGCTGACCACGGAGCCCAGGTGATAAATATGAGCCTGGGGCAGGATTCACCTTCCCAGATACTTGAGGAAGCGGTGGCCTATGCCTACAATAAAGGTGTTACTATAGTAGCTGCGGCGGGCAATAGTTCAGGGGCGGTGGCATATCCGGCTGCTTACGACGATTACGTTATCGCCGTCGGGGCGACTCGTTTCGATAAGAGTAAATCCTATTATTCCAACTATGGAGCAAGCCTGGACGTTATGGCCCCAGGGGGGGACGTTACGGTTGACCAAAACAACGATAGCTATGATGATGGAGTACTGCAGAATACTTTCGACCCAGCTACGGGCGAGTTTGGCTATTGGTTCTATCAGGGCACTTCCATGGCTTCACCGCATGTGGCTGGAATTGCCGCTCTTCTGATTTCCAATGGCAATGCTACTGCGCCTGATCAAATAAGGGCAGCTCTTCAAGAGACGGCGTTGGATCTGGGGACTCCAGGATGGGATCCTACATATGGCTGGGGATTGGTGGATGCTTATGCCGCACTTAACTGGAACTCTCCGCCGGAGATAGATGTCCAGGGCAACTCAGTTTCAATAGCAGATGGGGATTCCACGCCCAGCACTACGGACTATACGGATTTTGGCAGTGCAGATACAGCCGGCGGAACCATGGACCGAATTTTTACTATTAGAAATACCGGTACCGGAGCTCTTGACCTGACTGGAAACCCGCGGGTAACTATAAGCGGCACAGATGCTGCTGACTTTATGATTACCACACAGCCGACGAGTTCTGTTACAGCAGGAGGCAACGCCACCTTCACGGTTCAGTTTAATCCCAGTGCTGCTGGAGTCAAAACTGCCATGGTATCCATAGCCAATAATGACAGCGATGAAAATCCATACAACTTCAGCATCCAGGGGACTGGAATTCTATACGGGGATATCAACAATGACGGGAAAATAAACTCCGGAGATGCAACCCTGATCCTGCGCCATTATGCTAGAATTATCACATTAAACGGCACCCAACAGGTGGCAGCGGATGTAAACGGCGATAGCAGAGTGAATGCTGGAGACGCTACGCTTGTGTTAAGGTATTATGCTCGACTGATAAGTATATTTCCCTTGGATCCTCAGTAACGGAAGGAGGGACACCTACACATATCGGCAAATGTTAATGAAATACTTAAGGAGGTCTGGATGGTGAAAAAAACAAGAAGAACATCTAAGAACAAGTACATTGCGATTCTATGTGTAATGCTTCTAAGCTGTTTTGCAATCTCAGGTCTGGTTTTTGCCGGACCCGGAGACCCCAATGTGGAGATTGCGACTGTTGATGCAACACCTGGTAATATTGTAGATGTTGAAATCAGTGTTGACGTTCCGGGCGGTATCGCCGGTTATGGATTGGCCATTCAATACGATCCGGATGTGCTGACACCCTCTGCAACTGCTCAAACCGGTACTGCAGGTGGAGTTGGCGTCCCAGTTTATAGCCCCGCTTATAGTAGTGACCAAGTATTCATAACATGGGCAGGTACCACTGCTCTGACATCAGGCGGAAGTCTGGCCATATTATCTTTTACGGTGAAGAGTGATGCCGCCGCCGGCTTAACCAGTATATCCTTCCTGTCAACGGAATTATTTGATACTAGTGGCGAAGAAATATTGAGTCCCTTCAATTTTAACGATGGCGGTATTAATGTTTTGGCGCCTGAGATAGACGTTCAGGGCAACTCAGTATCAATAGCCAATGGAGATACCACGCCCAGCGAGACAGACGGAACCATTTTTGGCAGTGTCGACGTTACCGTCGGCGCCGTCGAAAGGACTTTTACCATTGAAAATACAGGTACAGCAACACTTAATCTAACCGGTGCACTTAAGGCGTATTATGCGGGGACAACGTCAACTACCCCACACTTCACATTTACTTCACTGCCGTCCACGTCTATAGCCGCAGGAGGGAGCACCACCTTCACAATTCGGTTCGACCCTATCAGTACTGGAGAAAAGGATGCCAGGATAGAAATACCCAACAACGACAGTGATGAGAACCCCTACACCTTTATTATTGCTGGATCCAGCGTTAACCTGGGCCATGATGCCAGCTTGAGCGATCTGCAGGTGGGCGGGACCACGGTGGACGGATTTGATCCGGAAACCACCGACTATGATGTAGAGTTGCCCGCCGATACCACCATAGTACCGACTGTGACCTATACCCTCAATGACTCCGACGCCACGGCCGTATTAACCAATGCTGCCGGATTACCGGGGGCGACAACAGTAGAAGTGACTGCTGAGGATGGAGTGACCACCTCAACCTACACCATCAACTTCACGGTAGCAGAGCCGCCCGCAAGCGATGATGCGAGCCTGAGCGATCTGCAGGTAAATGGAACCACGGTGAGTGGATTTGCCCCTGGAACCACCGACTACAATGTAGAGTTGCCCGCCGGCACCATCGTAGTACCGACGGTAACCTATACGCTCAATGACTCCGACGCCACGGCCGTATTAACCAATGCTGCCGGATTGCCGGGGGCGACAACAGTAGAAGTGACTGCTGAGGATGGAGTGACCACCTCAACCTACACCATCAACTTCACGGTAGCAGAGCCGCCCGCAAGCGATGATGCGAGCCTGAGCGATCTGCAGGTAAATGGAACCACGGTGAGTGGATTTGCCCCTGGAACCACCGACTACAATGTAGAGTTGCCCGCCGGCACCATCGTAGTACCGACGGTAACCTATACGCTCAATGACTCCGACGCCACGGCCGTATTAACCAATGCTGCCGGATTGCCGGGGGCGACAACAGTAGAAGTGACTGCTGAGGATGGAGTGACCACCTCAACCTACACCATCGATTTTACGGTAGCAGCAGCACCGCTAAACGATGACGCCAGCTTGAGCGATCTGCAGGTGGGCGGGACCACGGTGGACGGATTTGACCCGGACACCACCGACTACAATGTAGATTTGCCCGCTGGCACCACCATAGTACCGACGGTAACCTATACGCTCAATGACTCCGCCGCCACGGCCGTATTAACTGATGCTGCCGGATTGCCGGGAGCGACCACAGTAGAAGTAACGGCTGAGGATGGAGAAACCACCAGGACCTACACCATCAATTTTACGGTAGCAGCACCGCCCGCAAGTGATGATGCCAGCCTGAGCGATCTGCAGGTAGATGGGGACACGGTGAACGAATTTGATCCGGAAACCACCGACTATGATGTAGAGTTGCCCGCCGATACCACCATAGTACCGACTGTGACCTGTGAGACAACTGACCCTGATGCAACTGCAATCGTAACCGATGCTGCCGCCTTACCGGGAACAGCCACTGTAGAAGTCACGGCTGAAGATGGAGAAACTACCAGAACCTACACCATCAACTTCACGTTAGCAGATGGCGGAACTGGCACACCTGACGTCTCTACATTATCAGCAGCAGATGTCGAAGAAACCTCTGCCACATTGAGAGGCCAGCTAACTACCGACGGAGATTTTGATGTAACTGCGTATGGATTCTTCTGGTCTGATACGGCTGGTGTAGATGAGACTGATAGTGAATTGTCAGCAGGAACCGGAGATCTTGCGCAAGATGAGATATTTACGGAGTCATTGACCGGTCTTGTTGCAGATCAGACCTACTACTACGTGGCCTATGTCAATTATGATGATGGAACCACGGAAGATATCATGGTGCTGGGTGACGAACGGGAATTCACCACCGGGTCTGAATCTGACTTGGACGACGACGGTGATCTGGATGTGGTTACTGATCGCGCCAAGGTTACGGATAAGGATGAAGCGACTGTTTATGCCTACGTAGAAGTGGACGAAGATGATTGGGATGATGACATTTACGATATCTATAAGTATGGTTTCTTCTATGGAACGGATAGGAGCGACGTTGAAGACGTGGAGGATCTAAGCGACTTCGGCGACTTTGACAGTCTTGACGTTGAATTCGAAGCCGCCGATGATGAAGACTATAATGATAGAAGTGAAGAGTTCCGATTCTCATCTGATTTAAGGAACCTCGAAGATAGAGAAGACTACTATTTCCGGGCCTTTATCGAATATGAGGATACTGATGACGGGTTGATTTATTATAGTCTTGGCAAGGTCAAACACTTCGACTTGGGTGATTACCGCAAGAGTTCAGGCGGAAGCAGCGCAGCTAGGCCGGTCGTGATACCGGAACCTTTGACTCCCAGTGTGTTCACGATTGGCTCCCCCGCCTATCTATTGAATGGATCGTACCAGGTAATGGATGCTGCCCCCTATATCAAGAACAGCCGCACCTATCTGCCGATCCGGTACGTTGCTTACGCCATGGGATTGACGGATGCTGATATCCAATGGGACGAAGCAGCCCAGATGGTTACTTTGACAAAGGGGACCACCATAGTCTCATTGGTGATTGGGAACCCGGTAATGTTCGAAAACGGGACACCGGTAACGATGGATGTAGCCCCGGAGATCACTAATGACAGAACCTGCCTGCCCATTGCCTGGGTAGCCAGGGCTTTTGGGTACACTGCCGTTTGGGATTCCATGTTGCAGACAGTAACTATCAGGTAAACAGACAGTAATGATCAAGTAAACAGGCTGAAAAGTAGCTGGCTCCTTGAAGAGTCAGCTACTTTCATTTGTACGGGTTTACTATTTCCCCTACGCCGTAAATACTTTCAAGACTTTCTTAATATATGTGGTGCGATCCGCATCAATAGCCATCTCGAAACTGGTTATCCAGTTAGTTATTGGGGATGATTGCATCCCAAATTGTGAATATTCATGTTAAACTGCAAAAAAACAGGGGGACTAGCCGTACCGTCGATCTATCTTACTTATGGAACTCAATGATTCGGATAGGAGTGGTCCAATGCCCAAACAGTCGGTAAAAGCAGGTTTGCCGCCCGGCAGCCTGGTTCATATCGGAAAGAGAAAGCGCGAAGACATCAAGGTTAGGATGGTGGTCTATTCGGAAGAGACCTGGGTGGAAAGACAGCTTGATATCGATGCGGTCAGTCTGCCCGCCCCGGATCCGTCGACCGTGCATTGGATCCGGGTGGAAGGCATCCACGATGCCGACACCATCGGCAGGTTGGGGCGCGGCCTGGGGATTCATCCTCTGGTTATGGAAGACATCCTCAACACCGGGCAGCGGCCAAAGGTTGAGAATTACCGGGATTATGTCTATATGGCGGTAAAAACCGTCTTCTATAACAGCCAGACCAGCAAATTCGACCTGGAGCAGGAGAGTTTTGTCCTGGGCCCCAACTATGTGATATCTTTCAGTGAAGAAACCACCGCCATCTACGATCCGGTGCTGGAACGGATCAGGACCAAAGCCGGCCTGACCCGGGGCATGGGCGCCGATTACCTGCTCTACTGCCTGCTGGATGTGATCGTGGACAACTACTTTGTGGCACTGGAGGGGCTGGGGGAAGGGATCGACGGTATCCAGGACGAGCTGGTTACCAATCCGGTTCCGACCACCATGCAGTTTATCCATGAATTGAAGACCCAGATGCTGTACCTGCACCGGTCGGTGTGGCCCATGCGGGAGATCATCGGGTTCCTGACCCGGCGCGAAACGCCGCTGGTCACCGAAGGTACCGGGCTGTATATCCGGGATCTGTACGATCACATCATCCAGGTGATGGATACCACCGAAACCCTGCGGGACATCCTGACCAGCATGCTCGACATGTACCTGTCCAGCGTCAGCAACCGCATGAACGAGGTGATGAAGGTCCTGACCATCATCGCCACCGTTTTTATCCCCCTCACCTTTATCGTCGGGGTCTACGGCATGAACATCGACTACATGCCGGAGCTGCACTGGCATTGGTGGTACCCTGCTTTGTGGGTGATGATGATCGCCATGGCCGCAGCCATGCTGGTCTTCTTCAGGAGGAAGAAATGGTGGTAAGTGTCAGGGGGGCGGTTCGGGTCACTGAAAAGGTCCATTTTGCCGATACAAGGATACAAGGTATGCATAAACAACTGACGTCCACGCTGTCGCTTAACGTCTGCTAGTATTTTATGCATACCCTAGAGCAACTATTTACATATTCAGTGGTATTGGACGTTGCTCTTCACACCTCAGTCCCGGTTCATCTTGCCTCGTCCATCGGGGATGTCGCAGTCTTGCACGCTTTTTGGGGACTGGGCATCTGGTTTTTCGATTCCGGGATCGGCCCGTGTATAAGTAGAGGGCAGCGGAAGTTCTGGACTAAGTCCTTGCGCCAGTATGTTATATAATATGTTTGCTATTCGAATTGTTTAAAAGGTTTAACAGAACACGGAAGGGCTGTCCCCGTGTGCCCCCATGTACATTGAAAGGAGATATGAGTAATGAGCAAGGTTCTTATCATGCCCTGCCTGGATATGAAAGATGGCCGGGTCGTCAAGGGTGTCAATTTTGTCGATCTCAGGGACGCGGGGGATCCGGTGGAATGCGCCCGGATCTATTGTGAGAATGGGGCCGATGAACTGGCCTTTTTGGATATTGCCGCGACTATTGAGAAAAGGAAGACCACCCTGGACGCGGTGCGGCGGGTGGCGCAGGCGATCACCATTCCTTTCACGGTTGGCGGGGGCATCGGTTCGGTAGAGGATGCTGAACAGGTCCTGGCGGCGGGCGCCGATCGCATTTCCATCAGCAGTGCCGCTTTTCGCAATCCCGATTTGATCGACCAGGCGGCGGCTCAATTCGGCTCCTTCCGGCTGGTGGTGGCCATCGACGTGGATCGCAATCCTTCTCTCCCGTCCGGCTATGAAGTCTACATCGACGGGGGCAACACCGCCACCGGCAAGGATGCCATCGAGTGGGCCCGGGAAGCGGAAAGCCGCGGCGCCGGCTACATCTTGCCCACCAGTAAAACCCGGGACGGAGCCAAGACCGGCTATGATATCCCCCTTATCCGGGGCATCAAAGACGTGGTCAAGGTGCCGGTCATCGCCTCCGGCGGGGCCGGCAGCATGGAACATTTCCTGGAAGCCGCCCGGGAAGGGAAGGCCGACATCCTCCTGGCGGCATCGGTTTTCCACTTTGGCGAGATAAATATTGTGCAGCTGAAAGAATATCTCCATGACCAGGGTGTCGATACCAATTAAAGTGGAGGAACGAGGCATGGGGATGGCAGCAGAGGGTACAGCCGATGCAGTAAGCAAAATAACCGTCCGAAACAACTGAAAATGAAAAAAGTTGTTTCTGTGTATGTATATATACACGGGCGGACGTTAAGCGATTGCGTGGCAGTCAGTTTATATATGCATACACCATGTTTATATAAAGGGCTTGTTCAGTGGTCTTGGAACGTCCCCCTGCCTCGCTCACCCGGCGGCGGGAGCCTCCAGGACCGCGAGTATTTCCTGTTTCAGATGATCTTTTTGTTTGGTTGTCACCCCCGCCGGTTCCGCTCGCAGCAGGACCCGGGCGGGGCGGGAAGACAGCACATAGACAGTATCGGCCAGCAGCAGGGCTTCTTCGATGTCATGGGTAACCAGTATCACCGTAGGTTTGTATTTGGCGCACAGTTCCTTCAGCCACACCTGCATCTTGCCCCGGGTGATGGCATCCAGGGTGGCGAAGGGCTCATCCAGCAGCATGATATCGCTG
>CAZOMS010000005.1:0-32672 GCA_964580805.1 uncultured Syntrophomonas sp. | reverse complement strand
GGGCCATCGGTATCAACCTGGTATTGGCTTATGCGGGAGGAGCGGTATGTGCCGGAAAATTCCGCTGCTCGGTCATGGACCTGCACACGTCCATGGAGATCAGGGATGACCTCCTGGAAGGAGTGTCTACCTTTTATGCCGAGCTGAAGCGGATCAATATGATATTACAGCATTCGCGGCGGGGCCAACCCATGATCTATTTGATCGATGAAATATTTCGGGGCACCAATTCCCTGGACAGGATCACCGGCGCTAATGTGGTGCTAAGAAAACTCAGCCACAACGGCGCCATCGGGCTGCTTTCGACTCACGATTTTGAACTGTGCGAGCTGGAAAGAGAGGTGTGGGCCAACTTTAGAAACTATCACTTCCAGGAGCATTACACCGACGCAGGCATAGAATTTGATTATAAACTGCGCCCGGGCCGCTGCAGCACATCCAATGCCCGTTATCTGATGAAAATGATCGGGATCGAAACCTAAGTGTTTGAAAATTAAAGGGCTGGCGTCCTGTTTCTATGGCTTCACCCGAGAATAATAGACCAGACCGTCAATCAATTCGCGAGCCAGCGTTCCCTGTAAAACCAAATGAGTCAAATGGGACAAAGCTTCGCCGGTAGAGAATATCTTCTGCGCGTTGGAGAACTCCTCCCACATTTTACCTCTCATATCCCACCTCATCCGGCTGGCGACCTGGGCCCCGTACATTTTATCATCACCCAGGATGTTCAGAATATCCTCCAGGCGTTTTTGATGATGGTCTTTAAGTTCTTGGACGCGCTGGTAACAATCGGTGATCATCTCCCTATGGGCCGGCAAAGTAATCTTAATCTCCAGCCCAGTGATCTTGTCCAGACTGTCCAGATATTCCTGCAACAGATCTCTGGTAACGGTCCAGGGCTGCTCCCATAATGCGTTGTTCGGGGTGATGGCGCCGAGGATGTGATCGCCGGAGAACAATATTTCCTGGCGGGGCTCATAAAGACACATATGGTCAGGGGCATGTCCCGGCGTAGATATACAGCGGAAACGGTATGGGCCGACATCGATCATGTCGCCATCTTTAACTATATGTACGCTATCAACCGCCGCTGATTTGTATTTGTAGCCGGGATGGTCTGTATGGGCAATACCCTGAAGCCCGCTTTGGACCAATAGCTGATCAAAATAATTCCAGTAGTCAGAGGGAGTATCGGCAAAAGCCCGGGCGGTGTAAGAATCGCAAAACACCCGGGTCTGAGGCGAGGCCAGATACCTTACCAAACCAGAGTGATCCCCATGGATATGAGTCACGAATATATCGGTATCCTCCATGGAAAATCCCAGTTCCCGCAAACCCTCGTCCATAGCAGTCCTACATTCCGGTTGGTTGAAACCAGTGTCTATGAGGAGGTTTTTATCCCGTCCCCTGATCAAATAAGAGTTAAGGCTCCTCAGCGGATTATTGGGCAGCGGTATTTCTATCCGGTAAATATCGGGTAAAACAAGCTCGGTCATTGTATGTAATCTCCTTATTCAAAGCAATTTGCTGTACTTAAAAAACATATTCTAAACCAATAAGCGGCTTATGAGTTTGCTCATTAAAATAAAAAATAAAGCCCACCGAATAACGGTAGGCAATTTTTTGAGATCAAGAGTAGTGCCGGAAAAGTCCCACTCCTTAGCCAGAGCCAAATAAGCTCTAACCTATGATCAATTATAGTCTATTCTATATATAGCTTATCGTCAAATAATATTTTTATCCTTATATATCAACAACTACTAGAATGACTCTAGTATATTTCTAGTTTTGAGTATTTATTAAGAACTTAACCGGCATCTCATAAATACCAAAATCGTATCCTCCACGTTGATTGCGTAATTTCAACGACATGGCACTTATTCTAGCAAATAGTTCTATTAACCATCTTTCGAATTCATTTTCGGGCTGTTTTCCCTGTTGGTCAAAACCTATACCGTAGTATTTCCGTATGATATTGCCAGCAAGATCGGGAAATCTAATCAACGGATGAGTCTGTGATGCAACAAATGAAGGTAGCTCAACAATACGACTATACTGTTTTCCTGACCCATGGGTGAAAAGAAATCGTTTAAATCCCAATGCGACCCGCCCGTCATCTTTGTCGTGAATTTTATCGTATATTACTAGCACATCATTATGACAGCGTTCTCCATAGTTTTGTAGTCTCTCAAGTAAAAATCTATGTTCATTGGGAAGGAAACCCGGTTCATAGTGAGGTTTAAAATCCGGTCGAGTCATAACTATTGAAAATATCGCTACACTATACATTTCCATAATATTAATGATTTCATCAGTATATATCTTTCTATTATTATATTGATCAGTAACTGAGCGGGAATTTATCATTTTGTTACCTTTTAACTGGCGGGCAAATGTCGGGTCATCACCAAATACTTTAATTTCAGTATGGTAAAGCCGTTGAGTTAATTCCTTGATATTATCGCTGTTGCAGCAAACTGCTGTCAGTGTTGGATGAATGTCCGGTTCAGTTGGATAAGGTTTTCCGCTTTCATCTACAAATGCAAAAATCACTTTTAGCACCGTACTTTCTAATTCTAATAATGGATCATACACCAATTCCAAAAGTGAGCGTAGTCCATTGTCTCTGTAAAGTCATCATCAACGTTTTTCATATCCGCCTGTTTGTTCATACTAGTTACTTGCCCTCACTCTTTTGCAGAGCAATTCCAAGGACGTGTCCTTACTCCTCAAACCCAAAACTCTGAATTCTTAATGTACGGCAATTCTCCGATACGGTCCTGACCGTTGGCTGCGGCATACCGTTGGGTACTTCAGCGTTTACCTCAAGAGACACTTTTATCTGGCAGCCGTCCACGGAAGTCAGGTGGCTTATGACTTCTTCAACCAAACGCTGGACATCGCGATTGATTCGCGTTGTATCAAGCTCGGCTGACATATAGAAACGCGTGTTCTTGCGTTGTTCCGGTTGTGGCGTTATAGGGGGTATCGGCGGTTCAATACCGGGAGTATCAATGCCTGGAAATAGACCCGGTGACTCACCAAATGTCTGGGGTTGTGTTCCTCCGGGCGGGTACTGCGATTGATTTCTTTGCTTTGCTTCTGTCTCTATTTGTTTAAGTGCTGCGGCCGGTTTTACCAAGTAGGCTGAGCTTTCAATACTGCCAACATGCTGGTTGTATTTCAGATCAATAAACCTTTCCTCGGTTTTTCCGGCAGCGATGGCGAAATACTCAGTGGAGTTCAAGCCGCTGCGGATCGCATCCTCCAGCACCGAATAATTTGCTAAACGTGGGAGATAACAATAGGTACAAAGGTAGTCCCAAAGTTTTTTGACCTGGATACTATCATCATCGCGCCAGAGTAGGTTGTCCAACTCCATAAGCAGCAAGGCCGGCGCCCACTTCGAAATAATGGTCTCGTTTTGAATCATTTTCTTGGCAGCTTTAGAAACAATACTGTCGCTGCCGCCACTGATTCGCATCGTTTCCCATATAATTGTCTTCATATCAACAGATCTATCAATATAAGGAACGGGTAGCCAACAGTAGCTTTCCTTCATGCGCAGATCCACCGTGTCGTTGCTGCGGCTCAGGTTGTTGTCTGTCTCACGGTTCTGCGCGGCATCAAGGTTCAGGTCTTCGCTATCTTCCTTAATAGACTTCCAAGCAAGGTAACGGCGCACCTCTTGTTTGAGTGACGTCATCATCTCCTGGTCAGGCGCGATAAAGGCCAGCATATTACGATAAATGCGGGGTGAATTCCCCCTGTTATTTAGGATGTTTTCAGCGGTCTCAAGTGCTTTATTCTGCAGTGCAGCTGCCTTATATTCGTCTTCGGGCCTTAGAAGCACCAGTCGTACCGCCTGGTCATCAGTGACATCAAGTGACGACCCCGGACATACATGAAGACCGGCAAAGGGAGACTCTTTCCGCAATGCACGGAGCCTGCGCTCAATTTCAAACTCCACATCAGGACTCGGAATCTGGGTAGCGCGGTCTTCTACCGTTTTGCGGAGGGTTGGCCTGGTGTCGTACCAAAACCGATCTCCGGAAGGATTGGTGTAAAGGTAGGCCAAGGCTGCCTGCAGAGTATTGAGAGCATCATTGAAATCAGCGATACTCTCCCCCGGCTGGACCACACCGAGGCGGATACGGGAAGCCTCGATCCCGCGTACTGTTTGCGCCCTCACCGTCGGTGCACTGCCGAGCATAATGGTTCTGGCAACCCGGCGCGCGGCCAGTTTGCTGCCGTACCGGGGTACGGACTGATCCTTCTGATAAGGGATGGAGCGTTTCCCGTCAACCTCGCGGTCAACCAAGGCATTCCACCCTTCCGACAGGTGACGGGTAAGTTCATCGCGGACATTGGGTACGTCCATGGAAATAGAGCCCGGCATGATCATCAAACCGGCATCGTTGCCCATCCAGAGTTCATGTATTACCGCCGCCATAAGACGCAGTACGCCGCGGGTCCGCTGGAAACGTTCCAATGTGGCCCAATCCTCGTATAGTCGGTCAAATACCTCCGGGTGTATAGGGTAGCAAGAAATCATACGTTCCCGATATTCAACCTCTCGCGCTTCTGGCGGAAAATCGGCCGCATTTACTACATACATCTGGCTAAACTGTCCACAAACTTGATCGCGGCTATCTGGGTCTTTGCAGTCCAGGAACAGCCTGCGGCGTACCACTTCAAAACCCTCACTGGCAGCAACTGGCTTCCATATGGATTCCATCCGGCCAAAGGTATGCTCGATCGTCTCCAGTGCAATTTTACCTGCTTCGCCGCCGATCTCTATATCCGATTCCGGTATGGAGGCAACTACTATACTATTTTTGCTGGCCCGGGCCGCTTCGGTAACCTGTTGTATAAAAGAGATAAGGTTATCATAGGTTCCAGCCGGCAAACCGCTCACTCCATAGATGCGCTTGGCGTAGGCAACCAACTCATCCATCAGGACCAAACAAGGTGCACAGGCGTCAAATAAATTCTTAAGGGCTTCTGAACCAGGCGAAACACCCTTCTTGTCCGCTTCCTTCACATAATCATAAAGTTCTGGTTTACCGGCGGATTCGGCCAATTGAGCCGCAATTTCTCCCCAAAGGGTATTAATTGTAATGCCGGGGAAGAATTGTGGCCGTTTGCTTTTGGTTGGGTCGAGGGCCGTCCCTACTAATACAGCTACATTACATTTGGGCAGCGCTGATAATCCGGCGGCAGCTAATACTGGTTTAACATTGGGTATTTTCTCTATAGACACCCTGCCCCGCATCATATGATAAAGTGCCAGCATACTATGAGTTTTGCCACCGCCAAAGGCTGTTTTAAGCTGGATAACCGGCTCGCCATCCTTGCCGGTTACCCGCTTGAGGGCTTGCACCAGTAACCCCGTCATACCCTCGGTTACGTAGGTTCTGGCAAAGAACTCAACTGGGTCACGGTATTCATAGGCTCCCTCACCACGGGCTACTTGGGCTAGATCAGCGGCAAACTCAGCATTTTTATAAAGACCTTGGGCCACATCAGGATGCGGTTCGATAACATCGCGCCAACTGGGAAGCCCTTTACTTGGGGACTGAATCAATATACCTTCATTTTTGGCGGCTTTACTGATAGTGGCGGATGGAGTCTGCATGACCGAAGTTGAACCATTGGCTGAACCATAGCGAAATTCACGCATCAGCGCCCGGATTTCTTCTGCGTACTCAGCATCAAGCTGCTCACAGAGACGTGCCATAGTATCCAGCCCCCGCCAGGTATTATCATCGCTGAAGTCGTTTCCGCCGAGATGCGCCAACCTGTTGCGTACCCCAGTCAGCTCTTTGGCCCAAGTGCGATGATCTATGGAGAGCTTTTTCCGAAATACTTGGTTCCAATACAGGTCAAACAGGAGGAGACTGCGCTGTATATCCAGGGCATCGACCAGCGTTGCCCAATCTCCCGAGTCAGGCAGGTCACGCTTCTGATCTTCGTAAAGCTTGTCCAGAACGGCATCATTCCACCAGTCCTTACCGAACTCCCGCGAGAGTTCCAGGGCTATGTACGGGGCCAGTGCCCTCAGAAGAGAGCGAAAGCCCTGTGCAACGACGGCATGATTGTCTCCCATTAGATCTCCCCCCTAATCGTTCTTAGTAGTGTCAAACAGAGTCCCCTGCTCTGGCTTGATAGCTCGCATTTCTGCTGCCCGGGATTGAATCTCTGGCCAAGCAATGACTAACGAATTATACGCATAAGCCTCCTGCGCCCATCCTTTGCGTTCAGCAATGGTAAACAGCCGGTACGCCAGAGACTTTGCCTTTTCCACATTGTAGCCAAACATCGGCGCAATAGCAGCTGCGCAAGCTGCCACACCGCCGGTCTCCATAGCACGGGTTAGTTGCTGGGTAAGCAGCCAGATAACTTTATCGTTACCATGAACATTGGTAGGAATCTCATCCCTGCCCAGCAGATGCACTATGCCCTTTTGGGCATAAAGGATACCTCGTGAGGCCAAGCCCGCCACCGAAGTGTTCTTAGCTCGGGCCAATATATCAGCATCGCCAAATTTGATCTCATTGAAGGAACACTGTGAGTACAGGTCAACACAAAAGCGGCTGTCGGTGTCGAGTTCGCCATCCTGTTCGTTAAAGAAGACGTCCAGTTCCTGGTTGATGATCTGCAAAGCACTGCGAACACTCATAGGTGATCCATCAGCTTCAAGTACCTTGGAAAAACGTGAGTAAACGGCCATGCCAGGACCAATGGCCGACTGGGCAAGGTCGACCGGGGCAATATTACTTCGTTGCAATTTTTGTAGTGCAGGTTTCAGTTCACGTTTGAGTCCGTTAATGAAATTACGGCGGGTACAGACAGGAGCTTCTGCGGGACGCTTGCGACAGACGAGGACGATTGACGATGCAAGTGCGTTTGTACCGGAAGCGATAGAACGATTGGCCATTTCGGTTCGAATAGGCCAAGTTCCGGTTATTGCGAAGCCTGCTCTGATGATCGCAGCCAACATGGTTTCCCAGCCAGTCGATGCCGTACGCGTGTGAGATTCATCTTCCTCTGATTCACTTTGCTTGTATGCATAATAAATTGTGACCGGAACATCCTCACGGGCATATTTATAGATTCGCCGACATGTTTCAAGCATACCGTCTTCAAAAAATGCCCTAGCCCTTCCGATACTTCCGTCAAAACGATACGGAGTAGCAACAAGTTCCTCTGCTTTTGGAACAAGCATTGTCCTAAACAGCTTTGGAAAAGTATCTTTGAGCGATTGCCGCATCCATATATAAAAGAAATCAGAAAGATCAGCGTAGCCAATATTATCGTAATATGGTGGATCAGTAGAGACGATAACATTGCGAAGCCCAAGATCACTTTGAGCATCAAATTGCTGAGCAATCCCATTGTTTTGTGCTGGCAGCAATAAAATGCATTTAGTAACCCAGTCAAGCATATTGTCAAAACACCCAGATGAATTGCTGAATGGATTACCTTCTGCATAATCCCAGACCATTGGAATAGCCTGACGGCCAAATGTATTCCTCAAGCCATCTCTTGAAGAATCCCAGCTACAAATTGTTGAACCCCTATCTGCTAATTTACTAATAATGAAACTCAAGTACACGCCTACAGCCTGCCCGTAAGCCGTAGCACCACTGCCGCGTTTAGCAAGAGGGCCATGGTCTTCTGGCATTCCTGCTTTTATAGCCTCTTCTGTTGCTTTTTTTTGTGCTTCGGCAACAAGAGCGCTTAATATGCATAACGCGATTAGTTGCCTTTGTGAGAAGTAGTCTTTGAACTTATGAAAACCATAATATCTGCCTTGAGCGTTACTTGCAAAAGTTCCACGACATTCTTCATGGGATACTTTACTTTCAATATCACTGTCTTCATAGTAGTCAGCAATTTCTTTTAACGTCATTGTGTGCCGTATTTTATCAACGCTTAGATAAATCCTACCTTTCTTTCCCTCGGCAACTATTGCCATGGGCAATACATTCATTCTGCCTGCTTCTGCTTCAGCGTCCGCATATTCGCCATTTACGATCCCTGTTCGACATAGCGGACAACAAAAAGTTGCTTTTTTACCCTTTCCTTTTTCGTTTCTATGCTTTGAGCCGTTTTCGGCATCTTTAGAAAACTTGCCATTGCGAACCTCAAAACGGAAAGAGCCATTATCTTCAATTGGTACAACCCAGGCTTCCTGTCCCTTTCTCTTTGATAAAACGTAGTTACTGACAAGAGGCATCTCGCAACCACAAGCAGGGTTGGGGCATTTCACCGTTCGTGCCCAAATCCATGCAATAACGTTGGTTTCACCACCACCCAGTTCCTTCGGGACTTTTACCTTCGGGTACAGATGCCCGATGCGTTTGAAAGCCTCCCGTTTCATCCACTGACCATAATAGCGCACATCCTCGGCCAGCCCGTGCGCGCCGCTCCACGCCTCACTGCCACCAATACCAGCCCGTGCCTCAGGATTGACTGGGGCCATACCGGCAAATCGCGGTGGTATTTCAATCATAGCCTTGTTAATCATTACGGCCACCGGGTTCAAATCACTAGCGTGAGCCTCCAAACCAAGACGCTGGGCTTCCAGTGGGATTGAGCCGCCTCCGGCAAATGGGTCCAGCAATGCCGGCGGATTGCCATTGGTGGATTTCATGATTTCCGCTTTGGCTTCGGCAAGAATCTCTTTATTGTTGGAATTCTCCCACTTTACCAACTTTTCCAGTATCGTAAACAGGCGCTGTCGCTCTTTGTTCTGCTCTTCCTCGGTGGGAAACAGCTCGGGATGGGAAGACGGATCGTCTACCAGCGATGACCATATTACCGCCCGCGCTGCCGCCAATGGGCGTCGTGCCCACCACAGATGCAGGGTCGAAGGATGCCCGTGTCGGATCGATTTTTCTCGAGCCGACTCACTGTTTATCGCTTCGAGGGGAAGCGCGACTTCGATCAATTTTTTTATTGCCATGATGTCACTCATTTCTGCAGTAATATATCCGCGTTATTGACTAAATCTACAATATTGAAGTTGACGCTGGTAGCGGTAAAATCGGGTGCGTTGCGAAATGGCTTTTTAAGATACACTGTACGCGTCTGCTGCCCATCCACCTCGACAATCGCCAGGATATACTCGTCCGGCTTGTTGAGACCGGTGAGTATCTCGTTTTTGGATACGGTAACGGAGGTTGCCCCCTTGGTCCTGCCTTTCACCTCGATAAAACGCAGGCTGGTGGTATCACGACGCAGTTCCTTGGGAATTTGGGATTCTATATCGTAGCCGCACTTGGCAGCGCTGACGTCACAGGGAATAAACCCCAGGTCCTTTTCTATATCCATAACTGCTTTCATGGCAGCATACTCTATCGCCTTAAGATCCCCGTGACCGAATGTATCAACAATAGGCGTACCCATGAGCTGATGCAACAATCCCCGTGGAATCACCAAGGCGCCGCCTACAACAATCGGAGGAGCCGGGGAGATCATTTTCTCCGTTTCAATTTCGGCCAGACGGCGCTGCATCCGGGCTGCCAATTCCTCGGCGCGCCGTGCCGCCAGCTGGGAGTTTAGCTTCGCATTGACCTTGCCCGCAGCCTCTTTCTGCTTGAGATCTGCGGCCCGAAAGTCCCAGTATTGGATTTCCGCCGTCATTCGCTCTTTAACCGCTTTGGCGGTCTTGTCCAGCATCTTATGTTTGTGGTCCTTGACCTGGGCATAATGGGATGGGATTATTTCAGCGATGGCATATCCGCGGGCACGGTCCTCCACTCCGGTATGAAGCCATTCCTGATCGCTGATCAAGGGACGGATACTTGCCTGCTCCTCGGTGGTGGCGGCACGGTAATCCAGATAAGGGGCATACCCGGCACTGGAAGCAGTTCCGTCCTGGCTGATTTCTACGAAGTGAACATTTTTGGATATAACGCGTTTACTTCCGTTGGGCAGCATCACGCCGTCCTGTATGCTGTCCTCTATATAAAACAACAGGCGGGCCTCGGTGCCATAATCATTTTCGTCTATAAATATTGCTCCGCGCTTCAGGACATCAGCATTACGCTCGCGGATCAGGTCAATGACAGCCTCCAACAGCGGATATCCGGGACATATCAACGAAGCAGGGATCTGCCCCATTACACTGCAATATTCCTTGTCAAAACAAATACGCTCATATCGCTGCAATACCGGCTCTCCAAAACCGACCTGCATATCCCGGTTGCGGATCGCGAAAGGCACTGAAGTGATCTCATAACGCCCACTTTCCCGAGGATGCATTTTGCCGCCCAGGCTTTTGAAGGCTTCAACGAAGAAGGTTTCAATAAAGTGAGGCTGCAGTTTGCGCGCTTCTATACGCTCCATTTCCTCACGGATCGCCATGACTCGGTTGATATCCATTACATCCTCAGTCAAGGCCCGCTCCTCAAGGAGGTTTTGCAGTGCTTGGTGGTCAAGGGAATGATCAACCACCTGCCAGAGACGGGCCCGAACCTCCGGATCGTTACCGTATCGTACCGCCTCGATGAGCAGATCACGCAAAGGCCGGTTGTTGAAGGTCATCTTGCCGAGAACATCAAAGACCTTGCCACCCAGTGCATTGCGCTCTTCTTCAAGTTTCTGAAAAAGACGCTGAAACACCATGCCTTCGCGGGTTTCTGCCGATACCAGATTCCAAAGATGGCATACCTCAGTCTGTCCGATACGGTGGATACGACCAAAACGTTGTTCCAGGCGATTGGGGTTCCATGGCAGGTCATAGTTGACCATAAGGTGTGCTCTTTGCAGGTTGATGCCTTCACCGGCTGCATCAGTGGCGATCAGTATCCTGACTTCTTTATCATTCTTGAACAGTTCCTCCACCTTGCGGCGCTCGTCCCGCAGCATACCGCCGTGGATGGTCACCACTGCCTCATCATGGCCAAACAAGGAGCGAATCTTATCGGTAAGGTACCTCAGCGTATCCCGGTGCTCGGTGAAAATGATCAGTTTCTCTCGTTGACCATCCGGGCTGAACATGTTGCTATTGTCTTGCAGCAGGGTAGACAACTCGTCCCATTTGCGGTCCTCCCCGCTGGCACGCACCTCGTTAGCCAGGCCCTCAAGCCGCTTAAGAATTTTGATTTCCGCTTCCAGCTCGCTGATGGTGGTAGCCGCAGAAGCCTGGTCAGCGATGTTTTCCTCGATATCTTCAAGCTCATTTGAGGGAAGGTCATCTTCGTCGTAATCGTCGGTGAAGTCCACTTTTATTCCATACTCAGCCGCACGCTTGCCAATACGTTCCTCAGCAAGCCGGTTTTCCAGGCGCTCCCGACGACGACGCAATGATTGATAAATTGCCTCCGGAGATGAGGCCAAGCGGCGCTGCAGTATGGTTAGGGCAAAACCGATAGTGGTTCTTCGTTCGTTATTTAGCTGGTCAGCTCGGTTAAACTCTTGTTCCACGTATTTCGTAACGGCGAGATAGAGCTGCGACTCCAGCGGCGATAAATCATAGTTGACGGTATAGGCCAAACGTTCCGGAAACAGTGGGGTACCGTCGAATTTGAGCAGGTCTTCCTTAACCAGTCGGCGCATTATATCGGTCACGTCGATAGATTGGTTACCTGAACGGGCTGCTCCTTCGAAACGGTCCTGATCGATTAACGACATGAAAAGCTGGAAGTCCTCATCTTTACCGTTATGCGGGGTTGCGGTGAGCAGCAGGAAATGCCTCGTAATGCTGGACAGAAGCCGGCCCAGCTGAAATCTCTTGGTATATTTGATTTCGCCGCCCCAAACGGTAGCCGACATTTTGTGGGCTTCATCGCAGACTATCAAGTCCCAATCAGTAACGCGGAGTTTTTCCTTTATGTCCTCATTGCGCGACAGTTTGTCCAACCGGGCGATGCAAAAGTTGGTCTCCGTAAATACATTGCCGCCAATAGCCGATTCGATGCGATCGTTGGTCAGTATCTCAAACCGGAGATTAAATTTTCGATATAGCTCGTCCTGCCATTGTTCGGCCAGGTTGCCGGGCGACACCACGAGGCAGCGCTTCAGGTCCCCACGGATTATAAGCTCCTTTAGGAATAGGCCGGTCATTATGGTTTTGCCTGCACCGGGGTCGTCAGCCAATATGTAGCGGAGCGGGAGCCGGGGCAGCATCTCTTGATAGACTGCCGAGATCTGGTGCGGAAGGGGCTCAATGGCTGAAGTATGTACTGCAAGATAGGGGTCGAAGATGTGAGCCAGATTTATGCGGTATGCCTCGGAAGCAAGGCGCAGCAAGTTGCCGTCGGCGTCAAAGCTCCACGGCAGGCTGTCGTTGAGAACTTCTATACTTGCCTCATTTTCTCGATAGACAAGCTGGCTCGCTAAATGCCCCTTGCTGTCCTTAAAGGTTATCTCTACGACATTGGTGCCATACCACTGCACCGCCACCACTGTTACGGCCTCTTTGCTAGCGATGCCGCTCACAAGGCTACCAACGGTTATTTCTTCAAGACGCGCCATATTTTAATTACCCTCAAACTTAATAATTTTTTGAATGCCAAGTATAATACCTGTAGTGTCCGAAAATGCCTCTATCCTTCATTGCATTTAAGAACGAATAACGAAGGAATTTTCCTGCAAGGTACAATTAACGGTCTGGAACATAGGCTCAACTTAAATGACTTGAGTATGTTTTCATAAATATCCGGCATAGGAAATACATCTACCGCACTTATCCATTCAACTGAACAAGTCCACGTATAGCCTCTTTGCCATGTTCGACAAGGTAGCAAAGTCACCCAGTCCAGGGTTATAGTTCAGTTATTAAGCTGATTGCGGGGGCTTTTCTTTTTTTATAGTTGCCGGTTATGTCCTTTGAAAGGCTCTCCGCTTTACAAATCGAATAGGCTCCCCTGCCGAGTTGGTGATAGCATTGGTGGATAGAACACACCTATAATGATAAACGGGTTAGGTGCAACATTATGGAATTGTTTAGTCGTGCCAAGGAAAAAGTGGAGGTCTCTTGTAATAAAATAATCAAAATACTTTTCTTTTACCTTGGCGATAGCCGCCTTTTCGTCACCCTTCGTTTGCTTTAAACAGTTGAAGTACAACATGCCTATTTCCCAGTCCTCAATCATCATCTCAGAATTTTTTCCAGAGGCGTCCTTGAACTTGTAGGAGAATTTATACGGTACTTTTTGAACAACCCTGAACTCTTCCTCTATTTCCTGTGGTGTTTGGAAAAGATTCAATTGTTTCGACAAGCCCTTCAGAATAACAATCTTTTCCCGATCCCATTCACGTTCGACAGGTTTACAAGTAAAATCAAGAACTTTCGTCGGCTTGAATACAGCAAGAGATGTTCCATCCGACTTTGCTTTATCAATCAGTCCTTGTAGGTTTGTATGGACCTTTTTGTTTTTGAAAATGATTCTGCGCCGCTCATCCCAATCTACTTTGGGCTGTTTTTCCTCAACTAAAATAGTAGGCAGGCTCAGGCGGTATGTTTCGGGACGGAAATCAGCCGTATTGCGTACTGCTTCAATTTCTATCCAAGTATACTTTGGGTATTTCTGCTCAATGTCGAGTTTTCTAAATGGTACCGGATACAGGCGAATCCAGGAACCGTTCTCAAGAACACCTGCAGTGCAAACAAGCTCAGAATATTCTTTTGAAATCGTCGGATATGTTTTTACGACGATGTAAATCCGCTTTTTTTCCGGAATCATAAATCCAGACTCCTTGTTGAGTACGTTTCTGTTAAGTAGTCCCTAATAACATGCCGATGGCACATATCCGCATCTTTCTCATAGCACATGAGGGCTACGCGCTCATTGGTAGTCAACAGAGAATATAGCCCCTTAAGCTGTGGCTTTAAGTCCGGGATCGTTTTAGCGTATCCTTGGAACAAACATCGATAATCTTCTATCGTTTTGAGCGAGCTTCTTTTATGTGATTCAATGCCGAGCTCAGGAATATGGATGTACTTTATCCCAACCGTTTCAGTGATATGTTCTAATTTGCTTCTAAAGAAGCCGAACTTTCGGCTGAGCGGATTTTTGCGCACATCACATAGCATTCGTATGTCGTTTTGGATTAGCGTATTTATAAATGCTTCGATACTTTTCCCTTCGTAACCTATCGTAAACAAGATTTGACCAGTCTTGGTATAGCTGTGCTTCACTTTTTTAAATTGCTCCGCTTCCTCCCTGTAAAATAGATGTTCCGTAATTTCACTGTTAATGGCGTAGTATGGATAATCGCGATACGTTTTACGAATAAGGTTGTTGCCTCTTTCGGCTACAATCTGAAATGATTGTTCTTTTGGATATTCGCCGATTGCCTTAATCCGCGTGCTTTCCGAGGTTCTTTCAATCGTCAAGTATCCATCCCTATTGAGGATATCTAGATCCTCCGCTAGCTGAAATGAATAAGAGCCGAATTTATATGGGATGAAATCGTAATAATCAGATTTTTCCTTCATCGTGTGTAGGAACACTAACTTTTGTATGTCGGTAGATGTTACACTTTGCAATTGGCGAACAAAAGCTAGTAGAAAGCGTTGACGCTTATATGTCGGCTGATGATTAACCTCGCTCATCCTATCACACCTCCTCTTTTCATCATACGACTTTTGTATCAAATACTGCGAGTAACATTCCTTCATAGATGGTACCCAAACGGTGCAACCTATCTGCATAGCTTTGGCATGCTTCGAATCAATTAACTCGCCTATACTTGGGGATTTTGAACAAACATGTAAATAACGAATCGACCTTAAGTCATAAGAACCCCTATGCTCTTGAACATCGCTGTGATTAATGTCCTGGCTTAGCACTATATTTTTATCGTTATAACTGATTAAGCCGGGCAACCTGCCGGCATTCAAACAACATAAAGGGCTACCCGGTCAACCCGTATGCCTGTTTCCCTTTCTTAGCCATTTGTAAATAACCTCATAACATAAATATGTCATCAATAATATTATTCCCCCAATATCTCCCATAATCCTGCAAGGAGAGGCAGAAAATCGGTTGCTTTCTTAAGAATAGCAAAGGAAAATATCTTTCGTATTAAATTGAGGTACCTATGGCATAACTCTGATACGTTACCTATAGGAAGGTAAACGGGTGTACCTACTGCCAAGTCGGAAAACGCACCACAAA
Organism: uncultured Syntrophomonas sp.; assembly: GCA_964580805.1. Lineage (GTDB taxonomy): Bacteria > Bacillota > Syntrophomonadia > Syntrophomonadales > Syntrophomonadaceae > PHAA01. The sequence continues at coordinate 17,538 of CAZOMS010000005.1, read as the reverse complement.
AAAGCCGGGCTCCCGTGATTCACGGAGCCCAGCGCTAACGATTTTATTGTCTCTCTGTCTGCTATTCAAAACCAGTTGTTGTTTTAGGGCTTTTTGAAAGTTAATTTCTCTGACTATATTTGCAAAACTCATTGGAGACTCACATTCCTGCCTTCCAATTCCTTACCATGGAATTCTGTTCAGGGGTTTGGGGAGAAGTCAATTCCCCAGTTACAATGTTGCTACGAAGGGCCTTAATATAGTCTAACGCTTTTTCCGGACTCATAATATCATGACGCACCAGATAGCAACCCACGACGGTCCCTGTTCTGCCCCTGCCCCCATAACAATGTACATACACGGGTTTATCCTCCGCCAGAGCTCCATCAATAACATCTAGTATTCGTACCATCGTCTTCCTGGAAGGCGCAGTCATATCCTTTACCTCACAAGTGGTAACCTCGATGTCGTATCCCGAACGTCGAGCAAGATCTTGTAGTTGTTTTTTATAGGGCTTAAATGGCTGCCCCCATTTATTCTTCTCACCGTCTTCCATCAGCGATATCACCTGGCGAATACTCGATTTTATAAGAAATCCTAGTTTGCTGGCTTCCTTTTCCGGGCTGATATCGCCGGGGTAATCACCGGCCAGCAGACGGCCTGGGTCAGCCCAGTACATTCGATCAAAACTATCATATCTGGTTACAGACTCAACATTATCGTCAGGCAAGGGGCCACAATCTGCAGTGCTCCAAGTTCTCTTCTCATTCGGCAACAACTTATATCTGACTCTGCCTTGATCTTCAAGCCTGCCAAGGGTTTTGCCATCTATTCCATCGAAACTGAACCATTTTTGTTCTTTGTAATCAAAAACTGATACTAAGGGGCCGATTTCTTGAGCCGGAATACTATCGTCATCCAGCTCCATCTGCACCTCACGGAACCTGAGTGCGGCCGGGTCTTTTTCATCCCTGGTTGCAAGCCCCTCTTCTACCAATATAGGTGCTACATATGAAGCAATTGCTGTTTTTGTGACATTTTCCTTTAGCCAAGACCCCAGGCTGCCAGCAATGTTGTCGGTACGTGACGTGTTGACCTTGACCAGCCGGCCGGCGAATTCATTTAGCATCGAGGCAAAGACACTGGGTTTGATCAATATTTCCCCGCGTTCACCGTAATAGATGACAACGCCTTGCAGCGCCGATCCTAGATACCTGACGGTGCCCCTGCCGCCCCAGGTTTTGTGTTCCTGCAATGACATGATAGTTGCATCGACATCTTGGATTTCCTCCAGCCCATAGGCCTTCTGCGGAAAAATTAGACGGAATGGGTTCTGATCATTCCACATTCCGGCATAGGGGAAATATTGAGGCATGGGCTTGATTAGTTCCAGGTTGCGAGAAATTAAGAAGTATGCGCATCCTCGCTTCCAAAAGCGATTGGGCTTGGTCCTTAAGTTTTCCTGATAGTATTGTCTAACCTCTGAAGTCATATCCTCATATTTATTGGGATATCGTCTTTTTATCTCCGGCAACACTATTTCTACGGCTTCACGGTGATTGCATTCTACCCGGAAGACTTCGAAGGGCCCTTCGTTTTCGACCAGGTCAAAACCACCCGCCTCGGGCCATACCAGTTTAATTTTCATATGAAGCCCCCCTCGTCCCCTTCTCAAGCCAGTTTCTGATTTATGGATTTCTACACTATTTTCCATTGTCCTGCTAAATGTCACCTGTATGTGAAGGGAGGCACTCTCCAGGAAGCATCCGCTGGGCTTGGGATTTGGGGACAGTCCCGCAAGTTACTGGCTTTGAGTAATGTCCCCAAGTTACTAGTCGGGAGTGCCGGGTGATGCACGGGGACACACCTGCTGCGCATGAATGTCCCCATGACATCAATTGGTGGCACTAACTTGAGGACAGTCCCGAGCTGCCGCTGGGCTTGGGATTCGGCCGACTGAGAGAACCGCCCCCCCTGATCGCCCTCCTGGTTTCAATCATATACGTTACGACACGTGTGTTGCCACATACGGTGATAAAATGTATACAATGGTTATAGTGGACGCTCCGGATGTTAATAATTGATATTGGATCGTCGCTTTATGATCCTAAACGCATATCCTGGGAAAGACGCTTGGCAAATTTCTTACAAAGGAAGTAAATAACCATGGCGATTAAACAATATACAATAGATGAAATCAAATCTATTGTCGAGCCAATTGCACGGAAATATGGAGTAGCCCGAGTGTATTTGTTTGGTTCTTATGCTCGTGGAGACTCCACCGGGAAGAGCGATATAGATTTGAGAGTTGACAAAGGGTCACTTAAAGGTATGTTTGCCTTATGTGGATTATATACCGAGATTGAGGAAGCTTTACAGACTAAGGTGGATGTTCTCACCACGGGAAGTTTGGATGAAGAATTCCTTCGCAGCATACAAAAAGAGGAGGTGCTGCTATATGCGGAATAATCGCGATGCTGATGTGCTCCGACGGATTATCGGCTATTGCAATGAGATATCTGAGACCATTAAACGTTTTGGCGATGACTATTCAACGTTTGCACCCGCAGACATTATCCCCGCATCTAACTATGCAGACAAACTATCATCTATTCCTTGGCTCACTAATATGGATTTTGAAAGAGATGTGCTGCCATTTTTATTGCCTCCCGCGGGAACTGAGATATGTCTATCAGGCATTAGCCATGACATGTTTAATCATATTATCGATATCCGCATTTGAATTCACCGTATGCAGGTGGGTGTCAGGGAAGTTCTTGCGAAAGACTCTAAATACCTCATCCGCAAAGGGTTGACCAATAAAAGTAACATCGCTGAAATCAAGTACGACCTCTTTAAAATGATCGAACCGCGCGGTTAGTCTTTTGCCCTGCGAACGTGATACTAAGGTATCCCCTTCATTCTGAAGCAGTTTCACCGCCACAATGGTCTTTTGGAAGCCAAATTCCCCAGTGTTCAGGTCTGGTGTGAAACGATCGAACACCTCTTTTATGTTATTGTTGGAATTCTTGCTGATGGTCATCACTACCAACGTCCCTTCCACACAATTTTCCCTGTCAGGGAAGAGAACATCTATATTGTCCACGCCGATAAAGGCAACATCCTCGGATATGATCATAAACTGATCAAACATGCGGGAGGTGAAAAAGATCCCTTCGCCGGTATGGTGTTCTGGATCAGAGGTTAACTTGCCCTTTGCTAATTCTAATATCGCATGATTCTTATCATCTAAATGGAAGTCATGCTGTATTTTACTGAATATTCCTATTCCATCGTCACTGATTCTAAATTGTATTTTAAGCGCATCTATGGAGATTGTAATATGGTATTGTGTCGCGTCCGCATGTTCTAAAACGTTGTTGGTCATCTCTCCCACTCCGTAGTGGCAAATCTCCAATACGTTTGGTGACAAGTCCAATAATAGAGGGCGAACATACTGTCGCCACACCGTTTCCTCATCCCAGGAACCATCAATTTTTAGTGTATAGGCGTGTTCTGTGGTCCTCAACCGATATTCTTTTTTGTTCCCATTTCCGAGTGTCTCAATAAGATCGGCAGCAATCAGGTCTTTCATGTATCGATAGACTGTTTGGCGCGATACGTTAAATTTGGCAGCTGTACGGGCCATAATGTCTTTAGGATGATCCTTAATACTGTCGACTATGAAGTTTATCAAGAGTTCTTTGTTAACCTTATTTTTACCCATTTCACACTTCCTAATCATATAATTGATCCCATTGTAACATATAAAAGATGATGATGTAACTTAAAAGCCGGACCGCATCATTCACGGATTTTCGAGCAAGCCGGATTAAAGAGGTAATTACGTGGATTACTTGGTTATAATCGAAAATACTGGTCACAATTATTCGGCTTTTTTACCTGATATGCGTGGGTGTGTAGCCATTGGAGCTACAACTGATGAAGCGTTAAAGAATTTTAAAATCGCACTTGCTTTACATCTAGAAGGGTTAAAGGAAGATGGTTTGCCGATTCCGGAACCCGCCGCACAACATAGCTATGTATCTACATCGGTTTAATAGATTGGGGTGCTCTCCTCGAGCAGTCGGGGGTGACTAAGCCGAAGCCAACAGGAAACCCTAATTACAGAAAACGCCTGACCTTCTGGCAGTATTCCGAATATCTTTGGCCGTAGATCTTTTGCAGCGATTTTTCCTCCAGGCGGATTTGGCGGTTGAAGAGCCACACTCCCCCACCAAAGTAAATCAGCACTACCCAATTGGCAGTTATCAAAAACACTCCCAGCAGAATCAATCCGAAAGCCGTATATAATGGATTGCGGCTGATGGCAAACGCACCGGTGGTCACCAGATCTCCGGGGTGATCTTCATCCAAACCGACCCGAAAGCTTTTTCCAAAGGAAATCACAGCATATATGAAGAGCAAAACTCCTAGCACGCATAAAGCCACGCCTATCCAACCTACCAATTCATTGTTGAATAATTCGGTTCCGATATTGGGCAGACCGAAAGCGCTGGCGACCACAATGTAGAAGTACAGCAGGAAAAATGGCGGGATCAAGAAATCTTTCTTATCCATTTCGCCGAATTGAATCGCTTTGATTCCCAGCCTTTTTAGTTGATGAGCTCGAACTACCACCAAGATTATCAACAATACCAGTGTTGCCACCGCGATATATTTTGTCATATGGTCTCCTCAAAATGATGCAAACATCGGGGAAGCTGCCGCTGAACTTAGGATTTGGGGACAGTCCCGCAAGTTACTGGCTTTGAGTAATGTCCCCAAGTTACTAGTCGGGAGTGCCGGGCTACTAACTTGATGACATCCGGGGCCACTAACTTGAGGACAGTCCCGAGCTGCCGCTGGACTTGGGATTTGGGGACAGTCCCGCAAGTTACTGGCTTTGAGTAATGTCCCCAAGTTACTAGTCGGGAGTGCCGGGCTACTACTTGATAAGCGAAGCAGTGTGACGGACCTCTAGCTTCCTCTTAGAATCGCCAGGGGAAGCAATAGGGCCGTCCCCCAGCTTCACTGCGCATGAATGTCCCCATGACATCACCTGGGGGCACTAACTTGGGGACAGTCCCGAGTTGCCGCTGAGCTTGAGATTTGGCCGACCGAAGGAACCGCCCCCCTGATTGTTTTCTGTCTGCTACTCCAATCCCAATTGTTGTTTCAAGGCTTTTTGCAAAGTCTGGGAAAAATTGATTCCCGCATTTTCGGCTTTACTGTTCAACCAGCTGGGGATGCTTAGTGTTTTTTTGACCGCCCGATTGTCGTTTTCACGGCGGTACTCTAATGTGTCGACATCAATCAGGTTCACAAAGCTATTTGGATTCAGCGGCATGTTTTCCGTTTCACTGGGTTGAGGAATGGACTCGTTTTTGTCTTCCGCGTCGCAGAGCCACATGGATATGGCGTCACGGGCCATTTCGATAGCTTCCAGCAATGTGCTGCCGAAGGTAAAACATCCGGGCAAATCGGGAACTGATACATTATAAACGTCTTCATCTTTGGTGAACACCACAGGATAAACATATTTCATAATCTTTTCGACCTCCTAGTATAAGGTTTTACATTTTGCCTCTATTGATTCGGTGGCTATTTTAGCCCCGCTGCCTTGAGGATGCTGTTTAGCGTGCCTTTGGGGATGTCCTCTTTGTGCCTGGGTATCGGAATCTTAATACCTGGCATATCGGGATGTGTGGCTAAATGGTGTTTCTTGCCTTCTTGAATCTGCCATCCCTTATCTCTAAGCAGTTTTAGGACTTCCCGCTCAGTCAAAATGGTCACCTCCGGTGTATTCTAATTATAATACGTCATGATACGTATGTTAATGCCTGCACGTAAAAATACGTGACACAAAAAAACTGGATTCTTAATCGTCACCGTTCTTACTTCACACCAGGGGCCGGTTAGATGGTTTGCCGATGCCGGAACCAGCCGCACAACACAGCTATGTATCTACATCGGTTTAATAACCTGGGCTGATTGGCGGGCTCCGAGTAGAGTTGACGCTGCCTGTCCAAGGAAACGTCCTCCCCCACACCATGAACAGGAGGAAATGTTCAACCACAACATCTGGTGATAGAATGTATAGAAAGATGTGGCAGGAGGGACCGATATGAGCCAAACGAAGATGGCGGGCATTCTGGTGGTAATTTTGCTGTTGGCAGCCTTGGGACCGGCCGGAGCCCAGGCAGGAATGCTGGAATATCCTATCATGCCCGGCCCGGGGAGCGGCGTTGGGGACAAGATCAACTCTCTGTTTGGTAAGATCGCCGATGACCTGGGCTCCACACCGGCTCAACCTTCCAGCCCGCCGGCGGTCAAATCGGTCGTTCAGCCAACTCAGGCTCAGGCCTGGCCCACGGCCGCCGCCGTGATCATCAACGGAAACAAGGTCCCATTTGAAGCCTACACCATAGACAACCGTACCTATTTTAAGCTCCGCGACCTGGCCATGGCTCTGAACGGCAGTCCAAAGCAGTTCGAGGTTAGCTGGGATGGGACCAGGAATGCGATAAATCTACTGACCAACCAACCCTACACGGTCAACGGGGGAGAACTGACCGCGGCCGCTGCTACCAGTATCAAAAGTGCTATATTATCTACGGCCGGGATCTACTTAAATGGTGAGGAAGTCGCCCTGACCGCCTATGTGATCGACGGCCGCACCTACTTTAAGCTGCGGGATTTAGGGGCGGCTATAAACTTTGGGGTCGGCTGGGACGGGGCTGCCAATGCCATAAACATAGACACCGCTGCCAACTACGTTGCCGAATAGGGAGCAGACCTGCGTAAATGCTGGCACGGATGATAGCTAGTATAGATCATCGCTTATTTAAGAGAGCCCAGCGCAAGCAACCGCTGTCTCCATGGGTAATTGCACATGCTGATCGTGTGTTATTATTGATTCATGCAAGATATGGATGAACGGGGACAGGAGCAACAAAATACGAGCGTTTCCCATGGCCGGGTCCGAAAACTGGTTGATAAATTGAAATTCAATCGTTTCCTTCGAATATTGGGACCAGGCCTTATCACCGGTGCTGCGGATGATGATCCCTCCGGTATTGCCACCTATTCTCAGGCGGGGGCGCAATTCGGCTACGGGCAGCTTTGGACGGCACTGTACCAAATCCCACTGCTTATTGCGGTGCAGGAAGCATGTGCCCGGATAGGTGCGGTAATGGGAAAAGGATTGGCAGGAGTAGTGAAGGAACACTCCAGCAAAAACATCCTTTTCATTGTGGTATTCCTGGTCATGATAGCCAATATCATCAACATCGGTGCCGATATTGGCGCGGTCGTTGCGGCTGTTCAACTGGTATTTCCGGTGCCGTCTGCAGTCATTGCCCTGTCGACCGTCCTGGTAGTGCTTTTCCTGGAATTATTCTTTACCTACAAAACTTACGCCAAAGTCCTCAAGTTCTTTTCCCTGGCCCTTCTCGCCTATGTGGGGACAGCTTTTATGGTCCACGCGCCCTGGAGTCAAATCCTGCGTGCGACCTTATTTCCTCATATCGAATTTACTTTCTCATTTCTTTTTGTGGTTACTGGTGTTTTCGGGACCACTATTTCTCCATATATGTTTTTCTGGCAGGCTTCCGGAGAAGTAGAAGAAGAAGGGGTACAGAATTTAGGTTTTACCGAGGAAGGCAAACCGCGCTTAACCGAGAATTTCCTGCGCAATCTAAGGATCGATAATGCATTCGGGATGGTCATTGCCGAGGCCGCTCAGTGGTTTATCATGATAACTACGGCGACAGCCTTGTTCAGCAACGGGATCACCGATATTACTACCGCTGCTGAAGCGGCCCAGGCCTTGGAACCTTTAGTGAGCTCATTCCCTAATTCCGGGCTAATCGCTAAATATATCTTTGCCGTCGGGATTATAGGTTTAGGATTATTAGCCATCCCGGTGCTGGCTGGTTCAGCTGCCTATGCCCTGGCAGAGGCATTAAATTGGCCCGAGGGACTTTCGCGTAAATTTAACGAAGCGCGGGGATTTTATCTGGTAGTGATCGTATCAATTCTTATTGGAATGGCAATGGACTTTATTGGCGTCAATCCCGTTAAAACCCTGGTCTTTGCGGCTGTATTTAATGGTGTGGCCGCGGTTCCCCTGCTTTTTATAATCGCCCGAATCAACTCCAACCGCAATATTCTAGGTGAGCATAGCGGCGGCCTACTTTCCAGAACCATAGTGTGGCTGACTTTTGGCATAATGGCTTGCTCCGCCATCGGCATGTTCTATACCCTGTTCGTTGGTCGTTAACCACTGGACTGAGAAATCATAACGATCAGGGGGACGGTTCTCCCGGTCGGCCGCAGGCCGACCGGGAGAACCGTCCCCCTGATCGTTTACTGTACCCTAAACTGTCCCATCATGCCGCCATCTTCATGCTCGAGAATATGGCAGTGATACATGTATAGGCCTTTATGAGTGAAGCGCACTTTTATCTTCACTTCTTCGCCCAGACCCACATAAACGGTATCTTTAAAACCTCTCTCTTGGGGAGGAGGTTCCTGCCCGTTTCTGGCCATGACTTGGAACTGGGTGCCATGAACATGGAACGGATGTCCGCCGGGCTGCATCATCCCTCCGATGTTGCGGATGATCCATATCTCAGTCTCATCGATATTGACTTCCTCGTCTATCCTGTCCATATCGAAATATTGGCCATTAATCGTACCGTTGAGCCCCATGCTCTGCAGTACGAACACCCTTGTCTTTGGATTTGTCCCGATAGGTATCTCGGAGGGAGCCCTGAGCGATTGCGGAAATTCCACCCTGCCATTGCTGGCTGGGCCGGATAAATTAAAATCTAGAATTGCTCTGTTCCCATTCAATAAAGCCAGTGAGCCGCGGTCGATTGTGGAAAAATCAACGATTATTTCTGCCCGTTCTCCAGGCGCCAGGAATAAATCTGCTTTAGTGAGCGGACTGCCTAAAAACCCGCCATCCGAGGCTATCTGCTGAAAACTGCTGCCATCGCTCAACCGCAAATAGAAGTTTTGGGAGTTGGAAGCATTTAAAATTCGTAACCGGACTGGTTCTCGATTTACGTTCAAATAGGGATCGACCGTGCCATTGACTAAAATCAAATCCCCTGGCATTACACCCATCATGGAGGTGCGATAATCAAAATTCCCGTCTCGCTTGAAACTTCTGTCTTGAATTATCAAGGGATAGTCGTTTTTACCGTAATCCTTCGGTATAGCCAGTTCGGAGGAAATTTCATCATCGATATAAATCAGTCCCGCCAGGCCATAATAGACTTGATCGGCGGTATTGCCCATTAGGTGGGGATGATACCATAAGGTAGCCGCCGGTTGATCTACCATAAAGCTGGGATTCCAGCTCTCGCCGGGCAGGATACCCTGATGGGGGCCTCCATCCTGGTCCCCGTCAACTACCAGGCCATGCCAGTGAATGGTGGTAGCAAAGCTCAGGTTATTGTCTACGCGGATATTCACTTTTTCCCCTTGCTTAAAGCGTAACACTGGTCCCAGGTAAGTGCCGTTATAGCCCAGGGTTGAAGCGGGCAGTTCGTTGATGAACCTGGTTTGACCAGTTTGAGCGGTCAGAACGTAATCAGCCACACCGGGGTCTGGGTGAGTATCCTCCAGCTGAACCGGTATTTTTAATTCATTCCCATTCCGCCTCTCGGTGATGCTGGTCCGAGGCGAAGCATTATTTATGGTATAAATTATATGTATCCCCAAAGCCGCTGCCATGACTAGAACAACAACAATCAGTACCGCTTGCAGATTCCTGTTCTCCATTATCTCAACACCTGCCTTTAACATTGATCTCTGGAGACATCTTTTCCAGACAGAATAGCTCCATTGAAAAACCTGCCAGCTGTAGACAACTGGCAGGCAATTTATTTACGTCAGGTTCTTTTTTATCTCTTCGAACTGTTCACGGCTGATTTCACCGCGGGCATAGCGCTTCTGCAATACCTCCAGCGGCGTTTCCGGCCTTGCATTTTGACCGTCCCCAGAATTACGATTCACGTAAAGCGGAACCAAGATAAGCAACAATAGCAGCCATAACCAACCCATCTGGCGATCACTCCCTTACTACCGCAATACCGCAGAAACCTTATTTCAACAGGTCCTTCATAGCCGCAAATTCCTCCGGGGTTATCTCCCCCTTGGCCAGCCGCGCCCTGGCTATATCCAAAGCGGTAGGTGTTTCTGCCGGTCGCGACGAGCTTTTCATGAAATGCCGGATAAGAAAAATCGCCGCAACAATCAGCAGTATGAATCCCAGAATCTCAAACGCCAACCACGGGCCATTCCACGAGCCGTTCCACGGCCCCAGTCCATTGCATCACCCACCCCAGTTACGGTACATACTCATCACCCTTCCTTATCCAATAATCAGGGAAGAAATTGAGTTGAAGCTTCTGATTAAAGTATACTACGCTTTTTCCCTTATGAGCATAGACGTCGGAGCGATCAAGGGGACGGTTCTCTCGGTCGGCAGCAGACCGACCGAGAGAACCGTCCCCCTGATCGTTCAAGCCAGTTCAGTTTTCAACCGCCTGTATTCCAATATCACTATCGTTACTATCGCCAGATCCAAAATAATGACCAGTAGTAAGACCAACGAGTGGGTGTGGATATAGCTGAATATCTCATAAGCTACAAATATTCCGAATACCGCCAGACCCGGCGGGAATGCCCACAACTTCCGTTTCCACAACAGCCACAGGACAGCCAACTTGATCCCGCCGTGCAACAGCATATAGTAGGCCAGAAGATGTTGGGTGCTGCTGGAAGAGTTTTGGCTGAGGGTTACAAAGTAATTCATTAAATAATCCTGGGGGTCTTCCCTGAGCTCGGGCAGAGCTATTTGCAGTATCAAACGGTCCAGCCAATCATGATTTATGACAATCATCAGAAATCCGCCGGCTATTTCAAGTACCGCATTGGCCGCTTTTACGGCCAGACCGCCATAGAAACCTATGTCTATAAGCCTGTCCCGATTAAATGCAATCTTCATGGTTATTAACTCCCAACCATCCTTAATATTTGCCCAGGTTTATATGTTTGGCCAACTCCATCCAACTCGTAATAACGATCGCCAGGATTGCCAGACCGATTACTGGAATGACTCCTATCGCGGTGAGTTTCAAATATTCGCTAAGCACCGGCACATTTATAGCAGCCAGTAGAAAGATCACTATTCCGCCCATCCAAATATTGAACGACCAGCTGGAGAATACCCCTATCCTGGTTAGATTTAACGCACTTGGATAGATTGTCGTAAAGCCTCCGGCCTTCCCGGATGGCATCAACCATGGCAGTAAAACTGTCGTTGGTCAAAATCACGTCGGCGGCTTCCTTGGCCACATCAGTCCCAGCTATGCCCATAGCCACCCCGATATCGGCCGCCTTTAGCGCCGGGGCATCGTTGATCCCGTCGCCGGTTACCGCTATGACCTCCCCGCGTTCACGCAGAGCCGTAACGATATTCAGTTTTTGTTCAGGAGAAATCCTGGCGAATACATTGCATGCCGGTACAGCAGCCGCCAGCTCTTCAGGGGATAATGCATCGATCTCACTCCCGGTAAGTACCCCCGTTACCTTGATCCCGGCACTCATTGCTGCTCTTTTAGCGGTACTGGCGTGGTCACCGGTAATCATAATGACCCTAACCCCTGCCTCGCCGCAGTTCAGGATCGCTTCCTTCACCCCTTCGCGGATGGGGTCATCAAAACAGATCAGCCCCATGATCGTAAACATTTCATCATGGGCTTATTTGCAGGCAAACGCAATAGTCCGATAGCCGACTGCCATGGCTTCCTGAAGTTTATTTGCCATTTCATCGTCAGGTCTGCACCGGGCGAAGACGCTCTCCGGGGCGCCCTTTATGGCTGTGATCGTATTAGGGCCCTTCTGGTACCTCTGCATTCTTGACAACTCCCATGGATTCCCCGGTCAGCTGCGATTCGTCCGCTTCCAATCCGGAAGACTCCATAACCCGGGCATCGGCACTTATCTTGACCCCGCCTTTTAGAATGAGCACATCGCCCGGTACTATCATGCTGGTCTCAATCTCGGCGGGTTTCCCCTCCCGTAATACCCAGGTGGTAGGCAAAGCCAGTTTTTTAGGGCTTCTATGCTTTTCTTGGCTTTGTATTCGGTATAAACCTCAACCATGGAGACGGTGAGAATCACCAATATAATGGTAATCGTATCGCCGATCTTGCCCCAAATACTGTACATAACCCCGATGAGCAGCAGGAGCATAATCAGGGGCTCCTGCAATTCTTCTATGAGGATGTCCCCGAAGGTTATCGCCTTGCCCTGGGTGATTTTATTCAAGCCGGTTTCCTGCAGTCGTTTATCAGCTTCGTCTGCACTGAGACCTTTGGCAATATCCGAATTCAAGGCACTGGCCAGGGTTTCTTTGCCCATGGCCCACGGTTTGTCGGAATCGGTCACTAGAAAGACCCTCTCTTACTTATCATCAATCGCTTCACATACTACCTGTATTATAATCCGGGCAGACCCAAAAACTAGCTCCTGCCCCAGGCACAATTTTAAAGGCAGCTTAGATATTATCGCAGCGGTGCCATCATTTCGTTTTCTTATCTCCTATAAAGCCCTGCAGCGTCCCCCCGATAGCAAACGCTATGACTACCATACCCAAATTGAAACCGATTATTGGTACACTCACCAGAGCTACCCATAATAACGACCCGATTAATCCCCGCAGATAGTACATGAAACCATAGTTGCGGCGGTTCGGGATCAGAAGCATCAGAATCCCTTTATTTTCTATGACGAATATGAAGGGATATACAGGTTATATTATTTTGAGCTTATAGGAAATGAAAATCGCCTCAAAGAAAAACATTCGCCTGAAATTTCCCAATTAGCAGAAGGCCCCGCAAACCTTGTCTTAACTGATAATCAAAATATTTTGGCGGCGCCATCAATATTTTATAGGGATAACAAGTACTGGCTCACGGCAGAGAGCTGTTCCCAAGTTAATGAGATTCCAACCTGGAAAACGGTGGCTTTCGTTTCCGAACATCCAATACAGGAATTTACGCCAGTAGAGAATACCAACATTCTAATTAATGACGAAGCTTGTTTCTTTCCTTATATATTCGACAATAAATTGATCGGAACTTATTCTCATAAGAATGCAAATGGCACGTGGGAAATGTACAGAAGAACTTATGATTTTGACAGTAAAAATCAACTTAAGATTTCCCCATCACCGGTGACCCTTACAATTGGCAAAACCAAAGATCTCGTTGCTCGATTTAACCAGCCAAATAAAATTTCAACAATAATCACCGATAAGGGCACCTGGGCGACGTCCGATAACTCCGTGGCAACAGTTCAGAAAGGTAAAATCACTGCCATAAAAGAGGGTTCCGCAGTCATTACTTTATCTTATGGGGGCGTTAGTGCTGCAATCCAAGTAGAAGCAGTCCCGATTTAAGAGTTGACCAAGGGTCGCTTAAAGGGATATTGGCCTTATGCGGATTATTTACAGCCTGCCCCCAACCGCTTACCAATTACTCCAGTACTAAGGCCATTTCCCGGTATTATTATTGCCTCCCGTGAAAATCTTCTTTCCCCAATTATCGAAAACCCCTCATTCTTTTACAGTATTCCGTATATCTTTGGCAGCGATTTTTCCTCCAGCCGGATTTGTCTCCCGGCCTGCCAATTTGTTGTTGCATTCGGGAAAACGGTAAGATATATTTTCTATAGAACTCGTCAGTTCTACTTCTGAATTAGGGAGGTCTACGGAAATTGAAAACATCCCGCAAGGAGATGGAGAGGAATTTCAAAAAGGATTTTGTGGCTGATATTGCCCTGGATCTTTTCCAACGCAGCCACTTCGATCAGGTAAGTATGGATGAGATCGCCCGGGAAGCCGAATTCGGCAAAGGGACCCTATATAAACTTTTCAGCGGCAAGGAAGAGATCCTGGTGCACGTAATCTGCCGGGGGATCCAGGAGCTGTGCAGCGAACTGGAAAGCAAATGCCTGGTCGGCCGCCAAACGACCCAGGTGATGGAGACCCTGTTCGAACTGGAATACGATTTCTATACCAAATACAGCAACCTGGTAGTGGCCATGATGCTCCGGGCGGACAACAACCTGGAACCTGAATTCCTGGAGCGGATCAGGAGGCAGAAGCGTATCCATGTAGGTCGGCTGGAGAGCATCCTGAAGGCGGCCCGGGCCGCGGGCCTGGCCATCAACACAGGTGATAGCGAATTCATCCGGGCCCTGGAAGTGGTGATGAAAGGAATTATGGTTTTGCAGATCGAGCAACCGGCCCTGGAGGTAAATCGGGAGCAGGATCTGCTGTTGATCAGGGCATTACTGGGGACAGGATTGATAACCTGGGTTTGACCCCCCGCCGGACGCGGGCCACAGGTGAGAAGCCTTAGTACAGGGAGGGTTTGATATGGATACGGAGATGGAGATGGAAACGGAATCAGTGGGCGAGACCCGAACCAAGCCGTCCAGGACCAAATTCATGGTGGTCATGGCGATCATATTATTGGCCGGGATCGGGGCCGGCGTATACTGGTGGTGTTTGCTGCAAACCACCATAAGTACTGAGAATGCCAAGGTGGCCGGCGATATTAGCGATATCAGCTTCCGGCTGGCGGGGCGATTGGACCAGATACTGGTCAGCGACGGGGAGCAGGTGCAGGTTGGTCAGGAACTGGCCACCCTTGATAAAGAACAGCTGCGCATCGCCCGCGAACAGGCCCAGGGGGCCCTGGACATAGCTTTGGCCAACTATGAAAAGCTGCCTTATGATCTGGAGAGCAAGGCGATGGCAGTGCAAAAAGCCCGCGACCAGGCGGCCATTGCCGCTGTATCTATCACCACCGCCCAAACCGCCCTGGAGGACGCCCAGCGTTTGCTGGCCAAGAACCAGGAATTGTTTGACAGCGGCGCTGTTTCCGAGGAGGCCCTCAATACGGCCAAATCGAATTGCCAGAAGGCGGAAGCGACTCTGGCGAGCGCCCAGCTGAATTGGGATTCCTCCCAGACCAGCCTGAAAGATAGCCAGCAACAGCAGGCGGCCGCTGGTGCAACGTCGGAACCGGTATTGTTGGCGGGGATCAAACAGGCTCAGGCCGGTTATGATGCAGCCGACTACAACTACAGCAATGCCAGCCTGAAAGCTCCCTTTGCGGGTAAGGTGGCGCGCATCGCAGTCCAGCCCGGGGAAACGATTTCTTCCGGTCAAACCGTCCTTTCCCTGACCCAGCTGGACAACATCTGGATAAATGCCAACATCGAGGAGAAGAAGGTTAACCGCCTGCAGCCCGGTCAGCGGGTGGATGTCCGGATCGACACCTATCCCGGTAAGGTGTTCAGCGGCCAGGTGGAATCGGTGGGGGAGGTAAGCCAGAGCACCTTCGCCCTTTTCTCCAGCGAAAGTACCGCCGGCAGCTTTACCAAGGTCAATCAGCGGATCCCGATCAAGATAAGCGTTGATACCCAGGGGATGGTTTTCAGAGCCGGCACCTCGGCCCAGGTAACGATACACACCAAATAGCGGAGGAGAATCGATCTCATGCCTAAAGCAGCCGCCGCCGGGGCCAAAGAGGAAAAGCTGAATTTCGCCATTCTCTGGGTGATCGTCCTGGGGACTTTTATGGCGGTCATGGACGGGACCATCGTCAATGTCAGCCTGCCCAAAATGATCAGCGTATTCAGTTCCTCCACCTCCCAGGCGCAATGGATCGTCACTTCCTACATGCTGACCCTGGGCATCGTCATGCCCATCTCCGGTTTCCTGGGCGACCGTTTCGGGTACAAGCGGGTCTATGCCGCCGCCATGGCGGTGTTCGTGGTCGGTTCCTTTCTATGCGGGATCGCCTGGAGCATCAACAGCATGATCTTCTTCCGGGTACTGCAGGCGATAGGGGGAGGCATCATGCAGCCGTTGGGTATGGCCATCCTCTATCAGAATTACCCCCGGGAAAGGATGGGCTCGGTGCTGGGGATATGGGGAATATCGATGATGCTGGCGCCGGCCATCGGACCGACCTTGGGCGGATACCTGGTCGACTATGCATCCTGGCGGTTTATTTTCTACGTCAACATCCCGATCGGTATTTTGAATCTTTTTATGGCCAGAGCCCGTTTGCCCGAAACCAAACCGGTCCGAGGCCAGAATTTCGATTTCTTGGGGGTGGTCACGTCTACCATCGGGTTCTTCTGTTTGCTGCTGGCCCTAAGCCAGGGCAACAGCCACGGCTGGACGTCCCCTTACATAGCGGCCCTGCTTTTTGTCAGCCTGTTCTCCCTAACCATCTTTATCTACAATGAGCTTAACCATGAGTCGCCCCTGTTGGACCTGCGGTTGTGCAAGAATTACGTTTATTCCATTTCGCTCATCGTGGGTTCCATCATCTCTATCGGCATGTATGCGGTGATATTCCTCATTCCCCTGTTGCTGCAGGGCGTGCTGGGCAAATCGGCGTTCCAGACCGGTTTGATCCTGTTTCCAGCCGCGCTGGCTTCCGGGGTGGTCATGCCTTTCAGCGGCAAAATATTCGATCGATATGGAGCCCGAGCCCTGGTGACCGGCGGGTTGGTCATCCTGATCATCACTACCTATATGCTTCATTATATAAGCATATGGACATCGCTCTACGTGATCATGTTCTGGCTGATCATCAGGGGATTCGGTATGGGCTTCTGCTTCATGCCTTCCAACACCGCCGGCATGAATACGGTGCCGCCACACCTGGTGGGCCGGGCTTCGGCACTAAGCAACGTGGTTCGCCAGATCGCCTCCGCCTTTGGGATCGCCATGTTTACCAGTATCCTGACCAGCCGGCAGACGGAGTATATGGGCTATCTGGCGCCCAGTATCAATATCAACAGTAATGAGTTTCTGCATATCCAGAAGGAGCTCATGTCGGCGGCGCCCGGTCTGGGTATGACTCCGGACTCGGTGATGGCCATGTCCAGCAGCATGGTGCTGCAGCACGCCATCAAAGAATCCCTGGTCCTGGCCATGGGGGATTGCTTTTTGGTGGCCGCCGGCATCACCATTATCGCTCTGGTGCTGGCCTTCTTTTATAAAGGCCGCCCCAAGACTGCCGGGGCCGGGGCGGGAGCGCAGAGCAACCCAGCAGAATTATAGGGGGAGCTGCCCTGATAGCCCTACTCCTACATGCTGGTGGGCAGGTCGGCCAATCTGACTGCAGTCCCGCTGGCGACCAGCATCAGCATGTCATCTGGCATCACCAGGTGATCGAATTCCATGGCCACGACCGCATCGGCTCCCATTTGTTCGGCCCTGCTGGTCATCTCCGCGATGGCGTCCGAACGGGCCTGGGCCATGTGGTCTTTATACCCGGCCACCGACTCGCTGGGACCAGACGCGATGCCGGTAATGATCTCTTTGGCCATTTTTTCTTCCCAGACGGATTGGCCGGTTACCTGACCTAGGTATTCCCCTATGGAGCGGTTTTCCACCGTTTGCGTAGTTGTGACGATCATTCCTTATCCTCCTTCTATTTCTGATAGCGG
>CAZOMS010000004.1:0-34599 GCA_964580805.1 uncultured Syntrophomonas sp. | reverse complement strand
GGGGGGCATTCCTGACCGTGAAGGAAGGCGAGCGCCTCAACACCATGACCATCGGCTGGGGAAACATCGGTTATATCTGGCAAAAGCCGATTATCACCGTGATGGTACGTTATTCCCGTTATACCCACGGCTTGATCGATGGAGCTCCGGACTTTTCGGTGAGCCTGCCGGCGAGCGGGGAGATGCGGAAAGCCCTGGCCATCGCCGGCAGCGTGTCGGGCCGGGATGTAGACAAGTTCAAGGCCGCAGGCGTGACCCCCCAACCGGCCCGCACCATCTATAGCCCGGTCATCAAGGGATGCAACCTGTTTTTTGAGTGCAAGACCGTCTTCCGCCAGGCCATGGACGCCAAGCTGCTGGATGAAACCATCCGGGGCAATTCCTATTCCAGCCTGGACTTTCATGTGATGTACTATGGGCAGATAACCGCCTGCTATAGAAGCGATCAAGGACCGCTCTCTTGATCGCGTGATCAAGAAACCTGTTTTGTCATCCTGAGGGGCCGCAGGCGACAAAGGATTGGCAAGATGCTTCGCTACCGCTCTGCATGACTAATTATGAGACTTCCCAGTGGTCTGGAACCATCCCCTTGATAGTGTGGTCGCGTTACTGGCCGCAAAACGGCTGCCTTTCATACCAGGCAGCCGTCATTTTATTATTTGCAGTTTTCTAAGGCCTTACTTTCTTGAGTTCCTCGAGATCCAGCACTGGCGGCGGGGTTTCCGCAGATCCGTCATCCTCATCGATTTCTTCGCCGCTTTCCACATCATCGGTGTCAGTGTCATGAGGATCGGGAGGTTCCCCTTCACCTGATGATGGGTCGCTGCCCTGGCCATCGTCGAGGCCATCCACTTCCTCGTCAGGTATCTGGCCGTCAGTTTCTTCATCCTCGGCTGCGCCCGGTTCACCGTTCCCGTCTTTGATCCCATCACCATTTTCGGCTATAGGTGAGGCGGTCGGGGCCGGTTCAACCTCCGTCTCCGGGCGGACCACCATTTTGACCGGTTTGGACCCGGGCGGGGCTTCCTGTACCACCTTGATATCAGCTCCGCTCTTCAGGTCTGCAATAAGGGTCTTGGCTATCTTTTTATCCGCCTCCCAATAGCTGGCCCCGGTTTGGCTGTCATTCAGGAAATATCCGGGCAAAGTCAAGGCGATGATATTCCCCATATCCAAGTCCTGGGTCATTTTGCCCAGGTGGATCATATCCGGCAGGGGGATATTGGTGCTCACATTCTCATACAGCTCGGGTATTAGCTGGGGCAGCCGCAGAATGGTCTTGGTCTGCAGCATCTCCGCCGCTAAAGCTTTAATAAACCTTTGTTGGTTCTCGGTCCGGCCGATATCAGCAGTGGGTCCGCCCCGGTAGCGTACATAAGCCAGGGCCTGCTTGCCGTTCAGGTACTGGGGACCCTTTTTTAAATTGATGGCCAGCTCGGGGTTGACCGGATCGGCATGATACATGTTGGTCTCCACGTCGATGTGGACCCCGCCCAGTGCGTCGACGATATCCCCGAATCCTCCGAAGTTGGTGATCACATAATAATCGACGTCCACGTTCAGCAGTTTGCCGACTTCTTTGCAGGCCGCCTCCGGCCCCTGCAACCAGTTGATGCTGTTGATACGGTCGTTCTGACCCCTGGCATTCTTAATGCGAGTGTCTCGGGGGATCGAGATCATGACCACCTGCTTGGTAGCAGGATCCAGGCTGGCCATGATCATGGTATCACTGCGAGTATTCTCCCTGGCGTTGCGGGCATCGATGCCCATGACCAATATATTTATCACCTTGCCCTTGCTGTCCTTGGTTGCTACCGATTCAAAAACCCGGTCGTTCAATTGTCCCCCTGTATACATCCCCAAGGCCAGCATAACCAAAAACACCGCCGCGAAAATGCCGAACTTTCTTTTCCTGCCTGCCAAACCTGTCATTAGCAAAAAACTCTCCTCTAAATGATCATTGACGATTCATTGTAATCCCCAAATGCTTGTCCTGTCTATCCCTTATACTCCGATCGGGGGGCGGTTCTCCAGAGGGCGGCCGGGAGAATCACTCCCCTGTTCGGAGTCCCCTTGATCGCGCCATTCCATTATAGGCTATATTGACGTGCATACTCTAGTATTTCTCAGAAAGCCAAAAGACCCCTCCTTGCGGAGAGGCCTTCTAGCTTTACACATGGTTCCTGGTATATATGATGGGAGAAATCATATATCATATTTTTTGGTAATCGGCAGCCCCGGATCAGGTGACTCCAAGGCGCCGGCATGAGGGGCTCGCGCGGGTGCCGGTGGTTCCACTATTTACACGGTGTCACCAAAACCGGCCTTTAGATACCCTACCACACCTCGCCAAAAGCGGTCTGGTTATAGAGGGCTTCCATCTTGGCTTTGTGCCCCTGCTCCATCTTGGCCAGGTTCATAAACAGGTGCAGTTCCTCTTCTTCGGTAGCGGCCTTGGCCAAGCCTTCATACATCCTCATGGATTCTTCCTCTTTCTTCATGGCCAGGGCGATGGCGTCGACCGGTTTCATGTTCATCGATAGTTTGGGCACATCGACCGTCTCCGCAAGCTTGTAGTCGGCAGCGCCGCGGAAGGTGAATGTCTGTATCTGCTTGGTCTTCAACGATTCCAGGGTCAGACGGTGTTCCTCCTCTTCCTGAGCCAGTTCCTCGAAGATCACTTTGAGGCTCTTGTCCGAAACAGTCTGAGCTACTTCTTTGTAGAAGTCGCGAGCTTCTATCTCTTCCCCAATGGCAAAATCCATAATACGTTCAAATTCTTTGGCATCCATACTCAATACCCCCTTTCCGATTACCCTTTTGAATTGGTTAGGCTGACATTACCAGATACTATAATTTTCTTTAATGGACTGAGGGGCATCACCATATCATGTCGGCTTTGACAGTCAATAAGGGCGGCAATGCCCCGATCAGGTTTCCAGTTACGACAGTTCAACCATGGTTTACGCAGCTACACCCTTATTCTACTTGGCCGCCGCAGGCTTTCTCAGGTAGACGAACCAGTAGTACATTCCTACGAAAACTGCTCCGCCCACGATGTTGCCCAGGGTGACCGGGATGAGGTTGTTCATCATGGTGGTGCCGTAATTATACAGGGCCAGGACTGCATCAGGGCTCATCTTAAGAGCGGCGGCAGTCGCTTCCGGGGCTCCCTGGGCGATGGTGACCGCCATGGGGATAAAGAACATGTTGGCTACACTGTGCTCAAATCCACTAGATACGAAGGCCATGATGGGGAAGAAGATGGCGAAGATCTTGCCGACAATGTCTTTGGCGGCGAAGGCCATCCATACTGCCAGACACACCAGCCAGTTACAGCAGATAGCCCGTAAGAAGGCCTGCCCCCAGGTGAGGGTCAGTTTGCCTTTGGCAATACCCAGGGCTTTGATGCCGTGGGCGCTGATAATGGTGGCGCCGGTGGCTGCATCCACTCCACTCCAGTAGCCGCCGTAGTAAATGATATAAACCAGCAGCAGGGAACCGACGAAGTTGGAAATCCATACTACCGTCCAGTTGTAGAGCAATCCGCCCCAACCGGCCTGGCCGTTCATGACCGAGGCCATACAGGCCATGTTGTTGCCGGTGAACAGTTCCGCACCGGCGATAACTACCAGCATCAGACCTACAGAGAACACGGCGCCGAACAGGAACTGCCCACCGGATGTTCCCGAGGCTTCCATGGAGCCGATCTTCGTGGCCAGGTTGGCCCCGAAACCGATGTAGACACCGGCTAATATTCCTAACAGGAACAGCTTGCCAAACGCCATTTCGGCCTTGGTCTTACCTGCATTACATACTGCTGCGGCTATTTCCGCTGGAGACATAAAGTTCATTTAGTACGCATCACCTTTCATTCTAAAATATTTTGGTTACCGTCTCTACCCCAGCTTGGCGTTGAACTCCGGCCGGAAATGAGCCAGGGTGGTCAGCAGCGGCGCCGGGGCCGCCTGCCCCAGGCCGCACAAACAGGCTCTGGTCATCACTCTGCCCAACCGCTCCGACAGTTCAATGTCTTCGGCAGTAGCCAAGCCTTGGTTTACCTTGGTGACAATTTCATGCATCCGCTTGGTGCCCTCCCGGCAGGGGGCGCACTTGCCGCAAGATTCATGTTCGAAGAACTTGGTGATCCGATCGATGACATCTACCAGATCGGTATCCTCATCCATCACGAAGACAGCACCGGAACCCAGGGTTGCACCGACTGCACCCATGGAGTCGAAATCGACCTGGGTGTCGAGCAGGCTCTCGGGTATGAATCCTCCCGAGGTTCCGCCAATCTGGACCGCCTTGAATTTCTTGCCGTCCTTGACACCGCCGCCCATGCCAAACACCACGTCCCGGACGGTCACGTCGGTAGGCAGCTCGAAGAAGGTACGGTTGACTACATCACCGGTCAGGGTAAACACCTTGGTACCCGGATATTTGGCTGCTCCTATGCTCTTGAACCATTCCGCACCCTTCTCGATGATGACCGCTACATTGGCAAATGTCTCCACGTTATTGACTACGGTGGGTTTGCCCCACAGTCCTTCCACTCCCGGGAAGGGAGGTTTGAAACGGGGTTCACCGCGATGGCCTTCGATGGATTCGATCAGGGCGGTCTCCTCCCCACAGACGTAGGCGCCAGCGCCCATGCGCACCTCGATGTCAAAATCCCCGAGGACACCTGCAGCCTTGGCCTGGTCTATGGCGGTGTTAAGGACATCCACCACATAGGGATACTCGCCCCGGCAGTAGATGAAACCCTTGGTGGCCCCGATGGCGTATCCGCAGATGGCCATGCCTTCCAACAGGGTGTGAGGGTCGTTTTCCATGATAATGCGGTCCTTGTAGGTTCCGGGTTCGCCCTCGTCGGCGTTGCAGACCACATACTTCTGATCAGCCGGGGTGTTGTAACTGAAACCCCATTTCATACCGGCATTGAAGCCAGCTCCGCCGCGCCCGCGCAGGTTGGAGTTCCTGACTTCATCTATCACTGCCGGCTGGCCCATGTCACGGGCTTTGGCCAGTGACTGGTATCCCCCTACACCGATATAATCCTCGATTTTGAGTGGATCTATCTTTCCGTAATTGCGCAAAACGATGCGCATCTCTTGTGCCACTATATTCCCTCCTTTCTGGCTTATTTGTATGCCGCCAGGATGTCACCGACTTTTTCAGCGGTCACATCACCGTACGGTACACTGTTGATAGTTATTACCGGGGTCGCCTGGCACTGGCCCACGCATTCGGTGAACTCCAGGGTGAATTTGCCGTCATCGGTAGTCTCACCCATCTTGATGCCCAGTTCTTTCTCCAGGGCCGCCACCACTTTGTCAGCGCCGGCTACATGGCAGGGAGCGCTCTCGCAGATGCGGATGACATTTTTGCCCCTCTTGCCCACTTTCAAATAGGAGTAGAACGTCGCCACTCCATAGGCCCTGGCCTTGGAAACTTTGAAAGCGGCAGCAGCTTCTACCACTGCCTCTTCCGGTATATAACTGTATTCTTTCTGTATGGCATGGAATGCCTCGATGATTCCGCCTGGTATAGTCTTGCAATCGTTTATTATTTCTTTGTAGTCTGCCATCTTCAATACCCCCTATCCTAATTTCTCAAGCTTGACAGCAGCCACCTTGTACTCGCCGGTTCCGGTGATCGGATCCAGGTAGGGGCTGGTCAGAGCGTTGGTCGGGGTAGCATTGTAGTGGAACGACATCCAGATTACTCCTGGTAATACCCGGTCAGTTACCTGAATTGCAGTAACTGCCTCGCCGCGGCGAGAGGTGACCTTAACCTGGTCTCCAGTCTTGACCCCGAGTTTCTCGGCATCAACCGGATTGAGCTCGGCCATCTCCTTATCCCAGACACTGGCTATACCAGGTGAATAGGGAGTCGTAACATTGTAATGGTACAGGATTCTGCCGGTGGACAGCAGGAACGGATAATCTGCATCAGGCATTTCTCCAGGGGGTATATGCTCTGACGGCTGGAACAGTCCCAGGCCCCGGGTAAATTTGCCCACATGCAGAACGGGGGTGCCGGGATGGTCCAAAGTCGGACAGGGCCACTGTATGGTGTTTTGTTCATCAATTCGGGCATAATTGATTCCGGCCATGGACGGTGACAGCGAAGCCATCTCATCCCAGATCTCACCGGCGCTGCCGTAATTCATGGGATAGCCCATGCGGGTGGACATTTCACAGATAGTTTCCCAATCCTGTTTCCCCGCCAGGGGATCGATGGCCTGGCGAACTCTCTGGACCCGGCGTTCGGTGTTGGTAAATGTTCCGTCGGACTCCGCAAAGCTGGCGCCCGGCAGGATAACGTCTGCATAGGCCGCAGTTTCGGTCATGAACAGTTCCTGTACTACCAGGAAGTCGAGGTGTTCCAGAGCCTTGCGGATGTGGTTGGCATCAGGATCGGTCAAGACCGGATTCTCGCCTAGGATGTACATAGCTTTCACCTTGCCTTCATGGGCTGCGGCAAACATTTCCGGAATCTTCAAACCTACTTTGCCAGCCAGTGGCACTCCCCATGCTTGTTCATGTTTTTCGCGGGCAGCATCCACGGTGACCGCCTGATAACCGGAGAATACATTCGGTAATGCACCCATATCGCAGGCGCCCTGCACGTTGTTCTGACCGCGCTGCGGGCATACGCCGGTTCCGGGACGTCCCAAGTGACCGGTCAGCATCGCCAGGTTGGCACAGCTCATAACGTTGCGGGTTCCGCAAATGTGTTCGGTGATCCCCAAAGTGTAGAAAATCCCGGCTTTGTCAGTAGTGGCATAGAGCCGCGCTACTGCATACAGGTCATCAACCGCGACACCGGTGATTTCCGATACTCTCTCCGGGGTGTAACTCTCTACCAGAGCTTTAAGTTCTTCATAGTTTTCGGTACGTTCTTCGATGAATTTCTTGTCTTCAAGGCCTTCCTTGATGATGATATGCATGATGCCATTGAGGAGGGGGATGTCGGTACCCGGATTCTGACGCAGCCAGTAGGTAGCTTCATTGCACAAATCAATATGACGGGGGTCACAAACGACTAGTTTAGCTCCCCGGCGAGCTGCCTGCCTCATCTTGTATCCAATAATAGGATGCGCTTCAGTGGGATTGGTTCCGATCAGGAAAATGAGTTCACTGTGGTCAGTTATATCGCTGATGGGATTGGTCATCGCGCCGCTTCCGAAGGTGGTGGCCAGACCGGCCACGGTTGGCGCGTGTCAAGTGCGTGCGCAATGGTCCACATTATTGGAGCCCATTACGGCACGGGTAAATTTCCCAACCAGGAAATTTTCTTCGTTGGTACAGCGGGCTGAACTCAGAGCTGCAAAGGATTCAGGTCCGTATTGGTCTTTGATTTCCGTAAAACGTTTAGCAATTAAATCGAATGCCTCATCCCAGGATGCATGTTCAAATTTGCCATCTTTTTTAATCAGTGGGGTGGTCAGGCGGTTTTCGTTGTAGATGTAGTCCCAGCCGAAACGGCCCTTGACACATAACATACGTTGGTTGACCGGAGCGTCTGGATTGGAAAGTACACCGATTACCTTCTTGTCCTTGACTGCCAGATCAAAGTTACAGCCGGTCCCGCAGAATGGACAAGTGGTCCGTACCCGCTCGATGTCCCAGCGACGTCCCAATCCCTTCATGGTCTTCTCAGTGAGAGCGCCGGTGGGGCAAACCGCTACACACTGTCCGCAGAAAACACAATCGGAATTGATATAGTCGACGTCCCCGGCGGTGGTGGCTTTACGGTGGTAACCACGATTCAGATAGGACAGGTTGTCCTGGCCGGTCAGTTCTTCACAGGCCCGGACACAAGCGCCGCATAAGATACATTTGTTCAAGTCGCGACTGATGAATGGGTTGCTGTCGTCTATGGCATAACAATACTTCTCTCCCTTGAAAGGACTGTCTTTGACGCCATAGCGATAAGCGTAATCGGCCAGTTTGCAATCTCCCAGCTTGTCGCAGGTCATGCAATCGAGGGGATGATTGGCGAGCAGGAGTTCCAATATGGTCTTCCTGGCCTCGACCACCGCCGGCGAGTCGGTATTAACGACCATGCCGGGCATCACCGGTGTTACACACGATGCGGGCAGCAGCCGGTTCCCTTCCACTTCGACCACACACATACGGCATGATCCCATCAGACTCAAGTCGGGATCGTAACAGAGGCGGGGTATTTCTATCCCTGCCGATTCTGCTGCCTGCAATATCGTGGTCCCTGCCGGGGCTTCAACCTCCCTTCCATCGATGATGAGTTTCACTAAATCCACTACCATCACTCCTCTCGTAAATCAAAAGTCACCGGGCAGAAACGTAAAAACCCCCCAGCCCAAGGCTGGGGGCAAATGTTCAAGAAGCACGCTTCTCATAACAACGCAGGGTAAGTCTCAAACGCATACGCCTACGCATTGTCAGACTTACCCTAAATACCTTTCCAGCCAAGGGAGGCAAGCCCGTTTGCAGACTTACCCATCGGCTTTGCGCCATGGCTTACGCTTTAGGCGGCAAAGCTCGGAATTCTAGGCATATTCGGTTTCCGCACCTGCATAACGTTTGCTTATAGGTGTTTTTCGACATCCTAACCCAAAGTCCTGCTTACATAATAAAAAAATATTTGGCATCTGTGTAACAAATTCTTTCGACATTTTGCATCAGCACCTAACTGTAGCCGGTCAAGATGGGCTTGGCACAATCACGCTGCGTTTTGTGTCCAATGGATTAGGAATTAATTGGCTTGAGCAATCGCCCTTGAATGCACCGATGGAGGACAGGAGCTCATGTCTGGGATGAGCGCCGCATGGAAGGGCAGATGGAGGACCGGAAGTGAAAGGCCAGGATTATGACCGCTCTTGGAATCAGATGGAACTAGAAAGGTCATAGGCCCATTGGCCCGGCCGTCTTATGCTGCCTAAAAGTGATTTGAAAGCCTTTCCAATCCTCCGTCAGAGGTCGGCTTCGGAATAAATGCACAGGGAGTCTCTTTACATTCAGTATCCACTATTTGACCCAATTCCATCTTCATTATGGCATCACCCAAATACATGGCATCTTCCCGGTCATGGGTGACCATCACAAATGGGATCGGCCAATCCTCATGAATCTGTTTCAATTCCCGCCTAAGGCTTACTTTGTTATCGTAGTCCAGGGCGCTGAATGGTTCATCCAGCAACAGCAACTGGGGATTGACCACCAGGGCCCGGGCCAGAGCCACCCGTTGCTTTTCGCCCCCCGACAGCTGCCCCGGATAGCGATCGACCAGATGTTGGATGCCAAATGATTTCAGCAGCTGTTGGGGATCCTGGGAAGAAATAAAGCGGTCTGAACTCTTGCCACGGATTCCATAGCGGACATTCTGCATGACCGTCTTATGGGGAAAAAGAGCGTAATCCTGAAACAGATAACCGATGTGCCGGTGGCGGGTGGGGATATTGATGCGGCCTGAAGACGAATACAGCACCCGTTCATTAAGGGTGATCCTCCCCTGGTCCGGGGTCAGTAATCCGGCCAGAACGTTCAGGGTCGTAGTTTTACCGCAGCCGGAAGGCCCCCAAAGTACAATTATCTGGTTGTCGATATTCAATTCCAGGTTCAGGTCAAAATGCCACAATGATTTCTGAATTTGGGCTTTGAGCATGTTTCCATATTCCGCCTGTCTTAATTATTTTTACGCCAGCGATTAACGCCCCAGATAACTGCAAAACTGAACAAGGTGATGATAAGAACGAGGGTCCGGGCAGTAACATCATCACCCCGGTCCACCGCGTAATAGATGGCTACCGGGATGGTCTGGGTCTGTCCGGGGATATTGCCCGCCACCATCAGGGTGGCTCCGAATTCCCCCAGGGCTCGGGCGAAAGCCAACACCAGTCCGGCGGTAACACCGGGCAAGGCCAGGGGAAGAGTGACGGTGAAGAAAACCCGCAATTCGTTGGCTCCCAAGGTGCGGGCAGCCTTCTCATAATTGGCATCGACGCTGTTGAAAGCCGCTTTGGCAGTCTGATAGAACAAAGGGAATGCTACCACCGCGGCGGCTATGATAATCGCATACCATGTAAATATCAAATTGATGCCGAGGGTGTTCAGATATCTGCCGATCAGCCCGTTTTTGCCGATGAGTACCAGCAGCCCGTATCCTATCACAGAGGGCGGCAGCACCAGGGGCAGGGTGATAAAAGCCTCCAAAACATCTTTGCCATAAAATTCATTGCGGGCCATGAACCGGGATAAAGGGAGCCCTAGAGCAGCCACCATGATCACTACCAGGATGGCTACTCTTAAGGATAGGATTACCGGAAACCAGTCTTCTATGTGAAAGTACATGGCGCCGCGGGCCTATTGAGCCGGCTTGGTAAATCCGTATTTCTCAAACAGCTGGGTAGCTTCGGCGCTGGTCAGGAAATCTTCAAACTGCTGGGCTTCTTGCTGTTGCTTGCTGCTGGCGATGACGGCCATCGGGTATATAATAGGTTTGCTGGAGCCGGCCGGGGCCGCCGCCACGATTTTCACCTTGTCACTGGTAGCCGCGTCGGTGCGGTATACCAGCCCGGCATCCACTTCGCCGGTCTCCACATAGTTAAGGACCGATCTCACGTCCTTGGCCTGGACAAACTTGGATTGGGATTGCAGCTGGTCCCACATGCCCATAGTGGTAAGGGTATCCTTGGCATACTGACCGGCCGGAACCGATTCCGGGGTACCGATAGCGATCTTCTTGACCGTGGCTTCTTTCAAGCCATCAAAGGCGGTCAGCTTACTGTCCTTGCCGGCCACCAGAACCAGTTCGTTGCCGACTACGTTCTTGCGGGAGGCAGTAACGATCAGACCTTTTTGCTCCAGGGCATCCATCTGGGACTTACCCGCCGAGATGAACAAGTCCACGGGTGCACCTTCCTCTATCTGCTGCTGCAAAGTGCCGGAAGCGGCCAAAGTGTAGGCAATGGTTACGTTGGGATTCTTGGTGCTGTAAACGGTCTGCAATTCCTTGGCGACATCGGTCAAACTGGCCGCTGCAGCCACGGTGAGGGTCACCGGTTGTTTGGCCTGCTCGGCAGGAGCGGGCGCGGGTGCGGGTTGGCTGCTGCATCCCACACAGGCTAATGCCAAAATCATCAATCCAATCAAAAGCCATAGCCTTTTCTTCAAGATGAGTTCCCCCTTTAATATATGTACTGCCAATAGTCAAATACCTGCTTATGCTACAGCCTCCTTTGCGCTGGATTTGCACTTGTCCAACCATGATGATTAGAAGCCGGGAAAAGTTCGAATACATATAAAATAATAAGCACACAAATAACCGCTATAAGACAACGCTACACAACATAAAACACCATGAAGGGATTATGCCAGTATTCTAGGCTATGTTATAATAATGGTCAAGAAGATTTTGGAGGCGAACAGTTTGGAAAACACCAGGTCGCTGACCCCTGATGAGGTAGCTGCCATCCTCAACATAACCAAGCAAACAGTTTATGACATGATCAAGCGTAAGGAACTGCCAGCCTACCGTATCGGCCGCAAGCTGCGCATTGATCCTCGCGATGTTGATCTTTACCGCAGCCAAGGCAAGAACTTCGAGTTGCCGGCATCGGGGCCGCGGGCCCCGGAAATTTCTACTGCTCTGCCCCCCGCAGCAGGTTTTGCAGCCGGACTGGCCAGGGATAAATTGGTTGTCTGCGGCCAGGATATTGTCTTGGACCTATTGGCCAGGCAGCTGGAAAAGAATCTCCAATCGCTGCGGATCCTTCGCTATCAGGTCGGGAGTTTCGACGGTCTGGCAGCCCTTTATCATGGACAGGCTGACATGGCAGCGGTCCACCTGTGGGATGGAGACAGCGGCCAATACAATGTTCCCTATGTACGCCATCTGCTCCCGGGGGTACCGGTCGTAATCGTTCACCTGGCTCAGCGGATGCAGGGCTTTTACGTTTGCCAGGGCAATCCCAAACAGGTCACGGGCTGGAGTGATTTGAAGCGCACCGATCTGACCATTGTCAACCGGGAAAAGGGTTCCGGCACCCGGGTGCTATTGGATGAACGACTGAGACTGCTGGGGGCCGACCGCAGTCTGCTTCCTGGTTACCATCGGGAGGAATATTCCCACCTGGCAGTGGCCAGCGCGGTAGCCCGGGGGGAGGCGGATCTGGGTTTGGGCAATGAGAAGGGAGCCATGCAGGTGCGCGGAATTGAGTTCATCCCCCTGCAACAGGAACGTTATGAACTGGTAATCGCCAAGGCTGAGAGGGAGGAATTGAGATGGCAGGCTGTTGTGGGGATACTCCAATCCGGTTCTTTCAAGTCAGAGCTTCTCGGTTTGGGAGATTATGATGTGAGTGAAACCGGGCAGATCATCGCCGAACTTTAAAGAGTGCCAATCAAAGAGGCTATGTTCCATGTTTCGAAACATAGCCTCTTGTAATCTGGTGATTTGTCTCTTCCTGGTCAACAAGCGATTCATTATTCTTCTGATGTCACCCCGGCTTTGGTTCTGAACCGAATAGTGACGGTTTCGCCCGGGGTGTTGCCATTGTTGCCGGTCAAACCAGGCAGTAGGAGAAAGAGAAAGAAAGCGATCGCTCTAGCAAATCCGGGGCAGGTGCTCGCCTTCCAACATGGCTAGAATGCGCTGTGCCCCTAACTCTGTCTGTAGTAACACCATTTGACTCGGTTCCTTGCATACTTCCCCGATGACGGCAGCCTCACCCGCTTCGGGGAGCTGGCGCAGATCCCTGATGATCTCTGCGGCCCGCCGGGGAGCGGTGATCACTACCATCTTGCCCTCATTAGCCATGTACAATGGGTCCAAGCCCAGCATTTCGCAGGCTCCCTGGACCACCGGCGAAACCGGGATTTTAGCTCCCTCCACCAGAATGCCCAGGCCGGATTGTTGGGCCAGTTCATTTAATACCGTGGCCAAACCGCCTCGGGTGGGGTCACGCATGCATCTGACTTCGCCGCCGTATTTCTCCAAAACCCGGCCGATGACCCCCAGCGGGGCACAGTCGCTCAAAGCCGGGGTAGCGAACCGTAACCCCTCCCTCTGGGCCAGGACGGCCAGGCCATGGTCCCCTACCGGACCGGTAACTATCACTACGTCACCAACTACAATACGATTGGGCTGGTAATCGATCCCGGAGGGGATCACTCCAATCCCGGTAGTGTTTATGAATATTCCGTCGGCGCTGCCTCTTTCCACCACCTTGGTATCACCGGTAACCAGGCATATCCCGGCCTCGCGGGCGGTTCGGGCCATGGAATCCACAATTTTGCTCAGGTCGGACAGAAGCAGACCCTCTTCGATAATCATGGCAGTAGATAAGAACAGCGGTTTGGCTCCGCAGGCCACCAAATCATTGACGGTGCCGCAGATGGAGAGTTTGCCAATATCCCCCCCAGGGAAAAACAACGGGGTGATCACGAAAGAGTCGGTAGTCATGGCCACCCGCCCGGGGGGCAAATCCAGCAGGGCCCCATCCAGCATGGCGGACAGATAGGGATTGTTCCACGCCTTTTTAAACACATCATCAATAAGCTGCTGACTCATCAATCCGCCGCTGCCGTGAGCCATCAAGATCCGGTCTGTTTTCATTTACAATCTCCCTTTATCCAGTGAATAGCGATAGTAGGCCGCGCAGGCGCCCTCCTGAGAAACCATACAGGGCCCAATCGGCTGCAGGGGGGTACACCCCTTGCCAAACAGAGCGCACTCGCGGGGGGTGATGCGCCCCCGCAGCACCTCGCCACAGGCGCAGCCCTTTATCGGAACGTCTTCAATATCCGGGACCTCGAACTTAAGGCCAGCATCATAATCCTGATAAATCGATCGTATCTTAAGTCCGCTCTGGGGAATCAGTCCCAATCCCCGCCAGCGGCAATCAGCCGGTTCGAATACATCCTGCAGAGTCTGCTGGGCTACCATATTACCCTCCGGCTTGACTACCCGGCGATACTGGATCTCTACCTGAGCCCGGTCCCGGTGCAGCTGCCGCAGCAACATGACGATGCCCTCCAGGATATCCCTGGTTTCAAAGCCGGTAACCACCATGGGTTTGTGAGCCTTATCCGTTAGTTGCCGATAGGGCTCGATCCCAGTCACCGTTACTACGTGGCCGGGACAAATCAAGCCATCCACCTCGATTTCCGGGTCGGCGAAAATCACCTCCAGAGCCGGGGGGACCACCTTGTGCAGGGACAAAACCGAGAAATTGGCCAGCCTCATTTCCGCCGCCTTTTGGATAGTCACCCCAACGGTGGGAGCGGTAGTCTCAAATCCAATCCCCAAGAAGACGACTTGCCGGTCCGGCATTTGCCCAGCGGCGGCCAAGGCGTCCAGCGGTGAATACACCACCCGGATGTCGGCGCCGCGGCTTCTCTCCTCCTGTAAACTGCTGTTGGTGCCGGGCACCCGCATCATATCCCCAAAGGTCAACAAGGTGATGGCGGGGTTCTTCACCATTTCCACAACAGCATCGATATCCCCCTGGGCGGTTACACAGACCGGGCAACCGGGGCCGGACAAAAGTTTCAGGTTGGGCGGCGCCAACTCGCGAATGCCGCTCCTGGCAATGGCCATGGTATGGGTGCCGCACACCTCCATCAAGGCATACTGACTGGTCTCATCCTTGATTTCCGTTAGTAATTTCTGCAGGTAAACCTGGTCATCTGTCATACCAGCCCATTTCCTCCATGTAAGATATCGTTTCCGCCGCTATCGCCGCATCAATGATTTCCATGGCGAAACCGGCATGGAT
Source organism: uncultured Syntrophomonas sp. (assembly GCA_964580805.1). GTDB lineage: Bacteria > Bacillota > Syntrophomonadia > Syntrophomonadales > Syntrophomonadaceae > PHAA01. Next base: position 19,835 of record CAZOMS010000004.1, on the reverse strand, counting down.
CAGGACATACTCGCCCGGTTGCGCCTCTGGAGTGAGCCTGATACTGATATCCATCTGATTGCCATTGACGTCGACCGTGGCCACATAATTATCGGCAACTTTTATGATTTTTCCCGGAACTCCCAAACACATCAGCCCTGCACCTCACTTGCTATAATCGCTTGTCCCAGCGCAATGCCCCCGTCACCGGGAGGCACCAGCTGGTGTTGATAAACTTCAAAACCCCGGGCCAGTAATTTCATGGTCAATTCCATCAGAATGATCTGGTTGTGAAAGACTCCGCCGCTCAGGACTACCTTGTTCAACCCACAGTCGCTGCGGGCTTGAATCAAAGCGGCGATAAAAAGGTCGGCCATAGTCAGGTGGAATTTGCGGGAGATCATGCTTTTCGGCAGCCCCTTTTCCATATCCGTCAGCATTTCTCCCCATATCGACATCGGGTCCATGATCCAACCCGCATCATCCTGTTCCAGCCGGTAACCATACCGGCTCCGGCCATGCCGGTCCGCCATGGCTTCCAGTTCAATGGCCGCCTGTCCTTCATAATTGTTTACGGAACAAACCCCCAGTAAAGCAGCGGCGGCATCAAAAATCCGGCCGCACGAAGAAGTCTGGATTTCGGGTATTCCCCTGCTCCAACGGCTGTACAGGAAATCCCTCTCCATATCCGGCAAAGCCGGCAGGAGCCGTTGGGCCGCAGCAACTCCGGCATCCCCCAGGGATTCCAGCAGATAGATGAGCGCCATCCGGTACGGCTTACGGGCACTCAGATCCCCACCCGGCAGGGGCACGTACTTGAGATGGGCCAACCGGCTGAATTGGTGATAATCACCCTTGAGCAATTCGCAGCCCCACACGCAATCATCCAAACCCCAACCGGTCCCATCGCAAATCAGACCCAGTACTTTTTCGTCCAGCCCATTTTCAGCCATGACTGCGGCCATATGGGCATAATGGTGCTGCACCGCCACCCGCGGCACTTGCTTCTGTTCCCGGGCCCAGCGGGTGGTCTGGTAATCGGGATGCAAATCGTGAGCTATCAGCCGGGGACTGACCGCCAGCATCCGCTGGAACCTTTCTATACCTTCCTGAAACTTGACATAATTATGATAATGGTTCAGATCACCCCAGTGCTGACTCAGGTAAGCCTCCCCCCGCCGGGTCAGACAAAAGGTGCTCTTCATCTCCCCGCCCAAAGCCAAAACCGCATGTGTCTGAACCGGCATGCTTATGCCCCCCGGCACCAATCCCCGGGCCCGCCGCATCAGCTGCGGTGTACCCAATGGAGTCACCTGCAGCACCGAATCGTCGCAGGGATTGTAAATATCCCGGTTATGAATAAGAAAGAAGTCGGCCACCTCGCCAAGCTGGCGAATAGCCTCCTCATTACTGGTAATCAAGGGCTCATCACTGATATTGGCACTGGTCATTATCAAGATTTCCAGCTCATCATCAAACAACAAAAAGTGCAAGGGGGTGTAGGGCAGCATAACTCCCAGTGTATTCAGCCCCGGATGGATGACCGCGCCTGGCAGATCGTATTGCTTTTTCGTCTGCAGGATCACTATGGGCGCCTGCGGCGAGGTCAGCCACTTCTTTTCAACCGGGTTGATCAGACAATACTTGCCGGCTGTCTCCACATCCCGGGCCATTACCGCAAAGGGTTTATAGTCGCGTTTTTTGCGCTGGCGCAGGACTTTTATGACCTCGGGCTGGGTGGCGTTGGCGGCCAGGTGGAACGCTCCCAATCCCTTGACCGCAATTATATATCCTTGCTTCAGCAGATCCACCGGGGTGGAATCAACCACCCTGCCATGCCGGTCCACCAGCCGGGTATGGGGACCGCAGTCCGGACAGGCGTTGGGCTGGGCGTGAAAGCGCCGATGGAGCGGATCAACATATTCTTCCCGGCATCGACCGCACATGGGAAACGGTTCCATGGTGGTCTTGGCCCGGTCATAGGGCAGATCCTTGATGATCGTAAACCGCGGCCCGCAGTTGGTGCAGTTGGTAAAAGGATAACCATAGCGCCGGTCCTGCGGGTCAGTAACTTCCCGGCGGCAATCGGGGCAAATAGCCACATCCGGCGCTACGCCCACCACCTTTTCGTCCCGGTCCTGGGATTCCCGGATCGTGAATTCCCGATAACCGGCGGGGGCAATTTCCTCGACCTCACAGCTGCGGATCACTGCCAGGGGCGGGGGTTCCGCCACCAGTCGCCGGGCAAATTCCCGCAGTCTCTCTCCCTGACCTTCTACTTCAATAAAGACGCCGGCAGCGGAATTGACCACCCACCCCCGCAGAGCATGTTCCCGGGCCAGGCGGTAGACATAAGGCCTGAACCCGACCCCCTGTACTATACCTTTGATAGAGATGCGATACGCTTTGTGCATACTGGTGCGATTTGCCCTCCGTCCGGGTTTCTGTCAAATTCTGCTGTATTCATTTCTGATTTTCCCAAAAAGCCAAACGGTATATGGAACTGCAGGGTGGGTCGCAAAGAATGGTTGCCTGCGACCCACCCCGCCTGTTCAGCTTTGGTATTGTGTCGTCATCCGGGCATCCTTTTAATGTTACTCTCGGAGCAGCTTCAGAATTTCCTCTTGCATCAATTCGACCAGACGGGGAAGTTTCTCCGCTACTTGGGGGCTTAATTCCATGCTTACCGCCACCTCCGCCGGTTCGATACCAAAGACGATGGTGGGAGGGTCATACCCCAGCATACGGGTCATCTTCATAGCCTCGACAAAATGCATTTCGTGCAAGGAGGTGATATTTTCGACCGACTGCAACCCCAGTTCATCCAGAGGCGCCCGGTAGATAGTACCTGGCTCCCCCCCGGCGTGCATGGCATCAACTATGATCAGTTGTTCGGCCCGGCAGAATTCCTCGATGAGGTCATAACTGTTGGTTCCGCCGTCGATCAGCTCCACTTCTTCGGGAAATCCCAATTGTTCCAGGGCCTTGATGGCGTGAACCCCTACTCCATCGTCCTGCATTATGAGATTGCCAATTCCCACAACCATAACTTTACTCAAAAAGCTGCCTCCTAATTATGCGCTGATTCCTTTTTCCACTTCGATCTTTCTTCCCTTTTCGTCCACGTGGTAACCGTGGTGGAAATCAGCCGGGATCTTGCCGGTGAATATGGACTTCAAAACCGGGATCCCTTCTGCCACATCCAGATAAACGTGCACCAAAACCATTAATACAAAAATCCAGGTTACGATATAGTGGAGTATCCTCACTACCAAGTAACCACCGAAGAAGTAGGCCCAAGAGGTGAAGTACTCCGGTTTGTAAAGTATAAATCCAGTTAGGACCTGGAAAAGGGCCAGGATGTAAACGCCCGTGTACATCCCCTTCTGGCCGGGATTGTATTTGCCGTAGTAGGGATGATCCTTGGCCAGGAACAGATAGTACTTGATCATACTGGGCAGCTTCTTGGTATCCTCGATCGGGTGAAAAATAATATTGGGCCAATCCTTCTCCGCTATGGCCAGATAGATACGCAGGACTACACCGACGAACAACACCATGGCGAAGGCAAAATGCACGGTGCGGGCATTATCCATGTTTTCAAACAAACGGAAAGACAAGGGTGCATGGATGTAAAACCCGGTCAGGCACAACATGGTTATGGAGATCATATTGGACCAATGCAACAGCCGGACCCACAATGGGTGTCTTAACTCCATCATTTTAATCATGGCAGTACCCCCTTAACCGATCACAAACTGGCTGAGAACCTTTTTGTCCGGAGTCATCACGTGGATAGCGCAAGCCAGACAGGGATCGAAGGAACGAACGATCCTGACGATTTCAAACGGATTGGCTGGGTCCTTGACCGGGCAGCCCATCAAGGCCTGCTCCATGGTGCCCATCTGATCACGGTCGTCCCGCGGCGACATGTTCCAGGTGCTGGGGACTACCGCATTGTAAACAGCGGTGCGGCCATTTTCGATCTTGTTCCAATGACCCAGGGCGCCGCGGGCGGCTTCCGTCAGGCCCATACCCTGTGCCTCCTTGGGAACCTTATGCGGCGTACAGACTGGCTGACCAACCTCCAGTTTCATAACCCATTCGTCCATGGCATGAGCGATCATAGAGGTTTCAACCGCACGGGCAAAGTGACGTCCCAACACCGAATAGGCTTTGTCTCCTAAAGCCAGCACATCCGGATTCTCAGCAGTAATCAACCGGGCCAGGGGACCGACTTCCATCACGTTGCCATTGTAACGGGGAGCCTTGACCCAGGAATAGGCGCCCTTCTTTTTGGTGTCGGGGGTCACTACCGCCTTGGTGGGCTCTTTTTCGATTTCGTCCTTATACCAGCTATATTTGACATCTTCGCCGATCAACTCGGGTTCCAAATCCTTGAGCTGACCACCCAGCAAAATCTTGGAGGGGAAGAACTTCTCTTGATGGACAAAGTCTTCCATTGCGCCTTCTGCCAACGGAAATGCCCCGAAAGAGAGCATGTTCTTGCAGCCCGCTCCGATATTGAAGTATTCGGGATAGGTGGCCGCCACTGCCTTCACAGTCGGTATATACTTGGTATCAATGAATTGGATCAGTTCTGCCAGGCGGAATTTGAAATCCACCATTTTCTGGCTGTCGGGAACCTCGGTAACTCCCCCGGGAACAATGGCCTGGTTGTGCGGCATCCGGCCACCCCAAAGGGCCGCCATCTCGTGGGCTCTGCGCCGCATCTTCAAGGCTTCCAGATAAGTGTTGACTACTTCGGCATTAACATCTGCCGCGAAGCGGTAATCACCCTCGTAGCGAGGAATGAAGGGCGGCACATCCGGACCCTTGACATAGTCCAGAGCGGCTAGATGGAAGAAGTGCAGAATATGGGACTGCAAATAGTTGGAACCCAAAATCAGGTTTCTTATTATCCGTCCATTGGGCGGAGGTTCAATTCCAAAAGCATTGTCTAAAGCCAACGTACCCGCGGTGGCATGACCGATCGGTCAGACCCCGCAGATTCTCTGCATGATCTGCTGGGCATCACGAGGATCACGGCCTTTCATGATCAACTCCAATCCTCTGAACATCATGCCCATGGATTTGGCGTTGACTACGACGCCGCCTTCAACTTCCACCTCTACCCCAAGGTGACCTTCAATGCGGGTAATGGGGTCAATTTTTATCGTCTGTGCCATTAGTTGTCACCTTCTTCCTTATCATGATCCTTCTTGGGCCCTATCCGGCCGGTGGCGATGTTGCCGGCCAGATGACCGCCGATGCCCAGAACTGCCGCCCCGCCGAGGACAAATCCGATTTGATCCACAGTGGCAGTGGTAGCCGGTCCGACCGGCATTTCCGCCATCCGCTCATAAATGGGCCAATTGGGGAATTGAGGTTCGGTGCAGGCCAGGCATACCCCGCCGCACTGAACGCACCAGTTTACTCCCCCGTTCCACAGACGGGTAGTGGAATCACAATGAGCTATCGGTCCTTTACAGCCCAGTTCCAGCATGCAGCCCATTTCGCCAAAATTCTCGGCAAAGATACCGTTGTCAAAATATTGCCGGCGCTGGCAATTGTCATGAATGATACGCCCATAGAACATCTTGGGACGCCCCGCCGAATCCAGTTCCGGGACCTCCTTGAATAGCAGGTAGTGAGCGATAGTCCCTACGATCCAATCTGGATGAGGCGGACAACCCGCCACATTGATGATGGGTTTGCCTTTGACGATATCAGCGACTGATCTTGAATCAGAAGGATTGGGGTCCGCGGCGGGAAGCCCCCCGTAACATGAACAGGTCCCGATGTTAACGATAGCGGCCGCCTGGCTGCCCACATCCTGGACAGCTTGCAGCATGGTTACCTCGTGACCTTCTCTTTCCCCGATAACGCACCATTTGCCGTTTTCTTTAACTTGAACCGACCCTTCCACGGCTAATACATACTTACCCGGGTATTTTGCCACAACATCGTAAATAGCATTGATAGCCTGTTCTCCCTGGGCAGCCATTACGTTCTCCTGGAAACGCAGGCTGATAACCTTTAATATTAGATCCTGAATATCTGGATCCTGGCAGTTCAACAAGGATACCGCGCAGCCAGTACAGGCGCCCCCGGCTAACCATATCACTGGCGGCAATTCTCCCGCTTCCGCGGCTTCAGCTATATACGGAGCCAGGTATCCCGCCAGGGATACTGCAGCCGCTGAACCTGCAGCAGCGCGCATAAAGTCGCGACGGCTCAATTTGGTTGCCATATTCTAATTCTCCCTCCATTCACTTGGATTTCAGTTCCAATTTCCCGAACACAAATCATTCCTGGATAGCTTGTCTCTATAATATCTACAACGGGGTTCTCTTCTTCACCTCCCCGAAGACCCACCGAGTCCAGTTTTCTATACCCTCCCCAGTTCGTCCAGAGACCATAAACACCGTGGCAGAGGGATTAATCTGGTCCAGGTCCTCCCTAAACCTGTCCAAATTAAAATCGGTATAAGGCAGGAGATCCATTTTATTGAGCAGCACCACTTTGGCCTGGCGGAAAATCATCGGGTATTTGTGCAGTTTATCGTTGCCTTCGGTGGTACTTATGACTACGGCAGTGAAGTCCTCGCCCAGGTCGAATTCGGCCGGGCAGACCAGATTGCCGACGTTTTCAATGACCATAAGATCCAGTTCATCGGCTGGCAGTTGGCCGTAAGCCCTGCCTACCATGGCGGCATCCAGATGGCAGGCCCCTTCAGTATTGATCTGTACAACCTTGACGCCCTTCTTTTCGATGCGCTGGGCATCCTGGTCGGTGTACAGGTCACCTTCGATGACCCCCAACCTGAGCTGTCCGCTCAAAGTCTCGATAGTACGTTCCAGAATGGTGGTCTTGCCTGATCCGGGTGAACTCATAAGGTTGATGACCAACATATTCCGATCCTTGAACAGATTACGGTTTCTCTTGGCTAATAATTCGTTGGCCCCCAGCAAGTGGGTTTCCATGTTTATCTGAACCATCAAAACCGCTCCCCTTCGTAGTAATCCAAATACATCTCCCGGCCCTTGACTACTTCCACCTGGTTGGAACCACAAGCAGAGCAGACGAAACAATAAGGATTGTCCTGAGCCGTTTCACTATTACACACCTGGCATCTTATGAAGGCCGGCACCTCCTCGATCTGCAGATCTGCCCCCCGGAATATATCTTCCTGGCTCAGCACCTCAAAAGCAAACCTGAGGCTGTCCGGCATGATCAAAGTGAGGCTTCCGATTACCAGCTTCAGTTTGTTTATCCGGTTGATTCCGTTCTGTACCGCACTGTCCCTGACCAGGTCCATTACTCCTTGCATTATCGAAAGCTCGTGCATCTTATCTTATACCCCGTTTGTTGCTCGAAAGCAAAGGTTTTGATACCCAGTATTCCCAACAAAAAAGCCCGGCCAACCAGCACCCCATCCAGCAACCAAGCGTTAGATCCCTCCATGGAATCGCTGGTACCTGTGTTGTCTCGGCATCCCGTTGGAAAGATTACTTCAGCTTAAGTTCTTCCGGGCATATATCAAATTGGCTGCCCTACTACATCGACGTGATTTACAGTTATTTAGAGAAACTTATCACAAACCCTTCTTGTTCACTAGTTCCGATCGGAATGTATTCAGTATACATAAGTCCCCCAACCCTCCCATTGCTACATTGCTATTGCACCAATTCATGTAATGGATCTGGAACCTATTACATAAAAAAATACTCAGCCGGAAATGCTGAGCATTATACGCACCGGAGCCTGGAATTGGAAATGATCATCTTTCCAAATCGGTCCTGCGCCACCAAGCATCTCCTTCTCACAATGGAAGGCCCGCTCGTTTCCAAACGAACCCTGCCGGCCTAAAGTCCGTAGGTTCCCCCTTAGGACCTAAGGCTCGGAGAAAATGGGTTTAAATTAAATTGTGAGTTTAGTATACAGTGTCTAAATCGATCCTCAGTTTATATTCAACACAAAATCAATAATTCCTGCAAAGAAATCGTTTTTCTTCCTCATCCAGATTCAAGTAGGTTGTGGCTGTCTCTCACCGTAATGAAACCGGTTCCGCTGCCTGAAGCAATTTCCTCTCCAACGCGCCCAGCAATTCCTGGATGCCAGCTCCGGTCCGGGCGGATACGAAAATCTGGCCGCTGTCTCCATCGGTCTCGAAATCCAGCAGATCGGTCTTGTTGTAAACGGTCAGAATCTTTTCCGGCGCCGCCCCTAATTCCTGCAGCACCTTTTCCACTACTTGTTCCTTTTCAAGGCTGTCCGGGTTCGCAATGTCCACCACGTGGAGAAGGATATCGGCGTCGATCGCCTCCTCAAGGGTGGAGCGGAAGGCAGCTACCAGGTGGTGAGGAAGGTTCTGGATAAATCCAACCGTATCAGTTATCAGGGCTTCAATCCCGCCTGGCAGACCGATCTTGCGGGTGGTGGTATCCAGGGTTTGAAAGAGCCGGTCGTCCGCCTCCACCGGTTGGTTGCCGCGGCGATGGGCAGTCTTGCACAGCGCATTGAAGAGCGATGACTTGCCGGCATTGGTGTAGCCCACCAGGGAGATGGTTTTCAGCCCGGCCCGCTGCCGTTGTTTGCGATGCAATTCCCGAGTCCGTTTGACTTTATCCATCTGATCCTTGATATCGCGGATACGGTTACGGATGCGCCGCCGGTCCAGTTCTATCTTCTGTTCCCCTGCGCCGGCCCGAGTGCCGATGCCGCCGCTCAGCCGGGCCATCTCCGCCCCTCGCCCAGTCAGACGGGGCAGGCGGTATTCCAGGTTGGCCAGTTCCACCTGCAGGATACCTTCCCGGGTGCGGGCTCGCTGGCTAAAAATGTCCAGAATGAGCATGGTGCGGTCAATAACCTTCACCTGCACCGCTTCTTCCAGGTTGCGCAGCTGCACCGGCGATAATTCACTGTCGAATATGACCAGGTCCGGCTGTAGTTCCTCCACCAGGTGATTGAGCTCCTCCAGCTTGCCTTTGCCAATATAGGCGGAAGCGCTGGGCCGTTCCCGGGCCTGGATCAGGATTGTCTCTACTATAGCCCCGGCCGCTTCCGCCAAACCCTGCAATTCCTCCAGGGATGATTCAAAGTCTATGGATTGCCGGGATTTTACCCCTACCAGGATGGCCCGCTCCGGTTTTTCAATGTTCAATTGCTTTCCTCCTGTAATCGATGGTTTTTTAATTGGACCTTTTTCGGCTCCGGCCGGAATTGGCGGTACGAGGCTTCGAGCCTGCTTGGGCTGAACCTTTGGGTCTGCTCCCGCTCCGAATCTTGCCGCTCATGGCGCCGGTTTTATTACCCTCTCCGCTGGGTTGGCTGTCCTTGTCCCTTGCCTTCAAGCTCCCCTTGGTCCTACCCTGACTATTGACAACCTTGGTCCTGTGACTGGTATCCGTCGCCTGGCCTCTCTTAACCTTCGGCTTGGCGCCGCTGGCGCTTGGGCTGGCCGTGTCCCTTGGAGCATTGACCAGCGCTTTGGGTCCGGACCCGATCAGGTCCTGACGGTGGCAGGTCTGCAGGGCTTCCCGGGCCAGCGCATAATTGGCCCGATTGCGGTACTGCAGCAGAGCGCGCTGCATCCTGCGTTCCTTGGACTGGCGGGGCACATAGACCGGCCCTCCGCTGACCGGATCAATTCCAGTATGGTACATGCAGGTCGAAACCGTCATCGGAGTAGGGGTAAAGTTCTGTATCTGCTCCGGGTAGTATTGCAGCTGGTCGCGGATAAATTCGGCTAATCGCACTGTGTCCGACAATGTGCAACCGGGGTGGGCGCTGATAAAGTAGGGGACCAGATACTGTTCCTTACCCATCCCCTGGTTGACCCGCTTGAATTTTTCTATAAACCTTTTATATTCACTCGGCCCGGGCTTATTCATAAGATGGGTCACCCGTTCGGAGATATGCTCCGGAGCTATTTTGAGCTGCCCACTCACATGATACTTGCACAGATCATGCAGATAGGAGGAGCGGTCCCGCAGCAGCAGGTCGTAACGCAGCCCCGAAGCCACAAATATATGCTTGATCTCCGGAATCTTGCGGAGCCGGCGCCATAACTTGACCGAGGGGGTATGGTCGGCAATCAGGTTCTTGCATAGGCTCGGATACAGACAACTGGGGCGGCGGCAGCCGCGGCAGACGTCTTCATTATTGCCCTTTAAACCGTACATGTTGGCTGAAGGAGCCCCCACATCGGGAATGGTACCGTTGAAATCGGTATGCCCGGCCAAGCTTTCGGCCTCACGGACAATTGAACCGGGGCTGCGGTTTTGAATAAACTTACCCTGATGCATCCCCAGCGAGCAGAAGGAGCATCCCCCGAAACATCCCCGGTGGGTAACTATCGAAAACTGCACCGGGGCCAAGCCGGGGATTCCCCCCTTACAATCATAACGGGGATGGCTCTGGCGCAGGAAAGGAAGATCGTAGATTTCATCCAACTGAGCGGTGGTCAGGGGCTCGGGAGGCGGATTCTGCACCACCCACCGCCCGGCATGCGGCTGGGCCAGGGGGACTGAACAATAGGGGTTGATGTTATCCAGTATGGTACGGGTAGCTGCTGCAAAGGCCGCCGTGCAAGCGGCTATCTGCTCAAAGGAGGGGATCTCTTCAGCTGCATCGGGGAGCTTCCCGGCCAAATAGCAGGTCCCGCGCAGATTGTGCAGATAGGCGATATTCTGGCCGGCATGAAGCCGTTTGGCAATCTCCAGCAGCTGATATTCACCCATGCCGTAAACCAGCAGGTCAGCCCGGCTGTCCACCAGGATGGAGCGGCGCACCTGATCACTCCAATAATCATAATGGGCCAGGCGGCGCAGACTGGCTTCCACCCCTCCGATGACGATGGGCACTCCCGGGAATGCCTGGCGGATCAGGTTGCTGTAGACTATGGTAGGCCTATCCGGGCGCAGCCCGGCCTGACCGCCGGGTGAGTACACGTCCTCCCGCCGCTTCTTTTTATCGGCGGTGTAATGGCTTACCATGCTATCCAGGTTGCCCCCTGATACGGCGAAAAACAAACGCGGTTGTCCCAGCCTGGTTATGTCAGTAAGGTCGTGCCAGTCCGGCTGGGCGATTATACCCACCCGATAGCCTTTGGACTCCATAAACCGGCCCAGTAAGGCAGCAGCCCAGGCCGGGTGGTCGACGTAGGCATCGCCGCTGACTATGATTATGTCTGGTTCATCCCAGCCGCGGGATTCCATATCCGCCCGGCTGATCGGCAAAAATTCCATCACTAATCCCTTTCGGTCTTATATCTTAACCCTGTCCCTCTGACACGGGCTGCAGCTCTTCCTGCAAATCTTCCCAGCGTTCATACTGTTGGACCAGGGAGGTTTTGACCTGTTCGTATTCCCGGTTGCAAAGGAGAACTTTTTCATCATCGCTGTAAGTGGCCGGGTCAGACATTTCTGCTTCCAATTCAGTTTTCCTGCTCTCGGTTGCAAATATGCTCTGTTCCAGGGTTTCGATTTCCCGCTCCAAACGGCGCTGAATCCGCAGCCTTTCCTTTTCTGCTTCCCGCTGTCGGCGGTCGGGGCTGGGCGCCTTTTTGGCACTCTCCCGACCAGCCGCGGACAGCTCCTGTTCACGGGCCAATCTCTTTTCATGATAATAGCTGTAATCACCCCAGTAGTACTCGAGCCGGCCGCCTTCTATAGCTGCGACCCGCTCCGCCACCTGGTCGATGAAATAGCGGTCATGGGAAACCAAAAGCACCGTACCCGGGTAGTTCTTTAACATTGTCTCCACTGCCTGGCAGCTGGGTATGTCGAGGTGATTGGTGGGTTCATCCAACAGCAGCAGGTTGGCGCCGGTGAGCATCACCTTCAAGAAAGCCAAACGGCCCAGTTCACCGCCACTCAGATCCCCTACCTTCTTGAGGACCTCATCCGCGCTGAAAAGCATTCCTCCCAACGCTGAGCGGGCTTCCTCCAGGGTGAGGTCGAAGCTGAGGATGATTTCCTCCAGCACGGTGCGGCTGGGATGGAGGTCTGCATGTTCCTGGGTAAAGAAGGCCATTTCCACCCGGCTGCCCAGCTTTATCTCCCCAGTATCCAGTTCGGCCTGGCGGCTTATAATTTTTAAAAGAGTGGTTTTCCCGCTGCCGTTGGGCCCGATCAGGGCGATCTTTTCTCCCCGATGGAGGCGCAGGTCGGCATCCCGCAACAAGGGGCGGCCATTGTAGGACTTGCTGACTCCCTCTACGAGAAGTACCTCATCGCCGCTGGTCTGGTTGACCCGCATGCCCCGAGCCCGCAGGCGGCGCTCCGGAGCCCGGTCCTCCAGTCGTTCCAAGCGGTCCAGCTGCAGCTGGCGGCCTCGGGCTTGTTTGGACTTTATCCCCGCTTTGAAACGGCGGATGTAGGCTTCGGTCTGCACAATATGGGCCTGCTGTTTCTCAAAAGCGCGCTGATAGGCCAGATCTTCAGCGGCTTTCTTCTGCTGAAAAGCACTATAATTGCCGGAGTAGGACCTCATCTCCCCGCCCTCTAATTCAATTATGCGGGTGGCCACCCGGTCCAAAAATCGCCGGTCATGGGATATCACTAAAACCGTGCCCCGGTAGCTGCGGACGAAATCCTCCAGCCATTCCACCGAATCCAAATCGAGGTGATTGGTAGGCTCGTCCAGGAGCAGGATGTCCGGGGACAGGGCCAGCAGGCGGCCCAGGTTCAGGCGGGTTTTCTGTCCGCCGCTGAAGGTGCTCACTGTTTGCAGCATCTCTGCGCTGCTCATTCCCAGACCGGTCAGTATCTTGCGGGCGTTGGTCTCGCAGGCATAGCCGCCGGCCCGCTCATAAGCGTCACTGATGCGGGCATATTGTTCCATGATCCGGTCCAGACTAGATGCATCTTCCCCCATCCGCGCCTCCAGTTCCCGCATTTCCTGCAGCTGGGCGGTCAGGGAAGCATAACTGGCCATTATCACATCCCAGGCGGTCATTTCTTCCTCGAAGCCAGGCATTTGTTCCAGGCAACCCAGGGTGAGTCCTGATGCCACCGCAATCTGTCCTCTGTCCGGCTCCACCGCCCCGGTTAGACAATGCAGCAGGGTGGACTTGCCGGAGCCATTGACGCCGACCAGTCCCACCCTTTCCTTCTCCTGCAGGGCCAGACTGACGTTTCTGAGGACTTGCTGTTCTCCGTAGGACTTATTTATTTCATTGGCCTGTAAAACGATCATTGGGTTCGTTTCATCCTTCTCTCATCCTCATCTTTTGGTGGATACCTGTATATTCTATCATTTAAGCAGGGGTACAGAAACCGCACCTACATAGGATTACTGCGTTTCAGGCGGAATAGTATGGGCACTACTGTCGATGGGATGCTTGCCGCGCACCGACTTCCGCCAGTCGGAATAAGCACCTGCTGCCGTATAAAAAAACCCCACCCTAACGGATGGGGCATTGGTAATGCCTTTCTTCCTATGGTTTTACCAGCACAACGTTGATGGCCTTAACCAAGGCCGTAGCCGTATCCCCCTTGCTGAATCCAACCTCGCGCAGCGAATCGGTGGTCATAACAGAAGTGACTTCGGTGTCGCCCACCTTAATAACAACTTCAGACATGATCTCCCCTTGCTTAATGTCGACAATCGTCCCGGTGAAATTGTTTCTTACCCCAGCTTTCATAATGATCCACCCCCTTTCTGTATATTTCCATTATATACTCAACCCTGGGCTTGTACACAATTCGGCTGCATATGACGTGGTTATCCACCAGAGCCATTTCACCTATGACTTAATTCCAGTAATGAACTACCGGGCTTATTAGTAAAAGGCATTCTTGAACAATAAAGCCCGGACAGTTTTTGGGAACCCCGACGACTATCCTAAAACAGCTTCACATTGAAAAGCTCGGCGGCCGGCCGGGCCATGACTGCAGCCGCAATCTCCTCCTTGACTTCCTGCAGCCGTTTCATCTCGTCCGCGGTCAAAGGCCTTTTTTCCAGGATCACCAGCAGGTCAGTGAACTCCTGGGGAATCAATCCCTCTTTCAAGGCCAATCCCACTTTTTTGCCAGTGTAATCGACCTCGAAGTAAAACTTGCCCCCGTCAGGATTCTCGGGAGCCTGGGCTTCCCGGCCCAAACCTATATCGGTGTGCAGGCAGCTGCGGGTGAGGGCGCGGGTTGCCATTTCCACCGCGTCCACTACCCCGGTGGCGGTTGGCCCCAAGGCGGAATTAAAGCATATTTTGCGGCGCTGGGGGATCTCCCCGTCGGGGAGAAGTAATTTGAAACCCAGCTTCAGAGCTTTAAAGGCTAGCGCTACCCCGCCAATGTTGAATCGGCCGTGATATTTGATCATATCCTCATAAGAAATCTCCAGCACGTTGTCTCGGTCCTGAACCTTAATAACATCAGCCATCGTATTTCCCCTCCTAATACAAAAATATTCTCTTACTAAACAAAATTTACCCCAACCGGTATATGATGTCCACAATGGAGGCGATGTGTTGCTCCCAAAATGGCTGGTGATATTGCTACCGGGTGGTCCACCCGGGGGGCGGTGCTTTCGTCTGTGAAGGGCAGAAAATAATGATGAGGCGGGCTTAAACCCGCCTCTTGTTCGTTATTGTAAATGTGGGGTGGCACGCGTTCGTTTGTCGAGGTTATCTAAAAACTCTTTATCAAGGTAAAGGTAGTCGTGATATTGCCATGGGTGACCGTAAACAGGTAATTCCCGCGGGCGGACAAAAACAAATGGCATTTACCTTCTTCGTCGGTCTTGAGACGGTGGGGGTAATCACGGCCCTGAGTGGCGGCGAAAGTGGCCCTCACATCAGCTCCCGCCAGCGGGCGCCCGTCTCGCAATACCTGGATACCATAGCTTTCTCCCAACCGGGCATGGCTGTAATCGAGTGGGACTATTTCCAGCGGCAGTCCCAACGGCTGCAAACCATGGTGGTGATGATGCCCCACTTCCATAACTGCCGTTGCGTAAAGCTCCGTCTCCCCCTTCTGGTGGGCGTAAACCTGGGCCAACCCGTCCAATTCCGGACCCAACTCCATCTCCATGGTATCGTGATGTTTGTGCAGGCGAGCCTCCTGCAACCTCCCGTTGATCAGGACAAAACCCTCCACTTCTTCCATGGATGCGGCTTCATCGGGCCGCATGTTGAAACCCTTGAACAGTTTCATTCGGGCTTCCTCGCCAGGGTGAAAATGACCGTGGTTGGTATCCGGTTCCAGCCATAGTTCCTGGTGGGGTTTGACCTCAACATCCTTGATTTCCTCCAGGACTATACGGTGGCGCACCAATTCCATCTCTTGGATGCGGGCCTTGATCACCCGCCGTTCCCCGAAAACACTCTCAAGGAAGATACTGTCGTCAGCGCCGGGGACGATCCGGTCCACGCCTTCCATCAGCAATTCTTCCTGTCCCTCGCGGCTGATATAGACATTGGCTTCACACAAAGTGCTCCCCCCCCTTCTACGCACAGGTTGGACAGACATACAGCTGCCCGTTCATTATGGCGCGGGGTTCCATGACTCCTTCTCCGCAAATGGAACATTGTACGGTGGGATAGATCTGCGCCTTCTCCGGGAAGACGAAATCCACCTCCTGCCAATTAAACATCTCCTCAAAGGGCGTGGTCATGATCCTCTCGAAAATGGATGCCAGCAGGTTTTCCTTCTCGGTAGCTTCCGCTTCAGTAAGTGCCTCCCGGCGGTTCAGTTCCCGGTAGCGAATGTTGTCCGGATGGGGTTGGGCCTGGTACTTCTGGGCGATGCGCACCGCCCGGTTTTTTTCCCGGCTGGCGATGGTATAGACGCTCTTGCCATGATCCTTGAAAATCAGGTTGCCCTTGCCGAAGGTGCAGCCCAGTATGGACTGGATGGCATCCACCCCGCAGGAGTTGGTCTCCACCACTGCCAATAGTTCTTCATCCTGGTCGGGGCTGACATCCAGGAATTGCCGGGCAAATTCCGCCACCTTGATCCCCATCAGCAATCCCGGACAAATGTGGCCATGAAACTGGATGGCCAACTCCAGGGGCGGCATGTTCTTGCACATTTTTACACCAACCTCCAATATCATAAACTCTTCAATAATACTGCCAATTACTTCAGTCCGGCCTGGTCGCCGTCATATATCTCCCTCACCCTTGCCGCCAGGCTGTTTACCTGGGCCGGCAGAGGATGGTTGTCCACATTGCATATCTCCAGATTGTAACGGTTCAGCGGCAAGAGCACCTTGACCGCTGGCGATGAGGCTATAGCTTCGGCCATCTGAGGGGTCAGTTCCCCCAGAAAGGCATGGGCGGCAATGATAGAAACAGAACCAGCTATGATATCCACCCGCTGGCAGCAATACACGATGGCATTCTCGCCGCTGGCTCCTTCGTTGGCCCCGGCTTTCAGCATGAGTGAAGAGGCGACCGCATTGGTTCCCAGGCCAATGATGTGACAGGCATTGCCCAGCTCCTGGCGAAGCCTTTCCACGATCAGGCGCCCGATCCCTCCGCCCTGGCCGTCCACCACCGCTATTCTCACCACTCATCCTCCTCTTTTTGGACCTCAGTATAACACACTGGATGGCAAAACCCATCGGCCAAAATCATTCCTGAGTTCAAATTCATTGACGAGGAGGTCAAGTGCACACCTCCCAGGGAGGAAGGTTCCCAGGACATCTTCCCAGGCCAACCATGAGTATCATTAACAGGTAACTCTTGGCGGCATCGCCTCAACGTGATTGGTCCGGGCTAGATAACAAATCCGCCGTTGGGGCTCAGTACCTGCCCGGTCAGGAAATCGGCCTGTTCCGAGGCCAGGAACAGCAGGGTATAGGCGATATCCTGCGGGGTGCCCAGCCTCATCAGGGGGGTGGCCTCTATTAATCGGCACCGGTCGTCTTCCAGCAGAGACGCATTCATATCGGTGTCAATTATGCCCGGCGCCACACAATTGACCTGGATGTGGCTGGGTCCCAATTCCCGGGCCAGGGCTTTGGTAAAACCGATCACCGCCGCTTTGGCGGTGGAATAATGCACCTCGCAGGATGCCCCGGTCAATCCCCAGATAGAAGCCAGGTTGATGATCTTGCCCCGCTTGCGGCTGATCATCCCCGGCACTACCGCCTGGCAGCAGTTAAAAATCCCCTTCACATTAACGTCCAGCATAGCATCCCAATCCTCCGGGGTTATATCGGTGAACAGCTTCTGCTGGGCGATGCCGGCATTATTGATCAGTACCTCGATGCAGCCGAAACGCTCCTGGACTTCCTGAGCCATTGCTGTTACCTGCTCTCGACTGGCAACGTCGGCCTGGCAGGCCATGACTTGGCACCCCTCCATGGTCAGCCCGGCAACCAAATCCAAAGCCGCCTGCTGTGATTGCAGATAGTTGACGGCCACATTCCAACCCTGGCGAGCAAATAGCTGGGCACTGGCCCGTCCGATGCCGCGTGAGCCTCCGGTTATAAGTACGGTTTTTGTCATGGCTGGTCCGTCCCCTTTCATGCCGCTGATCCCTGCGGTTCGGTGTCGCTCTTACGGCCCCGTGCCGCCGATGCCAGAACCCCCAGGCAGCATAAAACGAAAAAGATCAGCAAAGCAATATGGACCGTCGCCATCAGCACCGCGGGATCCACCTGGCTGAGCTGGGCCTGGCCCAAATAGGCGGCCATTATCAAGGTGACAATAGCCATGCTGACCGCCTGCCCGACATTTCTCATGGTACCCAGAGTAGAGGATGCTATCCCGTATAAACGCGGCGGCACCGAGCTCATTACCGCGTTGGTATTAGGCGAGGAAAACAACGCAAAACCCAGCCCGATCAGAGCCAGGTTGGGTATCACCAGGTACATGGAAGTCTGCTGGTTCAGGAACAGGAACACAAATATCCCTATGGTGGTGAGCAGCATCCCGGTGGTGGCCACCTTATAGGGTTCCATACGATCGGAAAGACTCCCGGCCAGCGGCGACAGCAAGGCCATCATCAGGGGCTGGGAGAGCAGGATCATACCGGCGGTTTGAGAGCTGTAGCCCATTATCACCTGCAGGTAGATGGACAGCAGGAATCCCAACCCGAATGTGGCGCTGTAATTTATCATCGCCGCCAAATTGGAGAACGCGAAAGGGATATTCTCCACGAACATTTTCATCCGGATCAGAGGATGCTCCTGCCCCAGTTCAAACCAAACGAAAAAACCCAGGCACACCACTCCCAGACCGGTTGCATACCAGGCCCAAGTCGAGGAAGACAGAGACGAGACTCCGTACAAGAAGGCGGTCAGGCCCACCACGTAGAGCAGAACGCCAGCCAGGTCGTAGCGCTCGCCTTCAGCCCCGCGCCATTCACCCTTCAGCCAGACAGCGGTAGATATGGTCACACACAGGCTGATGGCAACTATGAAATAGAAGATGCTTCTCCAGCCAAAATTATGGTTCATCCAGCCGCCCAGCACCGGACCCAGGGAGAGCCCGGTATAGGTACTGGCAACGGTCATTCCCAACGCTTTCCCCATCCGGGCGGGTGGATAGACCGAGGTAAGGATGGCTGTCGAGGTACTGAAGATCATAGCCGCGGCAACACCTTGCAGCAGGCGCAGGACCACCAGCATTTCCATCGAGGTAGCCAGACTGCATAGAAAGGAAATCAGCGTGAAAAATCCCAGCCCGGTCAGAAAGACCTTGCGACGGCCAATGATGTCCGCCAGACGTCCGAAGGGCAGCAGCAGGGCCGCCGCAGCCAGCAGGTAAGCGGTAACCACCCAGCCCAGCAACAGGGCACTGCTGTTATATTCCTCCCCCAACAGGGGCAGGGCCAGGTTGATGGCGCTGCCGATAAAGGGGACCAGAAACGCCGTCCCCGTGACTACCAACAAGGTCACTCGTTCCTGGTTCAAGTTTTCATTTGCCAATGTTTCAACCCCCGCCGATAGTGCTACGCTATCTGAGCTGTTTTAAAGCCTGAATCTGTTCATTTTTCATCGATTGCGTCATCGTTTGCAGTTCACCATGTTACTTATTATAACTGCTTTTATCCATACGACAAACAAATCAACCCTTGGCGATTGCGGAGCTTAAAGTCACAACATTTTATCCCGTGTAGTTGTTGGCATTATTGAATTCAGTTCTGGACAAGATAAATTATCGGCGTCTGCCAGACATGCCGATAATTAATATACTGAGAAATCGAGGTGGTCCGAAATGGGCAGGTCCCGCCGTATTATTGTCCTCATTATGATCATATTGATAAGCGTGACAGCCGGGTGCGCACGACAGTCGGCCGAAAAAAAACCGGCTGAAAACAGCCAGAACAATAAAGCGCCCAAGGAACTGAAAAGCCTGGGCTCCGACCTGGACACGGTGATTGCGGAACTAGACAAGAAGATCAAGGCCCGCAGCGGCGGCGCCATGCAGAGGGAGATCCAGCTGAATCCCCAGACCGGGACTAGCGGCGGGGAATCGCAGGCCGGCCAACCTTCGGCTGGTCAACCCTCATCCCAACAGCCCGGCCAACAGCAAGATCAACAACAAAATAATCAAAAGCAGGGCGGCCAGTCATCCTCTACCCAGAAGCAGAAACAAAGCAACGGTGGCGAAAGCAGCGGTCAAGAAGGCGAAGGGGAGGGTGGTCAGGAGCAATCCCAGGGCGGTCAGCAGTCTCAAAACACTCCCAAAACCGGCCAAACCGATACTCAAACGACAGGTCCCTCCGCCCAGCCGACTGAGGCCAGCAACGATTGGCAAAAGGAATTTACCAGTCTGCGTAAGATCCATGAAAGCTGGAATAGCCTGATGCCGGAAGCAGTGGAAGCCGGGATGGGAATAGAAGCCCGCAATCAGTTCACCGCAGCTTTGGAGCAGTTGACCCAGTCCATTACTGCCC
>CAZOMS010000003.1:0-37258 GCA_964580805.1 uncultured Syntrophomonas sp. | reverse complement strand
GGCACATGGACTTATGATTATAATTTCTCCGGTGATTCATCTTATATGCATTTACAGTAATGGAGCATAGCCAGGTGCGGATGCTGGATTTTTCCTGAAAGCTGTCCAGGCTTTCGAATGCCTTAAGAAAGGTCTCCTGGGTCAAGTCATCGGCAGCGTGACGATCGCGGCTTAAATAATAAGCCAGATTGTAAATGTAATCCCTATTTTGTTCAACAATATCTTCCCATGCATGTGCAGACGTAGCCATGGGTATCTCTCCTTTCGTGGTTTCACTTTAACAATATGTTATGCAAAAAATAATAATCGCGGACAAAGAAGAAATTTCGATGGAACAACACCGCTACTATAACACATTGAATTAAAATCTCTCAATCCCATTAGACCTTAGGAAAATTCTAACTTTCACAATTGTTGACACCTGGATTCGCCGAGCATATACTCTTTTTAAGCTCCAAGGAATACCTAAGACAAAAATCCTAACCAAAGCCAGAAAAATAGAAACAGAAAAACTTTTAACCAAGTAAAGTTACCAGGTAGAAAAAATCTACTATATCCTAAAGAAAAGTAAAAGAAATTGGTTTATAACAGAATAACTATACTAAAATCAATTATTTAAAAGAAATTCTGCAAAGAAGAGTAAAGAAAATAAAATGATAAAGGTAAAGTTAAACTGAAAATAAACCAAAAGTAAGAGAAATTCCAAGGACGAAGGTAAAAAGAAAAGTTGAAAGACAGGAAACAAAGTTGGAAGGCCAAAGTCAGGAAAGTAAGTCGATAAAGGTTCGTTGGAGCTTCATAATTTTTAACGCGGCCCTGACCGGGAGCCGCTTTTTTGATGGGATTGAACGGCCATTATGAATAAACAGAGGCACAGCAATTATCGGTCACGTCCTGACCACGCTTTTGGCAAATAGTGTATTATTAGTGTATGGAAGTAAGACATGAAAGAGATATAGGAGAGCTGAATGATGGGTAATGAGGAGAAGATCTTAACGTTACTGGAGACCATGAACGAACGCATGGCGAGCATGGAAGACGGCCTGGGAAGCGTGAAAAGCGACCTCGGAAGCGTGAAAGACGACCTCGGTAATGTGAAAAGCGACCTCAGAAGCGTGAAAGACGACCTCGGTAATGTGAAAAGCGACCTGCGGAGCGTGAAAGACGACCTCGGTAATGTGAAAAACGATCTGGGGAACCTCGAGAAGGGGCAGGACATTTTAGCCAGGCAGGTCAGCAAATTAACCGAGGACGTCCAGGAGATTCGTCAATCGCAGGTACGAATGGAAAATGAGCTTACCGAAAAGGTCAGCGCCTTGTTTGATGCCAGGGAGGTACAGAACGACGTTAATGAACGTATCGTTACTGCCTTAGAACGCATTGAAGCCAAGGTCGATGTTTTACAGCTTGAAACAGCTCACCTGCGCCGAGTTAAATAAGGTAGTGCAAATAATTCTGTGTATCCCCCCTACTTGCCCTGGAATATAGGCGGGCGCTTCTCGAAGAAAGCAGCTACGGCTTCCTTCTGGTCTTCAGTCCCGCAGCAAAAAGTGGACTGGGCCTGCTCGAAGAGGAGGCCGGCGGCTACGCTGCTCTCGGCCGCTACGTTGATCCCCTTCTTGGCAAAGCGGATCGCCACCGGGGGCAGGTTATTCATTTTATGGGCCATTTGCAGAGCCCGTTCCAGTAATTTCTCTCGGGGCACCACGATTTCCACCAGGCCTATCCGCAAGGCCTCAGCGGCGTCGATCTCTTCGCAGCCCATGATCATGCGTTTGGCCTGCCCGGTACCCACCAGGCGGGTCAGCCGGGTAGTCCCGCCCATATCCGGGGCCAAAGCAAAACGGACTTCGGGGATGGAGAACCTGGCATCTTCGGCGGCGATGCGGATGTCGCAGCCCAGGATCAATTCCATGGCCGAGCCGTAGCAGAGGCCGTGCACGGCGGCAATCACCGGGATCCACCACTCCTGCCAGCGGCTGTAGACATTCTGCAGCCAGGTGAGTCTCTCCAGGATAACGGCAGAACTCAACTGCTGCAGCATCCTCAGGTCGATCCCCGCCGAGAAGTGGTCACCGTTGGCGTTGATCACCAGCGCCTTGACGGTTGGGTCTTTTTCGATCTGCTTCTGAAACTCCTCCATCTCCTCCAGGAGCTCCCAGCTCACCACATTGAAGATGTCGGGCCGGTTAAAGGTGATAATGCCCACATTCTTGTCCTGGCTAAAGGCCAGGTATTTGCCATCCTGCATATCTTACCCTCCTACATAATTTGTTACCTGTCACTTGGACCTAATCTTTTCGTTGAAAATGGCCTCCCCCGGCCACCATGGTGCCTGTATTCAAGGCTGTCGCCACGGAATGATCTCCATCCGTCTATCGGTTGAACTTCTCCAGGCTGCTGCGCAAAACCTGCTCGGCTTCCCGCATCATCCCATCCAGCAGTTCCTGGCAGCTGCACACCTGGTGGACCAAACCGATGGATTGACCCACATAAAAAGCGGCTGACTCCACATCCCCGCTCTGCCAGGCTTGCCTGACCCGCTGGCCAGTCAGAAGGGGCCATAATTCCTCCTTGCCGCCCCGAGCCTCCACCTCCAAAATCTGCTTCACCAAGGCGTTTTTCAAGGCCCGCCCCTGCATGCCCAGGGACTTGGTAATCAAAGTGGTGTCATTCTCCTGGCGTTTCAGGATCTCGGCCCGTATATTAGGATGGACCTGGCATTCATGGGTAGCGATGAAGCGGGTGGCCATCATAACTCCCTCAGCGCCCAGGGCCAGGGCGGCTGCCAGGCCCCGCCCGTCAGCGATCCCACCGGTGGTGATCACCGGGATCTGTACTGACTCCACTATGCGCGGGGTCAAAACCATGGTGGAAACGTCGTCATCCAAGGGATGCCCGCCTTCCTCGATGCCCGCCGCCAGGACCGCATCGTAGCCTAACTTCTGGCAGTTGAGAGCGTGGCGCACCGCCCCCACCTTATGCATGATCTTGATCCCGGCTTCGTGGACCATGTCTATGTATTTGCCCGCCGGGGCGCCGGATACTTCGATAGCCGCCACCTGCTCCTCGCAGCAGACCTGGAAATAGTCGTCGAAGGTCGAGGGGGTCAGCCGGAAAGCCGGCATCAGGGTGATGTTTATCCCGAAGGGTCGATCGGTCAGTTGTTTGGCTTCCCTTATGGCCGCCCGGAGCTCTTCCCCGGTATCATAATTGGCGGCGGTGATGTTGCCCAGACCACCAGCATTGGAGACTGCGGCGCACAACTCTGGTTTGCACAACCACAGCATGCCCCCGCACATGATGGGGTATTTGATTCCGAACAGCTCGGTCATTCTTGTCTGCATGATGCTTTCCTCCTAAATTGCCTCAACTAAATAGGATAAACCGGCACAAACCAAGCCCGGCTCCGCAAAGGCCGCTCCTATCGTCGCTGTCTATAAGCCAGCAACAGGGCCGTTCCTAACCCACCCGGCGGAAGCAAAAACAACGTCCCCCTGCTTCCTTAGCCGCTTACCGTCGTCCCGCCCCCCGGAGTGGCCACTTGAATTCCTTTGTCTTCTTCCAGCCGGTTGGCATTCCGCAGTGCCAGAACCACGGTTTTGCGCAGGACCTTTTCTTTCAGCGACGCCGGCCGATCCAGTTCCATCATTCTGAGATATTTGTCGGCTGTTTTGGGCACCGGCTTGAAGAACTCGCCCAGCATGCCCGTGACCAGCTTGCCCGGCGAGCCGGTGGCCAGGCCCTTGAATCCTTTTAGGGCTCCGCCCAACGCAATTTCCTCCATGGTCAGATCGGTACCGAAGGGGTACGATTGGAAATGCCCCTGTTTCTGGTAAGGGCTGAGCAGGGCGTTGATCTTTTCTGGGTAGTTGTTCTGATATTCAGCCGGGATCTCATAATCGACCGGTATCTTATTGTTCTTCTTGGCTACCTCCAAAAGCTTCGCCTGGAAACGGGAATCGGTGATATTGAGGATCCGAGCGATAACCTCCTTGTCCGGTTTGCCGCGCACATCGGCGATCCCATATTCGGTGACGATTATATCCCGGAAATGCCGGGGTATTGAGCAGCTTCCGTAGATGAAGGCGATGTTGGATTTTAGTCTCTTGCCAGAGCCCTTGACGCTCTTGATCATCATGATCAGCCGGCCATCTTTAAGGGCATGGGCCATGGCGGCAAAGTTGTATTGTCCGCCGATCCCGCTGACCACCCGGCCGTCCTCCAAAGTGTCAGAAGCAACGGTTCCCAGCACGGTAGCCACCATGCCAGTATTGACAAATCGGCCATCTTTGCGCTGCAGGGTGCGCAGTTCCTCGTTACCGTACAATTGGTTTACCACCTCCACCCCGCACATACTGAACTTCTGGCGTTCCCCTTCGCTCATTTCGTTCAGGGCCTCATAGAAGGCCTTGGGACCAAGAAAGAAAGCCCCCTGTAAAACCGTACCGCCTTTCAGCTTGGACCCAAGCAAGTTTCTTATGGCAACGCGGTTGTTTTCATCGTTCATATCGGCTGAATAGCGTTGCCCGCTGTCGACAATGAATCCATCTTCATAGACGAGGCCGTCCCGCAAAATTCCGAATTGGCTCAGGAATTCGAAATCCCCGGCGGTCAGTAGTGGTTCAACAGCTTCCATCTCCACCAGTAGGTCAATTACATCGGCAGGAATATGGTCAGCCGACAATCGGCCGCCATTGATGAGCTTCATTAGGGGTACACTGTCAAACACCTCGCGCTTGATGATCCCTTTCTTGTACATCTGCATGAAGGCATCCACAAACATCTCCGACGCCCCATAGAGCCCCTGCTCAAACACACCGGTGTCGCCCCATTTCTCGATCAGGTCTGCATTTTGCTGCAGTACCCCGGATTTGGCCAGGATCTCCCGATACAATCCATTATACTCGTTGCGCATTATCAACCCGGCCACGATGGCGTCCCCCAATGCGCCGATCCCTACTTGGATGGTGCCGCCGTCCTTGATCAAGGTGCTGACATTAAGACCGATCATGTAATCGGACAAGCTGACCGCATCCTTGGGCGGACCGAAGAGAGGATAGTTGAAGGGCTCCCCCTTCAAGATAATGTCATAGGTATCCGCCTCCACCACCGCATCGCCGTACATGAAGGGCAGGTTGCGGTTGCACTCGCCGACAATGGCTACTTTCCGGCCCCGCTCCCGCTGTTTTTTCAGGGTGTCGGTAATTTCGAGACAGATGTCAGGGTTGCAGCCCATGGAGTACATTGTTTGGCCGTCGATATCGTGACTGCTGATCAGTTGGCCCAGGACATTAATGCCTGCGTCCAGCACATCCCGGGCGGTATGGGTATAATGGCAGGCGATGTGGTTTTGCTGGGCCACCGGATTGTCCAGGTAGGTGCCGGCTTTGCTGTAATTCTCGAATATCTCAACATTGGGGGGCAGTTTCCCCGCCCGGTAGTCCAGCATGTAGGTAAATTCAGGCACCCCATCGAAGATCCGCCCGGCCAAAGGTTTTAAGAACCGCTTTTCCAGGTCAGAATGGCCGGTGGGTCTCTCCAGAGCCAGAGCGGTATAGATCTGCAGTTTGATCTCCGGATCTTCTTTAGCCCGCCGGTACAATTCATTGATAAAGAGAACCGGTTTGCCCAGGGCCAGGGTCATGCAAAAACTGATCTCCTTGCCCACATAATTGATGACTTCATCCACGCATTTCTGTACATCTTCGTAAACCATGCCGTGTTTGGCGTCCATCGTCGCTCCCGCCTTTCTTTAATGTCCTGCCGACCCCTGCTGCGCTGAGTCTGGTGCCGGTCCCCGCGTTGGATTCATTGCGCTAAGGGTGTATGGTTTGTTGATGGCCTCGTTTATAAAGGCCCGAATCCTATCTGAATTGCCGGAGGTCTTATGCCAATTTGTTCAGGCAACGGGGCAAA
The DNA here is from genome assembly GCA_964580805.1 of uncultured Syntrophomonas sp. Lineage (GTDB taxonomy): Bacteria > Bacillota > Syntrophomonadia > Syntrophomonadales > Syntrophomonadaceae > PHAA01. The sequence continues at coordinate 31,339 of CAZOMS010000003.1, read as the reverse complement.
AGAACCGTCCCTATGCCTCTAGGCAAACGGGGCAAAAGAACCGTCCCTATGCCCCGCTACCCTTCACTGGCACGCCGCCACCGGGTGTGGCCACTTGTGCCGCCTTTTCCTCTCCCAGCCGTTTGCCGTTTCTCAGCGCAAAAACCACGATTTTACGGAGGAATCTCTCTTTTGCCGAAGCCGGCCGATCCAGCTTCATCATCTGTAAAAAAGTATCCGCCGACTTGGGCACCGGTTTAAATAACTCCGCCAGTACACCCCCTGCCATCTTGCCCGGGTAACCGGTAGCCAGGGCTTTGAATCCTTTAAGTGATCCGCCCAGGGCGATTTCCTCCGCAGTCAGGTCGGTCCCGAATGGGTAGGGCTGGAAGTGACCCTGAGACTGGTAGGGGTTCAGCAGAGCACTTATCGTTTCCGGGGTGTTGTTGCGGTATTCGGCCGGGATCTCATAATCGGCCGGGATTTTCTTGGCTTTCTTGGCCTGTTCCAACAGCTGCAGCTGGAACCGGGAATCAGAAATATTGATCAGCCGGGCAATCACCTCTTTATCGGGTTTGCCCCGCACATCAGCGATCCCGTATTCGGTGACGATGATATCCCGTAAATGCCGGGGGATGGAACAGGTCGGATAGCTGAAGGCGATATTGGATTTAAGCTTCCGGCCTGCCCCTTTGGTGCTCTTGATCATCATAATCAGCCGCCCGTCTTTAAGAGCATGGGCCATGGAGGCAAAGTTGTATTGCCCGCCGATGCCGGCTACAACGCGGCCGTCCGGCAGGGTTTCCGAGGCTATCGCTCCCAGCAGGCTGGCCACCATGCCGGTGTTGACAAAGCGGCCGTCTTTGCGCTGCAGGGCGCGCAGTTCCTCCCCGCCATAGAGCTGGTTGACCTTTTCCACCCCACACATGTTGAAAAGCTGACGTTCTTCTTCGCTCATGTCGTTTAATTCCTGGTAGAAAGCCTTGGGACCAATGAAAAAAGCCCCCTGCAAGACGAACCCGCCCTTCAGCTGGGTACCGAGGATACTTTGGATGGCGGTGCGGCTGTCCGCATCGTTCATATCCGTCGAATAGGGTGTTTCTCCATTGAAGATAAGGCCGTCTCTATATTCCAGGCCTTCTTTTAATATGCCGAATTGCTGTAAAAAGGCGAAGTCCTTGGCAGTCAGCCGGGGGCGGATGGCTTGTATCGCCAGCAGTTGCTCGATGATGTCAGCGGGGATGTGATCGGCTGACAGTTGGCCGGCATTGATGAGCTTCATCAGCGGTATGCTGTCAAACACCTTGCGCTTGATGATCCCTCGTTTGTACATCTGCAGAAAGGGGTCCACGAACATCTCCGAGGAGCCGTAAAGACCCTTTTCGAATACCCCGAGGCCGCCCCAGTTGGCAATCAGGGTTTCGTTGCGCCGTATTATCCCGGTTGTATCCAGGATCTCGCGGTATAAATCATTATGCTCATTGCGCATGATCAGTCCGGAGACGATGGCGTCTCCAAGGGCGCCGATCCCTACCTGGATCGTGCCGCCGTCCTTGATCAGGCTGCTCACATTGAGGCCGAGCATATAGTCGGACAGCCTGACCGCGTCCTTGGGCGGGCAGAAGAGGTTATAGTCAAAGGGCGGTCCCTTAAGGATGATGTCATAGGAATCAGGCGGCTGGATGGCATCGCCATACATGAAGGGCATGTTGCGGTTGGCTTCACCTACGATGGCCACTTTCTTGCCTTGGGCCCGCAGTTCCTTAAGGCCCCGGATACATTCGACAACGATGTCCGGATTGCAGGCCATGGAGTACATCGTTTTACCATCGATCTCGCCATAACCGATCAGTTGTCCAAACACGTTCATGCCCATATCGAAGGCATCCCGGGTGACATGGGTGTAGTGGGAAGCGATATGGTTCTGCTGGGGCACCGGGTCGTTGATGTAACCGCCCGCCTTATAGAAGGCTTCAAAAAACTCCACGTTGGGGGGCAGTTGGCCGGCTCTGAAATCAAGCATATAGTCAAATTCGGGCACTCCATCAAAAACCCGATCCGCCAGAGGCTTTAGGAACCGTTTTTCTATGTCCGAATGGCCCCGGGGCTTTTCCAGGGCCAAAGCCGTGACTATCTTGAGTTTGATGCTGGGGTCCTCTTTGGCCCGTCGGTACAACTCGTTGATGAACAGCACCGGTTTGCCCAATGCCAGGGTCATGCCGTAAACGATATCATTGCCCACGTATTGGATGACCTCATCCACACATTTCTGCACATCATCATAGACCATGCCCTGTTTGGTATCCATCCTATGCACCTGCCTTTCGCATTAAACGCCGGCATTTCTAGCCGCCACTGCTGTTGGAGCCAAAGTCCCCCTGCCAGAAACAGATAACATACGGGGATATTGTATACAATTGCAAATTCCATGCCTGCGTCACAAAAAGCTGAATCCCTGCATTAGCGCCGCTAAGCTTGCTCTCTATATCACAAACATCCCACTGTATGCCAATTTGACACAAACCGTGACAGGGGCTCGGGCGCCGACAGTCCACGTAAAGAACGCCCCCGTCCCGGCTAGGGATTTTGGATGTAGACATCGATCAGGCTGTAGACATCGGTCGTCAAAACATCAGTGAACTCCTCCGGGTTGGGGACCGGCCGTTTGATCATTTTGAGGATCTTATCCAGCTGGGCTTCACTGTTCTGGGGTTTGCCGTACAGCTCCAGGGCGTATTTGGAGAAATCCCTGATGTAGACATCGAACAACTGGTTCAGTATCTCGTCCCGCACCCCTTCGATCCGTGCGCTCTCGATGATCAGCTGCCCGTAGGCCACCATGGTGAAGAGTTCACCCACTGCCAGGAGGTAATCAAAGTCTTTCATCTGCTCCTCGATTACCCTGCTGGATGTCATCAGGTAATCCTGGTAGGCCGCGATCTGGGCCCGGAACACCTGGACATTGGGCAGATGGGTTAAGGTCTCATAGGCCAAGTTGAAATCGTGGAATTTGGTCTTGGCGTAGCCCCTGGTTTTGCCCTGGCGGAACATGTATTCCTCGTTGCGGTCGTCGGTTATGCGCCCTATCTCTTCAAACGGTGCCGGCATGAACATAAAGCTGGGGATCAGCTTGGCGATCAGGGCCATGTTGACGTGTCGGGTGCCTTCCAGCTTGGGGAATCCCCGCAGTTCGTTGACCGCCTGTTCGAAATAGGTGTCCTTTTCAAATCCCTTGGCGGCGATGATGTCCCACAGCAGTTCGTGGACTTCTTCTCCCTGGATGGAGACCTTCATCTTCATGACCGGGTTGTAGAGCAGGTAGCGCTTGTCGTTCTCATTGGCCACCCGGACGTAATCGGTAGCCCGCAGACCGAATAGCTTCATCCCGGTCAGGCGCAGCCAGGCATCCATGAAAAGCCGCTTAACATGGGGGAAGTCGATGACCGTCTTGCCGTATAAGTGGCGGTGGGCGGCGTGGTTAAGGGCTTCATAGAAGGAATGGGTAACGATCCCGGTTGAACCTGAACCTATATTGAATTTACAAAGGTTGATGGTATTGAGCATGTCGTCCCAGGCTTTGGGTCCTACCGTGAGAATGTCGGCCTCGGTGATGGGATAGTCATGCAGGGCGAACTCGGCCACATACTGCTGGTTGTAGTCGACGATGTTCTTGACGCATTCGTAGTTGGGATGGGCGGAATCCACCATGAAAAAGACGTAATCGCCAGTGTCGGCCATTTTGCCGAAGACGGTGACGGTGCCGGCCACGTTGCCGTTACCGATATAGTATTTGCTGCCGTTGGCCAGGTAGGCGCCGTCGGGCTGAGGGTACAGGGTCATCTCCGAGGAATAGATGTCGGCCCCGTGCTCTTTTTCGGAGAGGCCGAAGGCGCAGTAGGCGTTTTCCTTGAGCTTGGCGACGGCCCGGTGTTTGGCCGCTTCGTTGTCTCCCATCAGCACCGGATCCAGCCCCAGGGTGGACACGTGGTAGCAATACCAGTAGGCGGTGCCGTAAAATCCGCAGATCTCCGAGAATTCATACATGCGGTAGGTACTATAGAACTGGTTGGGATCAGTCCCGTACCCGGTGGGCAGGAACAGGTACTCGAAGATGCCTTCTTCGGTCATGAATTGCTGGAAATCCGCGGCGAATTCGCGGCTGTGGTACTGCTCTTTCTGACGGGCCAGCCCTTTTGCTTCAAACCAATCGATGGTTTTGAGCATTATTTCTTTGGAACGGGCATCGGGATAGTTACGGTCCTTATACTTTTTGGGATTCAGCAAGAGGCTCATAATCAGTCTCCTTTCTCGTTAGACAGTGCTAATAAGGCTATTTGCCCGGGGTCAGCATGAATACCGGGAGGCGTCCCTCCTGGGTGGCTTCCGGGATAAAATCAATATAGGCCGGGTCTTCGTTTTCCATCTTATCGATGATGTGCTTGTAGGTACGCCGTTTCATCTCAGCCAGGGTGACCCGCGGTTTCTTCAGGGTCCGGGCGAAGGCCACCGCCTCCTCCAGGGTCTCTTCCCCATCCGCACAGGCCTTCAAAATCACTCCGTGTCTTTCCAGTTCCGCGGCCCCGATTTTTTCCCCGGTATACTGGAGCCGGATAAACAGGTGATAGGGCATGATGCGCTTCATCCACTCGGTCATGGAGGATGTAAATTGAATCCCCAGGTCGATTTCGGGCAAACATAGGAAGCCACGGTCGGCCCGCATGAACCGGAAATCGCAGGATCCGGCCAGCATAGCCCCATTACCGAAGGCGTGCCCCGTAACAGCGGCAATAGTGGGCACCGGCGCCATCAGCATGGCCCGGAAGACCTCGTTGTTGCGGTACAGCCACTGGCTTAGACCGGTATAATCCCGGGCCTGCATCCTAGCCTGCAGCCAGTCGGTGTCCACCCCCAGGCTGAAGTTGCGGGAATCGCTGGAGGTGAGTACGATGGACTTGATATCTTGATCAGCGATGATTTCCGCATAGATTGCCAGTATGGCTTCGGTCCAATCGGGATTTTGCCGGTTTTCCCCATTGTTCATGATCAGGATGGCCACGGTACCGTCTTTTTTCCATTCAACCATTTCCCTATTCTCCTTCCCCGGTTATACAATATTAAAGGCAACCGCCGGACAGCATAGTTCAGGAATTTTTTCTGGGACTTTATCATCTATCGGGTATGATCAGGTATGGTGGTGCGATTCCCCCGTTCGGGATACTGAAATCCACTCGCCAGGGGCAACTATGAATGAAGTTGCGGCAGATCTTCTCAATCATTTAGCCTGGCTGGGTTACAGGTCTTATGTCCATCATTTAATGGCGTTTGGAACCTATTCCGCCGGTCGGAGTCCAAAATTGGCCGGAGCAGTGAAATCAGCCCATTTTGCGGCTCTCCCTGGAAGTCAATCAGTTTGCAAAGGAACACCAAAGTCGCTAAAATGGAGTTTGGTAAATTAATCCTCTTGCACAAGGAAGGTCGAGTAATTGAAAAAATGGACCACGGCCAGCGGCGATGAATTATTCCGTCTGGCCAACTACGGCTGCAATGTATATCTACTGGTCAACGAATCCGGCTGTCTGATGGTGGACAATGGTGTCGGCTGGCGCTGGAAAAGCCTGCGCCGCAAGGTACAGCGGGTCTGCCAGGGAAGACCGGTGGAAGCTTTACTGTTGACCCATACCCATTTCGACCACGCCATGAATACCGACCGTGTACGGGAAGCGTTTGATCCCCAGATCATCGTCCACGAGAAAGAAGCCAAATACCTGGAGAGCGGTTGGAGCCCCCTCCCCCGCGGGACCCAGTGGTACAACAAAACCCTGATGGACCTTATCCGCCAGATCGAATACCCTTTCCGGGAATTCTATTCCCTTCAGGGGGATATCCTGATCTATGACCATTACGACTTGGCGGGGATGGGTTTCAATGCCTATGCCCTGCATACCCCCGGACATACTGCCGGCTCAGTGACGGTGGTGGTGGATAACCAGATAGCCCTGGTGGGTGACACCCTAGTCGGATACGTGCCCGGTCATAGTGCGCCCGCTTTCGCCGACCACCCGGAGCAATTGATCACCAGCTGGCGCAAACTGCTGGAAACTGGCTGCCAGCTATTCCTGCCCGCCCATGGCCGGGAGGTCCGGAGGAGGGAACTGGAGGCGCTGGTAGCCAAACATCAGTCCTGATCCTGTTTCCAACCCGATCATTAACGATCACTGCCCCCGGTTTTTCCAGCAGCAGCGCTGTTGGCATCCATCCCCGCCTGAACCTTGGCCAGGAAACCAACTATCTGCGGATTGGTAAATTTGCTGGTCAGGATGTTCCAGTCAAAAGCCTGCAATTCGCTGACGATATGGGCGGCGGTATGTTTTTTCTCCATATGCTTGAGTTCTATAAAAGGCCGCCCCGGAGTATCGATGAGGTCGCAGACCTTGGTCTTGGCCTTCTGGAGCAGTTCCTCCGGGGTGGCGGCCAGTTCATCGAAGAATCCCTTGGCCACTGCCGTTTGGGGGCTGACCAGGATCCCGCCCATGACCATGTCCCGGTAGTTTTTGTCGGTGTCCAGGCCGAAACGCATGATCTCCCCTTCGGCCGGAGTCAGGGACAGGCCGATTTTGATTTCCGTCATGCCGATCTTGGTCTTCTCCTGATCCAGTGCCAGCCGGTAATCACAGGCCATGCAGATGATCACCCCGGCGGCGGTGGCATGCCCGTTGACGGCGGCGATGACCGGTTTGGAGCAGGTAAAAAGCTTGTACATGAGTTCTTCTTCATATTGGAACCAAGTGATGATGTCCTGTTCGTCCCGGAAACTGGTGAAGGTCTTGAGGTCGAACCCGCTGGAGAAGAATCTCCCCACTCCGGTCAGGACCAGACCTTTCAGGTCATATTCTGCTTCGACACGGGCCAGGGTCTCGCCCAGTCCCCGCAAGGTCTCACCGGATATAGCCCCGGTGGGGGCGGTAAAGGTAAACACCGCGATTTGGTCCTCGATCTGGACTTGGTATGACATCTCTTCATTCTCCCCTCTCATCTGCTCACCCGCTGGAGCGGGCACTTCTATCGATGTTGGCTATCCTCAGCTTGCGCGGATGGCTTGCTCCCCTGGCGCCAGTATTTTACTTTTTGCCAGCCGCCGCGGATTTGACCGCCTACCCGGCGTGCCTGGGCCGGCTTGGCTTGCCTCCCTCCCTTTACTTGGTTTCCACCTTGCTCGGGAGAGAGTTCTGATCCAACTCACAAGTCTGGTAGGAATTGGACCGGAAATCGTAATAATACCTGGCCCCGTCTGGATTGCTGATATAGAAACTGGGACAACCGAACAGCAACATCTCTTCCACATAGCGGGCCACGGGAATTCCCTCTTTTTTCATCCGTTCCACCGAAGCCTGCACCCCGATAGCGTCCCAGCATTCAAAAGGTCCCAGTTGACAGGCATAACCCCATCGCATGGCTTTATCGATGACTTCAACGCTGTCGGCGATTTCGCCCAACCGGTTGGCGGCATAGTTCAAGTCACTGGCCAAGATCTCCCAGGCGAACCTGGAGCCGGGGTCATCTCCCCATATGATCGCCTGCACCTTCCCCGCCACATCTTCGATTTGTTCAGCCGCCTCCAGGCAGGGGAAGACTGGTTTAACCAGGGGCCGGTATTCCAGGGTATTGAGGTCGATGACCTGGGGTCCGTCATCCTTACCGGAATTCCTATAGAAACCCTGCCCGGTTTTATCCCCGAGCAGGTTTTGATCCAGCATCCGGCGGACAAAATCCGGTATCACGAAACTGTCCCGTTTCTCATCATGGGGAACATTTTCCCGGATGTTGCGGGTGACCAATGCTGCGGTATCCAACCCCACGATATCAGCCGTATGAAATACCGCCCCCCGGCTCCGGCCCAGGCTTTTGCCGCACAGGGCATCGATTTCCTCCACGGTGAAGCCCAGTTCCTGTCCCCGATGAAAGGCGTTCAGGATGAAGGCTGCCGCCAGGCGGTTGCAGATAAAATTGGGAGAGTCCCTGACCACCAGGGGCCGCTTGCCCAGCCGTTCCCGCAGGAAACGGACCATAAAAGCGGTCAGTTGGGTCGGGGTTTCCGATCCGGGGATGACCTCCACTAGCGGTATAAGGGCGGTGGGATTGAAAAAATGGATGCCCAGGAAATGCTGGGCCATTTCGTCTGAGAATTCACGGCTGATCTGGCTGATAGGGATCCCGGAAGTGTTGGTGGTGATGATCGAATCAGGCCGGCGGTGGAGTTCGATGGTGGCAAACAAGCAAGCCTTCACTTCGACATCTTCCATAATGGTTTCTATGATCCAATCGTATTCTCCGATTTCGTGGATGTTGTCTTCCATGTTGCCAAATGTGATGTTATTACGGCAGTTCGGGGATAAGAAGAAATGTCCGGAGATACTGGCCATCCGGGCGAAATTGGAACTGGCCACCTGGTTTCTCCACTCGGGCATGTCTTCCCGCCATCCCCGGTCCATATCTGCCCTGCACAAACCGGCCGGGACCAGGTCCAGCAGCAGTACCTTGAGCCCGCAATTGGCTAAGAGAGCTGCAATACTGGTTCCCATAACTCCAGCTCCTATAATTGCTGCGCGGGTGATTGAATAATCCATCAAGATATCCTCCCAGCCATCTCTGCTTATTGAGCACACGCCAAAACCATGCTGCCCCCAGAAACCCTGGCTAATTGTCTCTTGGCCCTAAATCCAGGAAAGTTCCGGAGGACAAGGGGCGGTTTTTCCATTGATGGTTATATTCAGTTGCAAGTATGGTGCCAATCAGAAACAGAACCCACCCATTCCGGGCCCAAGCCAATTCCAAGATCATACCGCTTATATCGGCAGTTGGTTACGAAAGCCTACTTAATAGCGCGCCCACTTGGCGTCCTTAATGTCTCATACTGTGCCACACCTGTTTACCACCCGTGTCAAATAGCGCCGAAGAGGGGTTCCGCTTTTCTCAGCTTTCAGCCTTTTCTGCTGGTCTCACTACGGCACCAGATGGATGCCGTGGTTTCTAAAATGGCAACTCCGGGCAGCTCACTTGGATAGAATAACCCCAGCGGTGATAAGTTTTTGCATGTCGCTGACTCCTTCCACCTGGGGACCCATGATAGCATCGCGATAAATTCGGGATACTTTGTAGGCTTCCAGAAGGCCATCCGGGCCATGGATATCCATGGCAATCCTGGCCACATCCACCGCGGTGTCGCAAACGAAGGTTTTGGTCAGGGCCGCCTCTTTGGCAAAAACCATCGGATGTCCGGGGTTGTTGCCCAGGCAGCCCAGGCGATAGGCCAGCCACCGGGAAGCTTCATATTTGCCCGCCAGATCGGCTATCTTCAATTGGATCATCTGGAGGCTGGCAATGGGTCTATTGCCATCGGTTTTCTCCCGGGCATACTGCTCGGATGCCTGCCGCGCAGCCAGCATGCCCCCCAAAGAAACCGAGCAGACGCCTATTTTACCGAAGGAAATAGCGAACTGCAGGATCTGATAGCCGCCCCCCAGAGTTCCCAGCAGCTGGCTTTTAGGGATCCGGACATTCTTCAGATAAATGTCATACAAACTTCCCCCGTGCAGTCCAATCTTTTGCCAGGGAGTAGAGAGGGTGTAACCCGGGCACAGCTTTTCCACGATAAAGGCGGTGGGCTTGCCACTGGCGCTGTCTTTGGCAAATAACACGATGGGGCCCGGATAATCGGCGTTGGAGATAAACCGTTTGGTTCCGTTGATCACATAACAATCACCATCTTCCACCGCGGTGGTGGTTATCTGCTTGGGGTCCGATCCGGTTTCCGGTTCCGTAAAAGCGAAAGAGGCCACAGTTTTGCCCTGGCAGGATGATGTCATCCATTGTGTCTTTTGTTCTTCGGTGCCGAACTTGTCGATGGCCCCCAGAGCAAGGGAGTGAGCTGAAATCATCATGGCCGGACCCGTTGAAGCCCGGGCGATCTGTTCCATCGCCAGTACATAGCAATCGTAACCTGCCCCGGCTCCACCATGGAGAGGGCTGAAGGGGAGACCGAAGAAACCCAGTTCGCCCAACCCCTGGCTGACCTCAGAGGGCAACCGGTTTTCACGATCAATCACTTCCGCCACCGGATCGATGACCTGTTGGGCAAACTCCCGGGCCATTTTTTGGATGCGGGATTGTTCCGGACTCAAATTAAAATCCATGCTAAATCGCTCCTTTGCTAGTGTACAGTTCAGAGCCACCATAAATTTATCCTTAGCATAAAAATCTTTGCAATTAATATGCCACATGATAGTGATCTTTTCTCTATTTGGAAAAGTTGGCCCGCTCACATTGTGCCAGTGTCGCATCCGTGCGATAATGATAGCGGGGAGGGGGGAGCCTATGACCAATCATGAGGTTCTCGATAAATGGAAGAGACTGCATGCGGATCCCAAACTTCGCAACAAATTGCGCCCGGAAATAAGGGATTCCTGGGAGAGATGCTACTCCTTGGGAGTTGACCGCTACCTGCGCGAAAACTCATACATTGTGACCCAGGCGGAACTGAGAGAGCGGCAAAAAAAATCCCGGCTTCTGCTCGAAACCAGCACTTCGGTTATGGATGGGCTATATCGGTTTGTGGCCGGGACCGGGTTTGTGGTAGCTCTTACGGATGCTGACCTTTGTATAGTCAAAATTATCGGTGATGCCGAAGCCATGGATTTTGCCACCAAGGCCAACCTCCGCGAAGGCGCTTTGTGGGCGGAACAACTGGTGGGGACCAATGCCGCATCCCTGGCAGTAGCTTTAAACCAGCCTATGAATGTTTTTGGCTATGAACATTTCTGCCTCTTTTCCAGTGTGGCAGCCTGCTCCTGTGCGCCCATTATCGATCAGGGCAAGATCAGCGGGTGTATGGGTATGATCGCACCCTATAACCGCGTCAGCAATCACACCCTGGGCATGGTAGTAGCGTCGACCAAACATATCAAGTACAGAATGGCGGCGGATAGGGTGAAGAACTATCATACTGCGCTTATGAACTCCATCCAGGAGGGGCTGTTCGCCATCGACGCCAATGGGTACATAACGTATATGAATGAAAATTGCGCCCGGTTTTTCAAACTATCCTCTGAGATGGCGTTGGGCCGCAATATTTATGATCTTTTGGGCAGTGACGAAAAGAATCACTATTTTATCCAGACGGTCATGTCGGGGCGGAGAACGATCGATGAAAACTTCACCATCTCCTACAATGATGAGATATTCCATTTCAGCATCACCAGTAATCCATTGAAACCGCCCTCGGCTGATGGTGCTGTGGTGCTGATCCGGGAGAGTTACCGGATCAAGCGCCTGGTAAGGAACTTCATCGGCGGCCAGGCCAAAATCACCTTCAGCGACATCGTGGGAAAAAATCCTGATTTCCTGCATTCTGTGCGTACTGCGGGGAAGGCGGCATCTTCGGATTCCAACATCCTGCTGCTGGGTGAGAGCGGTACCGGCAAGGACATCTTTGCTCAATCCATGCACAATGCCAGTCCCCGCCGGAATAATCCTTATCTGGCCATAAATTGCGCGGCCTTACCCAGAGAGCTCATCGCCAGCGAACTTTTTGGTTATGAAGAAGGCGCATTCACTGGTGCCCGTAAAGGGGGCAACATGGGGAAATTCGAACTGGCTGACCAGGGAACCATATTCTTGGATGAAATCGGGGATATGCCCCTTGATCTGCAGGCCTCGCTGCTGCGGGTGTTGGAGGAAAAGACCGTCATGCGCTTGGGGGGCACCAAACAAATCCCCATCAATGTCCGAATTATTGCTGCTACCAACCAAAACCTGGAGTTGATGATGGATGAGAACCGATTCCGGCGCGACCTGTATTATCGCCTGGGTGTCATCCGCATCAACATTCCGGCTTTAAGAAACAGGCAGGATGACATATTGCTGCTGGCCACATATTTTACCAAGAAGATATGTGACCGTCTCAACCGCCCATTGATGACCCTGGCTGCGGAGGTCCAGGAAGCCTTTAAGAATTATGAATGGCCGGGCAATATCAGGGAGTTGCAGAACCTCCTGGAAGGTGCTATACAGCTTTCCTCCGGCCAGGTGATAACGATGGACATGATCGGCGGGATAATACCTAAAGCAGCTCCGGCCACATTCACCCCAGCGGCGGACTCCACCGTTCAGGACCTGGAAAAGCAGATGATATTGGACTACCTGGAAAAATACAAATACAATAAATCCAAAGTGGCGGCTGCCTTGGGTATATCCCGGCGCACCCTGTATCGGCGTTTGGCCGAATTCAATATCGAGGAATAATGCTTTAGTGCCGCGATGCGCTCGGTCTATGCATGAGGGCCGCCACCAGCAGGATCTGGCTGCCGCCTTTCATGACGAAAAGCCCGTTCCAGTCACCCGGTGCTGATACTGATATGGATGGCCACCGTGGCAAGAAATCAGATTGGCCGGCCAATAAGACAGGGCCCGGCAAAAACCATCGCCGGACCCCTTGACATTCCTGCCGTTATCTTTTTGTCTCTTGGTATCGACCCCGTATTGGGGTCCAACTATTAAAGAACCGGAGACAAAGGAACTTGTCTCCGGCAAAAAAGGGGAGGTTAATGCATTGCAAATTAACACAGTTCAAAGATACCGGCCGCACCTTGGCCGCCGCCTATGCACATACTTACCATGCCGTATTTGACATTTCTTCTTTCCATCTCGTTCATCAGGGTGACAGTCAGTTTGGCGCCGGTGGAGCCCAGGGGATGCCCGAGGGCGATGGCCCCTCCGTTGACGTTGACGATAGCAGGATCGATGCCCAGTTCTCTGATACAGTACAGGGATTGGGAAGCAAAGGCTTCGTTCAATTCAATCAAACCGATGTCTTTTAATTCCAGGCCGGCTTTCTTTAATGCCTTGGGGATAGCGAATACCGGACCGATCCCCATCTCGTCGGGGGCACACCCGGCCACCGCAAAGGTGACGAATTTCAGGCGGGGTTTCAAGCCCAGTTCTTGGGCCTTGTCAGCCGACATGAGCATCACCGCCGAAGCCCCGTCCGTAGTCTGGGAAGAGTTGCCGGCGGTCACCGTGCCCCCTGCTACGAAAGCAGGTTTCAATTTGCTTAGCCCTTCCAGGGTAACGTCGCCGCGGATGCCTTCTTCGTAATCGTAGTGGATGTTCTTGGTCACCAAATTCCCGTCCGGACCTAGAGTGGTGATCTTGACCGGCACGGGAACGATTTCGTCTTTGAATTTGCCGCCCTGCATGGCGGCAGTTGCCTTCTGGTGGCTGGCTACCGCGAAGGCATCCTGATCTTCTCTGGCCACATTATATCTCTGGGCAACATTCTCGGCAGTTTGGCCCATATTGGTGTATATATCAGCTATCGCCGGGTCCATGGCGATATCAACATTGGGCCGGATGATCCCGCCCATGGGGATCAGGCTCATATGCTCGACCCCACCGGTCAGTACCACGTCGCAGCGGTCGCTGATTATGGCCTCGGCTCCGAACGCAATAGCCTGCAACCCGGAGGAGCAGAACCGGTTGATGGTCACCGCCGGTACCGTATCCGGGATTCCGGCATAAAGGGCGGTGATGCGCGCGGTATTCATGCCGCAGGCTTGTTCAGGGGTGGAACAGCCCCAGATTACGTCATCGATCATCTCAGCTTTAAAGCTCGGTCCCAATCTCTTTATGGCTTCTTCCATACAAAGTTTGCCCAGGTATTCCGGCCGGGTGTCCCTGAAAGTGCCCCGGGGTGCTCTGCCGCCCGCTGTACGAACTCCTGAAACTATCACAGCTTCTCTCACTTTTATTACCTCCTAATCCTAATAGACTTGTATTCCAGTTAGTTGCGCAAAGGTTTGCCGGTCTTCAGCATATGCATGATCCGGTCCTGGGTCTTATCTTCCTGACACAGACTGATGAAATTCTCGACTTCCAGCTTGTCGAAGTATTCTTCCGGTACCATGGTGTCCCTGATTACCTGGCCGCCCGCCATGATATCGGCAATGGCGCAGGCGAGCTTCCAGTCATGTTCACTGATTTGGCCGGCTTGCAGCATCATCCTGGTCCCGACCTTCAAAAGTCCTATGGCAGTCTGTCCGAAGGTGGGAATATTCTTTTTGAGCGGTGGCCGGTAACCATTGCTGAGCATATCCAGGACCCGCTTTTTCGCATCGGTGATCAGATAATCCTGATTTAAAGTGATCCCGTCGGTGGGGCGCAGATAACCAAGGCCCACCCCTTCCTTGGCGCTGGTGGCCACCTTGGCCATGGCGATATTTTGGAAAGCCGGCATGATCAGGTCTACCGGCGCAGCTGTTGTTCCCTTGACTTTTTCGTAGGTCCTCAATATGGCTTCTCTTACTCCGCCGCCTGCGGGGATGAGGCCGACCCCAACTTCCACCAACCCGATATAGCTTTCACCGGCAGCCTGGATGCCGGAACCCTGGATCATCATCTCACAGCCGCCGCCTAATACCATTCCGTGCACGGCTATTACCACCGGCTTGGGGTTATACTTATTGGCGCGGAATACCCGCTGGTTTTTGCTTAACAGCTCGGCCGCCATATCCCAATTCTGTTCCGCCGAAATCTGTATCACGGCGCTCAGGTCAGCCCCCACACAGAAGTTTTTGCCAGAGCCGGCGATCACCATGCCGTCCCAGTTCTGGGCCAATTCCTGCTGGGCTATTTCCATGAAGTCGACCAAATCACCGTTAATGGCGTTGAATGGAGTATGGAGCTCCATGCAAAGTATGTTGTCGCCCAGATCTATCAGGGTGGCCACCGGGCTCTCTTTGACCACTTTGCCCTGACCTTTCAATTCCTTGAGTACGATCATGTCCGGTTTGTGCTCTATCACCTTATAGGCCTTGTCGGGGATGGAGTAATAGTAATCTATCCCGGCTTCGGTCTTGTAGAAGGATTTTATCCCTAATGCCAGCATCTCCTTGATCCAGGCGGGTATGACTTTTCCTTCAGCTTCCATGCGGGCGATGTATTTATCCAGGTCCAATCCGCTCCACAGCTGGAAGGGTCCCTGATCGTGGTTGTAACCCCAGCACAGGGCGCGGTCCATGTTGACGATATCATCAGCTACTTCCGGGATCTTGGAAGCTGCGTAGAGGAAGAGTCCGGTCA
Organism: uncultured Syntrophomonas sp.; assembly: GCA_964580805.1. Lineage (GTDB taxonomy): Bacteria > Bacillota > Syntrophomonadia > Syntrophomonadales > Syntrophomonadaceae > PHAA01. The sequence continues at coordinate 16,228 of CAZOMS010000003.1, read as the reverse complement.
TGTTTCTCCAAGTGAACTCGGCCGCCTTGTCATCACCTTCAAAGAAGGCGGTTAGCTTGTTCGGCAGACCCTTGGCCTTCTTGGCGGCATCCAGGCTGGCAAACTTGACTGGGTTCTTGGGCCGGTATTCGAAGCTATTTATATCCACCACCAATTTTTCTTTGCCGACCTTCTTGTAGAATCCGCCTTTGGTCTTGTTGCCCAGTATGCCTTTGCCCAGCATATCGAAGCAGAACGCCGGCAGGGAGTACATCTCTTTTTCGGCTGGGTCGCTGACATTGTGTTTTACCTCTTCGGTAGAAGCGACTCCGATATCGAGGCCGACCAGGTCGTACAGCCCGAAGGTGCCCATGGCGGGACGCCCGATGGCACTGCCGGTGATGGCATCGACTTCTTCAATGCTGAGCCCCAGTTCCAGCATCAGTTTCATAGCGGAGGGGCCTGCGAAGGTGCCCAGGCGGTTGGCGATGAAACCGGGGGTATCCTTGGCCCAAACTATGCCCTTGCCTAGTACCCTCTCCCCGAAGTCAGCCATAAACTGGGTTACTTCCGGCAGGGTATCATTGCCCGGGATCAGCTCCAGCAACTTCATGTAGCGGACCGGATTGAAGAAATGGGTCCCCATCCAGTATTGGCGGAATTCCAGAGGTTGATCTTCAGCGATCTTATTGATGGAAATGCTCGACGTATTACTGGTAACGAAGGTGCCGGGCTTTACCACCGCTGCCACTTGGCTCAATACGCTCTTCTTGATGTCGATCCTTTCCGGGACTACTTCGACTACCCAATCGCATTCAGCCAGCCAGCCGATATTGTCTTCCATATTACCGGTAGTAATGAGGGCTGCGTCCTCCTTGCTCATCAGAGCTGCCGGTCTGGTCTTTAATAGAATAGCCTTATTGGCCTCTGCGATGCGATTCCGGAATGCGGGACTGCTTTCAGTCAGACCCTGGGCTTTCTCTTGTTCAGTCAGTTCCCTGGGGACTATGTCCAATAGATAACTGGGGATGCCGGCGTTGGCCAATTGTGCCGCGATACCGCCTCCCATCGTTCCTGAGCCAAGGATCGCTACTTTCTTAATGTTCTTCTTCACGGATTATTGCCTCCCATCTTGGTTTTTTGTCTCGTTATGAACATTCTATACCGCTCTATGAATCAGAATTCTACCAGGTAAAAAGTTAAGTGCTGTCGACCTCCTTTTATTTGAATTTGGTCCTGAACTAGTGTTTTACCAATATTAAATGTGTCGATTGAAAACGAACTGCCCGTCACCTTCTGCGGCATCATCATCTGAGCTCCCAGCCCTAACGGTCCCCCGGTTACAATGGCGGTTCTCCCGGGTAAGCCAAACATATCGAACCCAGCCATTAAACTGTTTCCCAACTTGTAGCTGCCAATAAACTTTGCAATTCTTATGCCATGCCTGCCCACCACGCGGGAACCCCAATATAATGGCGCTGAGGAGAATATTCCCGATCCTGCCGCCCCTTCGTGTGCTATAATGTCACACTCTGTGCCAGATTTTACGGCCCACCATTCCGGAGATAATTGGTACTGTATCGGGTAAAAATTTAAGCCGTTTAGGGGCCTCGGTCCTTAAACGGCTTATTGCTATAATCTAGTTTTTACTCTGTTTTTCTTTGAAAGGTGGCTGCCGGCTGCCCGTCAGTCACCTTTGCTTTAATACTGGAAAATCTCTATAGGCGCTTCACTGCAGGTTGGATCGCCAGCGGCGATGATCTCCAGCAGGTGCCAGACATTGGGAACCACGTTGCGCAGATAGTACCGGCAGGACAGCAGTTTGCCATAATAGAACATGTAGTCATAGTGTTCCGGGCCCAGTTCATCCATGCGCTGCTGGGCAATGAGCCCTTGCTGCAGCAGGCAGTAACCCCCCAGCAACTGCCCGGTAGCGGTCAGGATGCGGCGCGCATAGGTGGGTACCAGTCCATACTTCTGGGCGGCAAAGAATCCCCCGATGATCATCTGGAGCTTCTGATAAGAACTGAGGGCCTTCTTGAGATTGCCGAATTCCTTTTGGAAACCCGTCACGCCGTCATTGGCCGCGATCCATTCCTGGATCTCATCCAGCAGAGTGGCGAACACCGCACCCTTGCCCATGGTCCATTTGCGCCCGATCAGGTCCATGGCCTGGATGTAGTTGGTCCCTTCCCAGATGGAATAGATCTTGAGATCCCGGGCCGACTGCGCCACCGGATATTCTTCCGAGTAGCCATACCCGCCCATGGCTTGCATGGACTCACCGGCCAGGATCCATGCTTCGTCCGAGGGATAACCTTTGGCGACCGGGGTCAGACATTCCCATTTGCCTTTGGCAGCCTTCTTTTCATCCGGGTCCGGCTCATTATGGACCACGTCCATCAGGAAGGCGGTCTTATAACAGATAGCCCGGCTGGCTTCAATGGTCGACTTGTTCAGGAGCAGCATCCGTTTTACATCTTCATGATTGATGATCTGCATTCTGTCACCCTTGGGATTGGTGAGGGGACGGCCCTGGATGCGCTCCCGGCAGTAGGCCGCCGCATTCCAGTAAGCGTTGGCGGCTACCGAGTAGGCAGCCGTACCGGTGATATGGCGTTCTTCGTTCATCATCTGGAACATCTGGGCCATGCCCTGGCCCTTGCCGGTTTCTTTATCAAATCCGCCCAGCAGCCACCCGCGGCAATTATTATTATCCCCCACTGAAAGGGCCGCCGTGGAGGAGCCCTTGAGTCCCAGTTTATGCTCCACCCCTGATGTTTCCACATCGTTGGGCTCCAGACCGCCATCCGGGTTTACCCAAAACTTGGGCACGATAAACAGTGATATGCCGCTGGTTCCCGGTTTTCCGCCCTCTATGCGGGCCAGGTACAGATGAATGATGTTATCGACGTGATCTCCGTCTCCACCGGTGATAAATATCTTGCTGCCCTTTATTCTGTATATGCGGGGGTCATCGGTGGGATAAGCCCGGGATAAAATATCACCCACGTCGGACCCCGCGGTGGGTTCAGTCAGGCACATGGTCCCCGACCAGCTCCCGTCGAACATTTTGGGCAGGAACATCTCCTTTAGATCTTGATCGGCAAAAGACTGGATGACCCCGGCTGCGCCGCTGGTCAATGCGACCAAGGGAGCAAACGATGGGTTGGCTGAATTCATCATTTCGCCCATGGCGCAGACCAGGGTAAAAGGCAGGGTCCCCTCGCCATTATCATCGATATTGGAAGAACCCCAGCCGTTTTCCTGGATGTATTTGAACAGCCTTCGGAATTCAGGATCTGCATAAACCTGGCCATTCTCCAGCCGCACCGGAGTATCAGTATTGGTGGGCGCGATCATTTCTTTGGATATCTTGTGGACCTGGTCCACCATCTTATCTATATCATCTATGGTGTAATAGTCCTTGTATTTATCATAGGCAAAAATCTGATCCATGGGCAGCCATTCTTTAAGGGCGAATTTTAGGTCTCGGGTTTCATATGCATAATTAGCCGACATCTCAGATACCTCCTAATATTGTTCGGTAAACACGTTAAAAAAGCGGGTATTACTCCGGAATCCCGGGGATGATCCGTGACGTCCTGCCCAGCCTCCTTTCCTTAAATATATTGAAATCCGTGCGGGCTTTATCTGTTCTGATTGCAAGTATGATGCCTATCATCTTGTCAGTCGGAAAAAGCCACAGAACTTTGCTGATTGGAGGTCTAGGATTATGGGGCCAGGTGGCGTTCCCGGATTCATGTTCAGAACGGTTTCAGATCATCGCCGGTCCTCATGATTGAACCCGGTCAAACAGGAATTGTATCAAATTGCTACACATTGCTTCACCCTCTTTTGGCTTCCACACCATCCGCAAGATTATAGCCTCGGATGGCTCTTCATACTGTTTTATAGTTCTGCCCACCGGCAGCCATCAAAACGTCAGCTTGCCTGTTCGTAGGTTGCTAATACTCACCGGTACTCTTCTTATCAGGGCTACCTCCAAGGAGGCACAAAGCTGGTATGTTTCTTGCTTTTTGTAATAGGTCATGGATATGTGTTCCAGGAAAAAAGAATAATGGGGGTGTCTATCGGCTATGGGTAACGACAATTTCACGGAGAGCCTGTATTTTTCCACCTTGCCCGACATGTTCAACCGATCTGCTTACCGCTATGGAGACCGGAGGTGCCAATGGTACCAGCCTGACCCCGCCAAACCGACTGAAACTGCTTCTTTCACTTATTCCGAGACCTATATTAAAGTAAAGGATCTGAGCTGTGGCCTGATGTCGCTGGGTGTAACCCCTGGTGATCGAGTGGCTATCATGTCCGGCAATTGTCCCCAGTGGTTATGGGCAGATTTCGCCATCCTGGGATCTGGCGCGGTGACCGTAACCATCTATCCTTCCTTTTCAACGAACGAGATCAAATACATCGTCAACAACTCCGGTTCCCGGGTGGTCTTCGTGCGTGATGATGACGGGATCAAAAAGATCATGGGTATATTGGATGAAATGCCGGCTCTGGAAAAGGTCATCGTATTCTCGGAAAAGGCTGCGTTGCCGGAGAATGACAAATTCATTGGCCTACAGCAGGTGATCGAAGCAGGCAAAAGGTATGAAAAGAGATATCCGTACGCTTACCAGAAGGCGGTTGACGCCATCAAGCCTTGGGACCTGGCTACTATCGTATATACTTCTGGCACCACCGGTAACCCCAAAGGCGCCATGCACACCCATCAAACCTTTATGAGCGCCACGGCGGCCGACATCCTCCGTTTCGGGGAGGGCGGCTTCCATCCCGATCATGAAATACAGCTTTCCTTCCTGCCCTTGTCCCATACTTACGAGCGGCAGTGCTGCCAGGTGTATTCCATTTTTACCGGGTCGACCATTGCCTATGCGGAACAAGCCTCCACGGTGATCCGGGACATCCAGATTTTTAATCCCACCTGGTTCTGTGCGGTGCCGCGAATCTTCGAACGATTGTATGTGGCCATGCGGGATGCCGCCTCCGCAACTCCGGAAGGGAAGATGGGTTTCGAAAAAGCCATGGAGATAGGTATGCGGGTGGTGGATTACCAGAGCGATGAGGATGGCTTCGTAGATCTGGGCTATGGCCGCACCCTCTTCGACGGCTTGCCGGAAGATCTGCAGGCCCAATACGAATGGGCGGATGCCAATGTGTTCGCCAAAGTGAGAGCCTTGCTGGGCAAGAACTATCGCTATTCCTGTTCGGCCTCGGCCAGTTTCCCGGCACGGCTGTGCAAGCTCTTTATGGCTATGGGAGTCAAGATAATCGAGGGCTATGGAATGACCGAAACCATGAACGCTATCAACTTCAGCGTAACCACGGCGATCCTGCCTGGCAGCATGGGCCCAGCCACGGCATTCAACGAAGTCAAGCTGGCTGAAGATGGTGAGATCCTGGTACGGGGCGGCAATGTCTTCCTGGGCTATTACAACAACCCGGAAGCCACCGCCGAAGCCTTTGATGCCGATGGTTTCTTCCATACCGGGGATATCGGTCGGACGGTTTATAACAAACAACTGGGCAAGGATTACTACATTATCATTGACCGCAAGAAGGCTATCATGGTGCTGGATACCGGCAAGAAAGTCCCCCGGGAAAAAGTGGAGTCCCGTTTTACCGCGGCCAATTATGTTGAGCAGGTATGCGCGGTAGCTGATGACAAAAAGTATGTTGGGGCCATTGTCGTACCCAAGTTCGACCGTATCTTGAAAGCGCTGGCGGCGGAAGGCATCACCTTCGATGAGAACCAGATGATGAAGGTGGACGGGATGACCGTCAAGGTCGGCTCAGACTTCAGCGAACACCCCCGGGTGCGGGCCTTGATCGAGTTTGACGTGGAGGAAGCCAACAAGGGCTTGGAGGATTATGAAACAGTCAAGGACTACCTGGTCTCAGCCCGGGTATTCATGCCTGACCTGGAAGAGATGACACCCACCTTGAAGCTCAAGTTCCGCAATATTCTGAAGAACTTTGCGGCGGATATCGAGAAACTGTACGGATAGCAAGCGTGTACAAGCAGGAATCGCTTAAAACTTTATAGTGACGTTTATTGCAGGTCCCCAAATCCCGGCAGGCTAAATCAGTGGGCGGTTAAATTACTGCAAATCGCCCTCTGCGCTGCCGGGTTTGTCCCAGTTGCAACCGGGACGGAGGCGTGGATCGCACAACTGGGGTAATGCCAGATGGTTCATTTCAGTTACAAACAACGCCAGTGGGAGGATTGGAGATGAAATCTACCCATTACCAAGAAATCTCGGTAGGCCAAAGCCATCGGGCCATATTGGGCACGACTATAAAGGTTGTCTTATATGTGGTGGACGGCCTGGTGATCGATACCGGTCCCAGCTGCATGGGCCAGCAAATTCGTCCATTTTTCAGTAATCACCTGATCCAGCAGGTGGCCTTGACTCACGTTCACGAAGACCATAGCGGTATGGCGGGCTGGCTGCAGGAAAAATATAATGTCCCGGTCTATTTACACCGGGACTCCCTCCGCCAGGCAGAGCGGCCGGGAAAATATCCGCTTTACCGACGGATATTCTGGGGCGGCCGCCAGCCCTTTCATGGCGAGGAATTCCCCCGCCAGCTAGCCACTAATAAGTACAGGTTTGAGGTCATCGACGCCCCTGGACACTGCGCCGCCCATAATGTGTTCCATGAAAAGGAGCAGGGCTGGCTGTTTACCGGGGACCTCTATCTCGGTCCCCAGCAAGTGGTGGCAATCAAGGAGGAAGATATGACCCAGACCATCACTACCCTGGAAAAACTAGTGAAGCTGGATTTTCAGACCTTGTTTTGCGCTCATTCCGGGGTGCGGGAAAATGGTAAGCAACTGCTGCAGGCCAAATTGGACTATTTGCTGGAACTGCAGGCGAAAATAAATTATATGCGAAAGCAGGGCTTAAGTGACAGGCAGATCGATCGCCGCCTGTTTCCCCGGAGGTCGCTGATTACTTATATCTCCCGGGGGGAATGGTCCTCTCTTAACCTGGTACGCACCTTCTGACGATGACCTTACCATAAATCCCCCCATCTCTCCGCCACAGTCGGTCCCGGATCAGAATATCGCGGCCGGGGATCCTTCTACACTGCGTTTCAAACGACAATGTTTTCATAGACTAATATTGGCATAATGGTAAAATCGACTGGAGAACGATTATAATAGATACCATTATTAATTTGATTGCAGGAGGATCAATGGTGACAGACAAACCAGTCACAGTCAGCGTCGATGAATATATACAAACATTAACTGAGGACAACCTGCTGCTGATAGCCAGGGCTTTCCTTCAGAGTCCAGTGGCGATGGCGATCACCGGGATGCTTAGCGGCATTTACATCGAAGTCAACGATGCCTGGAATAGAACCCTGGGTTACAGCCGCGAAGAAATACTGGGCAAAACGGTTATGGAGCTTAATCTCTGGCAAGATTTTGGCGAGCGGGATATCGTGGTAAACCATATCAGCCGGGACGGATTCGTCAAGGATTTCGAATGCACCTTTATCAAAAAATCTGGCCAGGCGGGCAGATACCTATTTTCCGCCAGTACCACCAAATCGGGCCATGTAGATTATCTGCTGTCCTCAATAATCGAAATAACCGAACAATAGCGAAATCATCGCGCCGGGATAATACAGCTTCACAAGACCACCGACTAAAAAGAGCCTCTGCTTTGGGCAAAGGCTCACATTACTTAAATCCACAGAGCAATATAGATGCAATGAAAAAATGCCCACCCCATGGTAACCCCTCATTGAATCCGGTGAGGAGGTCGATCATTAGGCCATGCTGGCTTTTAAGATATAGACGATTTCATCACGGCTTAAGACCTTGTATCCGCCGTTCAGAATGAAAGAACCTTTGGCGATGGCTTCGAGCATATCCTCGGTCACGCCCAGATCCTTGCTATTCATGACCAGGCCTATCTCTTTCATCCAGGCCTCCATTTGGTCCAGACCCTCTCGGGCGATCTGTTCGTCTGTTTTCCCTCCCGGAACTACGTTCCAGACATTGATGGCATAGCGTTTGAATTTCTCCAGCCCGTAAGGCATGATGAACCGGTAATATGGCAGGGAGACCGCCGCCAGCGTCATCCCGTGAGTAGCATCGGTATGGGCACTGACGGACTGACCGATCATGTGAACCATCCAGTCTGTCGATTTGCCCTTGGCGACAAGGGTATTAAGCGCCCAAGTCGCGGTCCACATGATGTTGCTTCTCGCCTCGTAGTCGGTAGGGTTCTTAACCGCGATCTTCGCACTGTGGATCAATGACCTCAACAATCCCTCCATGATATAGTCCGAGGTATTGTCATCGCTGCCAGAGAAATACTGCTCCAGGATATGGGACATGATATCAAAGAACCCGGCCACCATCTGGTAATGGGGTACGGTATAGGTAAGTACCGGATTCAAGATCGAAAATTTCGGGAAAACATTTTCGCCAAACACATGACCGATTTTACGTTTCGCGGCATGGTTGGTGATAACCGAACCACCATTCATCTCGGAACCGGTACCTACCATGGTCAGAACACACCCTACCGGAATGATGGGGTTATCGACATCCTCCATCCGGCGAAAGTACTTCTCCCACGGATCTTCGTCACAATGGGCCGAGACTGATACCGCTTTGGCATAATCGATCACCGAACCGCCGCCCACTGCCAGGATCAAGTCGACCTGGTTTTCCCTGGCTCGCTGGCAACCTTCATTAAGCTTTTCGACGGTAGGATTGGGCATAACCCCCGCATCCTCATAGACATCCTTGCCGTTCTCCTGGAGAATCTTCCTTATCTGATCATATAATCCCGTTCTTTTAATGGACCCGCCCCCATAAACAAGCAATACTTTCTTTCCATACCTAGGAAGTTCCTTATGGAGGGATTTTAATGAATCTTCTCCGAAATACAACTTGGTGGGGTTTGAATAGCTGAAATTCCCTAACATGCTTTAACCTCCCGTATTCGAACAATCAGCTCGCCTAACCTGGCGTAAAAATTGACCTGACCAATCTTGGTCACCCGCAATATGAAGGGTTCAATAAAACAACTTTGTATATTCCGTCTGGGTGTCAGCGATATGATAAATGTATATCACATCATTAACTTGACGATAAATCGCGACATGCCTTTCACAAATCACCATCCGGTACCCTTGTTCATTCAGCCATGTATCTAGTGTACGAGAGCCCGAATCCGGAAAACACTCCAACCGTTCAATAGAATTCAGGATATGGTCAGTGACCTTAAGTGCAGTCTGCGAATTAAACTGTATACGGTAATAATCCTCAATCTTTTTTAAATCCTCCCAGGCAGAAGGCAGAATTTCGATTTTATGCTTCATCTATCCGCTGCCTCAGTTTTATTCTTGCTTCGGAAACACTGAGGGTGGCTGCGCAGCTGACCCGTTCTGCTTCTGCCTGCAGAACTTTGGCACGAAGCTGTAGAATCTGTTCTCTTTTTTCAAAAGCATCAATGCTCATGAGAACCAAATCTCCTTCGCCATTCTTGGTGATATATATAGGTTCCTTGGTTTCCTTGGCTAGATTTGATATCGTGGAGTATTCATTTCTCAATGCTGCTGATGGTTTTATAATCATAGTTCCCACACCCTCTATCATTTTATTGATATAATTATATCTTTATTTTTGCACAAAGCAAAGCGCTGTTGCCTAATCCTTCGTTCCACAATGCCTAAAAGTACCCGGATCACGATGCCAACAAAGGCAATCAGAGACGGATACAGCCTTGTAAACCCTTGTGAGTATTTGAGTCCGATAGCCCAAACCACCTCAAAAACGCCTGCGATCATCAGATAGGACCAGGCCATTTTTTACACCCCCACAATAATATTAAGCCTGAAAGATATCATCGGCATATCTCCCAGGCTTTTATCCTTCCGTGGCACAGCGGTGAAGCTGCGGGTCTTCTCTCGGTCACAGACCAGTTTAACTGCGGAACCCTGGAAAACCTACTTGAATATGAATATGTGAACCCATTCTAGGGACTGTGGATCAATAAGTCAATCGCCCGTCGGTTAATGCAATCGTTAAGAGACCGTTTTAGTAAGATCACTCTATCCTTGCCCCAGCTTTCAAAGTTAATCGCCTCATTAAAGGTCATTTCCGATGGGGCACGAAGTATAGCAATTGAAGCAAGTATATTGGAACCCAATCATCTGCGCTTGGTAATTCCGCATGTACTCTTCGCTGTAAAACATCTTTTTTTGTTCTTCAGGAGAAGCCTTGATAAACTTCTGCCAGAATCGAATTGAACCGCCTATACCATGGGGCTGGGAATTACCCAAACATTTAATCGCATCGGTCTTTCCTTCCTCGTCCAGTGCTCCCACCGGGCAGCTTTCTATGCAGATGTCGCAGTATATGCACAAATCCTCAATAACCGGAGGATCGGAGGGTAGATCCAATTCTGAAAGTACCGCCGTATAAATAACCCGGGTTCCCAAACGGGGGTGCATTATCAGGTTATGGCGGCCGAAATTACCCAACCCTGCCGCCAGGGCGGCATGGCGCAAAGACACCTCGCCCACCAGCCCCATGTGTTTGGCATTCATATCTAAGGGATATGAGACCGGCACCGACATGGCGGGAATATGAAATGCTCTTTCAATGAAGCGAGTCAATTTGTAATTGCAGGAACGGGTAAATTCCATCAGGTCCAGGCGCCCATTCATTGCTATGGAACTAGAGGGGCTTTCGCAGTTGGATGCTTCCTTGAAAGCCATTACTACCATAGACTGGGCGCCGGGGAATAGGCTGGTGATTTCCGGCGAGCGTGGACTGGAATAATCCCTAATGTTGGCAAAACCTACGTCATCAACGCCTAAGCCTAATACAAACTGACGAATCTTATCTTTTGTTTCTTCGATTACCATTTTTCATGCCTCCTACGAATTGCGTTTCGATATATACAGCTTGGTTGCTAAAATGCCTTCTAATTCCATTATCACTCCCCTCAAGATTGTCCTGGATCAATCATGGTGTGCTAGACATCTGTCAATCATAATTGCTGCTTAGCCTTTACTTTACGTGTTAATATATGACATCTAACGTATCTATTTAAAAAAAGGGGCTATTTGAGATAGCCCTCAATATTATCTAGGTACTTGTCCCACATCACATTCATGGCAGGATCCATGCTCATTCTTAGAAGATCGTTGACCTCTTTGGTCACCGGATAAATTGCCTGGGCAGTTCTTCTACCCTTGTCTGTCAGGTAAATTAGAAACGAGCGCCTATCATTTGGGTCCACTACCCTCCGGACAAACCCCTCTTTTTCCAATCTGTCGATAAATCCTGTAACAGCTGAACTATCAAGGATCAGTTTCTCCGCCAGGGACTTGATGTTTTGCCCGTCGTCTTCAGTTAAAGCGAAAAGGATAAAGGATTGGGCAACTGTTACTCCATATTCTGCATAGCGATTGTTATAATATTTTTGGAGAGCTCTGCTGGCCGCTCCAAGTTTAAAACACATGGTATCTGAAAACTTAAGCATGTAATCGCCCCCACTTACATGACATATCATCTATTTACTTATATTATATATATTCCTGGAAAGATTTCAATTGTTTTTGTATGAATAACTTCATGCCGTCTTTACGATTAGTAAATCTTCCTAATGTAGCGATGTGTATTTTTTAGCGTGAGGTGTGCAAATGACCACTAAAAACCATTGCAGTATTAAGCCCAGAAAAACCTAAAAGCCCAGTTATTCTGGGCTTCCATATTGCAGTATTAAATTTCATCCAATTTTGCAACAAATATGGTGCGGTGGGGGGGACTTGAACCCCCACGGGTCTCCCCATACGCCCCTCAAACGTACGTGTCTGCCGATTCCACCACCACCGCACGATGGTATGGTTGGATGGTCATCTGGGACGACCATGGATTATTATACGTCACAACCAAAGCTCTGTCAATGAATTGAACCGGGGGTTCCGCCTCGGTATTGCGCCCTGTCCAGGCCCTATCGGTGTGCTTCATGCTCACACGAAGAGTGGCTCCATCAACTTGGCCTGCCCGCCGTTTATTATGAGGAAACCCCCATCTCCGCCCAGTTGACCCGTTCCATGCAGTCGATCTGGAAATCCCGCAGGTCCTTGCCCAGCAAAACTGTTGACTTCTTTTGGAACAGCCACAGGCACGGTGCGTCATCAACCACTATCTCCTCGGCTCGCTTCATCAGTTTGACGCGGGCGCCTTCATCCTGGTACTGGGCCCGGGCATCGTCCAGCAGTTTGTCAACTTGGGGATTCTTGTAACCCACCAGGTTGCTGCCGGCGGTGGAACTATGGAAAAGGGTGTAGAGGAAATTGTCCCCGTCTGCATAGTCGGCCTTCCACCCCAACCGGAAGAAACCCAAACGCATATTGGTGATCTGTTTGGTATAGTAGCTCCAATCCTGCATCTGGACCTGAACCGTTATCCCTTGCAGACCAAGTTGACGGGCCACTTCCAGGGCCACCTGGCGATGGCCGGGATCGTTGTTGACGGTCAGGGTGAGGGGTTTCAAACCTTTGCCTGCCGGGAAGCCGGCATCGGCCAGCAGCTGCTGGACCTTTTCCGGGTCATAAACATAACCCCGCATGTGTTCATTATAGGCGGCCGTACCCTGGGGCAGGACCCCTTTGGCGGGCAGATAACTGTCACCCATGATGTTTTTGATAATGGCGTCCCGGTCGACCGCATAATTAAGAGCCCGGCGCAGCAGGTAGTTTTTGGCGAGGGGCTGCTGGTGCAGATTGAAGCCCAACCAGTAAACCTCCATCAACGGCTTTTGAATCAGTAAGTCTTTCGTGCCGGGATCGGCGGCCAGGGCAGGCAGTTCGGTCAGGGGGAGACGGTCCAGGTAATCGACCTTCCCGTCTTTGTAAGCGGCCAGGGCCTTCTCCTCGTCCTGATAGCGGGTGAAATTGAGGGCGGCCAGGTGTGGCGCTCCCTGGTGATATCCATCATTGCGAAGCAGGACCAGGCTGTCCTTGGCCTTCTGCTGAACGGTAAAAGGTCCCGTCCCCGGATAGGAATCGCCGGCCTTTAGTTCGGCGTTGGTATCAATGACCCAAAATATCGGGTTGGTTAGGGCATAGATGAAAGCCCCATCGGGATTGTTGAGGGTTATCTTCAGGGTACGCTCGCCAGTGGCTTCGATGCCCCAGATTTCCTTGAGCTTACCGTTCATATATTCTCCCGCCCCGCCGATCCGCAGATACATACACTGGTTGGCCCAATCGCTGGTGGAGATCAGGTTCTTCTCCCAGGCCGATTTGACTGCCGCGGCGGTGACGGGCCGGCCGCTGCTGAAAACCATGTCCTTGTGGAGTTCAATGGTCAGGACCTTGCCTTCCTCGGAGTATTCCCATTTATGAGCCAGCTGGGGCTTGACTTCCCCGCTCTTCTTGTCGTAATACACCAGGCCTTCGTAAACTGCGCTGGCCGCCAGCACCTGAGCTTGATTGGCCAGCAAGGCCGGCTGCAGATTGTCAATGGCCTCCACTACCGCCACCTCCATGGGCCGACTGCTCAGACTATTAACGTAGACAACCTGGCGGACCGCCAGGAACCCAGCCATGGCAATCAGTATCAAACCGAACGACAGCGCTATCCACTTATATGGCAAACCATATCTGGACCCAATCCTATACCTATACGTGCGTCTATTCTTCAACATCCATAGTACCTCCCAACCCGTCCTGCCCTATTATATGCCTGGGGCTGTCCCGTTATTCGGGAGATCGCGGTTCATACACGGTATATGGACTCTCGGATAACAGTGGAGGCTGAAGGCCCACCGGTGCCGGTTGATGTCTATTGGGGATATGAGCGAAAAAAAGCCCCCCGGTGAGCGGGCAGCCAGAAAACTTTCCACTCTTGGGGAGCCGATAGGATTTGAAATTCAGTTATGCGAAAAACCGAAATTTAAGGAGCTATCTTGTTGGTCTTCTTCCAAAGGCCCATTTTGTTGGCTTCAACAGTCAATTCCTCGCGGAAATCGGGATGGGCGATATTGATCAGGTTCTCGGTCCTGACCCAGATGGACTGGCATTTCATCAGGGCTTTGCCGTATTCGGTAACGATATAATGAGACAGTTGCCTAGATACAGTACAGGCGGCGCCCGGTGTCAGCAGCGGCCTGATTCTGGATTGGACCGACCCATCTTTGGCTTTGAAGGTGGAAGGCATACAAAGAAAACTCTTGCCGCCCTTGGAATGATAAGCTCCGTAAACAAAATCCCATTGCCCGCCGGTCCCGGTTATCTGCCGGGGGCCCTGCATCTCCGAAACCACCTGGCCATAAAAATCCACCTCGAGGCAGGCATTTATAGATATCATGTTGGATATCCGGGCTATAATATAGGGATTGTTGGTGTAATCCACTGAATAGCAGGCGATCATGGGATTACGGTCCATAAAATCATAGAGGTGAGGGGAACCAAGCGCAAAGGCACATACCATCTTTTTGCGGTCCAGCTCTTTTTTGGCCCCGGTAATACAACCGTTTTCCCACATCTCCACATAGGCGTCAGCCATCATCTCGGTATGTACCCCCAGATCTTTGAGACCAGCCGCCGCGATCTGTTTGCCTAGATAATTGGGCAATCCGCCTATTCCCAGCTGTATGCAAGAGCCGTCATGAATATCCTCGAGCAGATGCTGGGCGATCCTTTTTTCGGCCTCGGAAGCCTCAAGGATAGGCGCATTGGCCATGGGCTCATTCTCACCCCGGACGATGAGGTCGATCTCCGAGATGTGAATCTGGTTACCATGACCGCCGTAGACATAAGGCATGGATTCGTTCTCCTCGACGATAGCGATGCGGGCATTTTCCATCACGGCCTCGCAATGGGAGGCGTTGATGCCAAAATTGAAATAGCCAAATCGGTCCATCGGGCAGACTCTCATCATGGCCACATCCACTTCCACTTCGCGGTTGCGATAATACCCAGGAACTTCGTGATATAACAGCGGCGAGTAACTGCAAATTCCCTGGTCAGCCAATTTGGCATCGAAGGCGCTGAAGTGCCAGCTGTCCCACTGAAAATGCTCCATGGTGGAATCACTAAGGGGTACCTCCGGCATAGGGGGCAACGATATCCCGCTGCGGATATGGACCCCGGTAAGCTCATCCCTGCGCCTGGCCAGGGCTTTATCCAATGCCTTGGGGTATCCATTGAAGTACATGTAATCGATCCAATCTCCGGATTTGACAACTTTGACAGCTTCATCGGGAGTCCGCAGTTTTTCCTGGTATTCTCGCTCAAACATTATGGGGCCTCCTTTACCATAATTTTGTGGTTGCTCCCATTATAATCAGGCCCGCTTCATCTGTCTTGCATACTCGGGAGAATGATCAGATCATCGTTAGCCAACCTAGTTTACAATGAATGTGATCCATACTTGGAAAATCTCACATTAATTTGCAAACAGAATTCTGACCAGCTTGTCTTGCCAGGTAATAAATGAATTAAGAGCCCCAAAACCGGCTCTGGGCATGAACCTCTTAAGTTTTGCCTAATATCTGAATAACCATTTCCTGGCGGCTGCCGACCCGGCCTTTGTCATAGATGGCATGGTAGGCACGGTAATTGGCCAGGACGTTTTTGACGTACTCCCGGGTCTCGGGAAACGGAATATCCCGCAAGTTTTCAGCGCTGCCATCCCATTGGCCCGCATCCTGCCATTGGCCGACTTTGCCGCGGCCGGCGTTGTAAGCGGCCGCAGTGAGCGGCAGACTGCCGTTGAATTCATCCAGAATGTCGTTCAAATACCAGCAGCCCATGCGGATGTTCATCTCTGGATCATGCAAGTCCTCGGCTTCAAATCCCTTGATCTTCATCTGATCAGCGATCCAGGCAGCTGTTTCCGGCATTATCTGCATAAGCCCCTTGGCGCCCCGGGGGGATTCGGCCCAAGTCTGGTACTTGCTCTCGGCCCGGATTATGGCAAACACCAGAAATGGATCGACATCGTATTGAGCCGCCATCGCATAAACCAGATCCTGGTGCGGGCGCGGGTAAAAGACGGTGACCCAGCGTGGAAAGGTTGCGGTCACCAATATGAACAAAGCCACCGCCGACCATAGGACTAGCCTCAGTCGGGATTTTTTGGAACGACGCAAAATGGAAGCCTCCCAGCCGTTATTACAACATCATATTTGGTGGTCGTGAAGAATATCCAGGTAGTATTTGGTGGCCA
>CAZOMS010000002.1:5343-46205 GCA_964580805.1 uncultured Syntrophomonas sp. | reverse complement strand
ATGTTAGTATAACTTAGATTTTCAATTTGTTGTCTCACCCTATGGGAGCATTATACGCAGCCGAAGGGCAGAGGCTTCCAATTGTACTGATTTCGATATGAGAAGATCCTTGTCATTTACCTGAATCCGTGAAACAAATCTTTATAACACCTCGAGAATGGAAGCAAGATACGGTAAAATAGAGCAAATGGGGAATTAGCCGCATTTTAATTTATTCACCCGAGGTGTTAGGCTTGAAATTTACTATTGAATATACCGACCTTGATCTGACCCCCAGCGGAGGCTTGCCACTAGTAGGTTATTTACTGGATAAATGTTCTTTGAAAAAGCGTATGAACGTTAGTCGAATTCCTGGTGTTCCTAACCCAGCTATAAGTCACAGCGATGTCGTCTTCTCCTATATTGGGCTATTGTGTCAGGGCAAAAATGACTTTGACCACATTGAGAATGAAAGGGACGATATCGTTTTCAGTTATGCCATGGGTATTGACCAGGTACCCTCCTCACCCACCATGCGCCAGCGATTGGATAAGGCGGCCGGAACGGCAAGGTGGGAGGATATCCTTTTACAAGAGTCGGCCCGTTTGATTAAAACCGTCAAAGCTCCTTTAACCCCCATTGTACTGGGTACTGGTGAGAAACAACGTAAATATCTGCCCTTGGATGTTGATGTTTCTCCATTTGACAATGGCAAGACCAAAAAAGAAGGGGTATCCCGCACCTACAAGGGTTGCGACGGTTATGCTCCCAACCTGGCCTATTTAGGTCTGGAAGGCTACTGGATAAATCTTGATTTCCGGGCTGGAAAAACCCACTGTCAGAACGGAACCGCCGCCTTTTTGGATGACACCCTGCGTTATGCGCAAATGATCAGCAGTACCCCGGTATTGGTAAGACTGGATTCCGGCAATGACAGTGGCGACAACATTAAGGTTCTCGATAAAAAGCAGGCCGATTTTATCATCAAGCGTAACCCCCGCAAGGAATCACTTGAAAAATGGTTGGCAACGGCCAGGGAAATCGGGACAAAAACCGAACCCCGCCCGGGTAAAACCGTATATACCGGCAGCCTATCCCGTCAACCGGCGGGTATGGAT
Organism: uncultured Syntrophomonas sp.; assembly: GCA_964580805.1. GTDB lineage: Bacteria > Bacillota > Syntrophomonadia > Syntrophomonadales > Syntrophomonadaceae > PHAA01. The sequence continues at coordinate 45,108 of CAZOMS010000002.1, read as the reverse complement.
AAGAATATCCGCATAGCCTTTAGGGTGATAGAAAGAACGATTCTTGGCAATGGTCAGGTACTATTGATTCCAGATATTGAACTGGAGAGTTACTGGACCTCACTACCGGACAAGGAAGAAGATATCATCTATCTGTACCATCAACATGGTACCTGTGAACAATTCCACAGTGAAATCAAAACTGACCTGGATTTAGAACGCTTACCCAGTGGTAAATTCGCAACCAATAACCTGATTATGCATCTGGGTTTGATGGCCTACAATATCCTTCGCATTCTGGGACAGATGACAGTTCAAATGCCTGGCAAGCTGGTACCATTGAAGAAGAAAGCCCAGAGAAGGCGGCTTCGAACCGTTATCCAAAACCTAATCACAATGGCCGCGATAATGATAAGGCATGCCCGACAAACCAAACTGCGATTCAGACGCAAGGATAAATGGCTGCCGAAAACATCCTGAGCTAACTTGGCTTTTTATGAATCTGGGGGTTCCAGACCTTTAATTATGGTGCATTTTTTGAAACCAAGTGGTCAGGATACGTACCCGTGACCTTTGGTCACGGATTCAGGTTAGATACAGAAATATTGTGAAGTTTAATTTTCTTATACAGAGTCGGTCGTGAAATATCCAAAGAGGTTGCCGCTCTGCTTATAACGCCGTTCGACTCTTCCAACGCTTTGATTATCGCCAGTTTTTCGAACTCAGCGAGTCTAGTTAGCGACGAAATATCGCTCATCTGATTCACACTTGCAGATAATATGCTGTTAAAAACGTCCAGCCCTATTTCTGAATCATTACTGGTAATCAGTGCTTTCGCTATTAGGTTTTTCAATTCCCGAATATTCCCTGGCCAATCGTACTTACTTAAAAGATCCAACGCTTGATCTGTTATAATTTTTTGAGGCAATGCATATTCTTCGCACAACAACTTTTGAAAATGGTTAGCCAGTGCAGGAACATCATTTTTCCGCACTCTGAGCGGGGGCATATTTATATCAACAACATTTAGCCTATAATAGAGGTCTTCTCTGAAGGTCCCTTCTGCAACCTCTGCTTTAAGATCACTATTTGTGGCGGCTATGATCCGGACATCAATCTCTTTAGAGATAGTGCTTCCTACCCTAGTAACCTGTTTAGTATCCAAAAAGCTCAAGATATGGGTTTGCGTTTCTAAGGGGAGTTCACCAATCTCATTGAGAAATAGAGTCCCCTGGTTAGCTCTTTCAATCTTACCTATTTTTCCACCTCTCATGGCACCGGTAAAAGCGCCCTCTTCGTAGCCAAAGAACTCACTATTAATTAACTCTCTGGTCATTGCACCACAGTTTACAGAAACAAATGCCCCCTTCCTCTGACTTCGTTCATGAATGAATTTTGCCAAGACATCCTTACCGGTACCGGTTTCACCCTGAATCAATATGGCAGCTGACGTTTTGGCTACCTTGTCGACAAGATTTTTGATCTCAGCAATAACCGGGGTTTGTCCTATAAATGCTGTTGAAGATTCAGGAGAGTTGCGATCAGGTAAAACGGTGGATTTATATTTATCATGAAGGGGTTTAAACGTTAAGATGAACTGATTTTTGCTTCCAAATATTGTCTTTATTCGATGTGATAATAACCGCCGGCAGTGAATCCGTTCGTTCTTATTCGGACTATTTATATAGAATGTAAGATCCGACCTAGTGGTGCTAACTATTTGTTCAAATCTGCATGACTCTTCCAACACAGTGTCAAAATCTCGCCCGATCGGATTAAATCCGAACAATTCCTTAACATATTTGTTGCAATTTATAATTATGTAGTTATTGTTTGTTATTAAGGCACAGTCAGTAGTTGATTCCATCAGCAATCCAGTATACATATATTCACTATATTGAGACTCAATAATTTTCGAACCATATTTTATTAAGTCCTTATAGTGATTCAACAAGTCAACTGTAGGAGCCATGCATGCCAAATATCCCAGAAAAGAATTGCGATAAAACATGGGTGATGCAAAAACATGCGTAACATAGGGGAGATTTTTCACTAAGGTATCAAACAATAAAACAACAAAATTACCTTGTTTTAGTTCTTGATTAACAGGGCTCCTGTTGTCAAAGGCGCCTTTGTTTAAAGGCAAAGATAAATAACACATTTTCCCTAATTTCTCAGGTGCAGATGGTGAGCTAATCACAATGCCATCCCAGTTAATAATTAAAACCGAAACGCTTGGATTATAGTCAATAAGGCTATGAATTATTGGTTCTGCTAACAAAGCCAGGACGATATCTTCATCCTCAAAAACCGCCGGGCTTTGTTTCTCAAGTGCCAATATGTAGTCTTCGACGGAATTGCCGGTTACTTTGTCATTTATTACCGGCCTATCATTAGGGAATGTGGGAATATAGTCCTTGAAGATATCGGGAATAAATAGCCTATCTATGATCTCATACTTTTTGTCCATCAGAAGCTCCTCCAAGCCATAATTACTACCTCCGAGAAATTTTACAACACTATTGTAATAATAACACTAAATTAGTGCAAAATACTTTACGGTGCGCATACAAGCAGTGTAAAGACTTTTAACGCCTATATGGGTTGCGCACGTTAATAATGCCCGCATCCGGTCTTCGCGATGTTGGCATTATTATTGCATTCAGTCAAATTAAACGCTTAATTTTCCATTTCAAATTAATGGGAAGGAGGATAGTTGTTGTCCGGAAACGGAATCGGAGATTAATAACAATACTACATTAAGGGAGGTCAAATAATGTCATACTTTCTAACCGAGGAACAGGCGCTGATCCAAAAAATTGCCCGCGATTTTGCACAAAATGAATGTAGACCCAGAGCAGCTGAAATTGATAAAATTGGCGACTATCCTATGGATCTCTGGAAGCGTGCTGCCGAGTTGGGCTTTACGGGCTTATGTATTCCTGAAGAATTCGGCGGTATGGGCGCCGATGCTACGACGGAAATGTTGGTTATGGAGGAACTTGGAAAGCAGTGCCCCACACTGGCACTCAACATTGATGCTCATATGTATGCAGTAGCCTCGATCGCCAAAGCAGGTACTGAAGAGCAGAGGAAAAAATATGTTATTCCCACTGCTAAAGGTGAAAAAATCGCTGCTTTATCAAGCACCGAACCGACTGGTTGCACCAACTATGATGAGTGGACACTGACCGCCACAGATAAGGGAGATCACGTTGAACTTAATGGGACTAAGATTTTTTCTACAAATGCCCAGGTGGCTGACATTTATGTAGTTATGGCCAATACGTCCGATGGTTTGATTCAGTATATTGTGGAGAAGGATTATCCGGGCGTGGAAACGACTTATATTGAAAATAAGCTTGGCCTTAGTGGCTCAAACTCGGGCACTTTAACATTGAAGAAAGTGATGGTCCCAAAAGAGAATCAGTTTGTTGCTGGAGCGCTCACCGATGTTTATCTACCGTTTCTTGATGTTGCTGCGATATCGCTTGGAATGGCTGAAGAGGTTTTTGATAGAACATTTGCTTATCTCATGCAACGCACCCGGAGCTTCAAACCATTGGCAACACTTGGTTCAATTCCAGAACAATTAGCTAAAATGTCAGCGGAAATAGAGTTTGCTCGGTCATTTATCTACAGCGCAGCGCGATTGTACGATGAAGGTAGAGGAGAACCAAAGCTGCATTTCATGGCCAAGGCGGTTGTTTGCGAAATGGCAGTTAAAATCATCAGTCGATGCATGGAACTCCATGGAGCAGTAGGATACTCAGAGGACGCGGGCATTGCTAGATATCTACGCGATGCTCAAGGATTCTTGGTAGCCGAAGCATCAACTGCTGTTCATTGGTACCTAGTCGCCTTGATGATGGGAATACCGATGCCTTATTAATGTTGCCATTTTGGCGGATACACAACCCAGTAATGATGGGGATGGCCAACAGAAACCATATTGGTATGGAAAGGAAGGATATAAGCATGGGAGATTACAAAGGTAAAGTTGCTGTTATTACTGGTGGAGGCGGCGGCATTGCACATGGCATAGGCTTGGCTTGTGCAAAAGAAGGCATGCATCTAGTACTGGCTGACATCAACCAAGACAGACTGGACAAAAACAAAGCTGAGTTGTCTAAAGAAGGAACTGAGGTATTAACGGTAATTGCTGATGCCACCAAGGAAGCGGATATGCAAAACCTTGCCCAAAAAACCTTGGATAAGTTCGGAAGAGTGGACATGCTTTTCAATAATGCTGGAATACATTTTCATAAGGATTTCAGATATTTAACGGATAATGACTTCAACTGGATTTTCAACACCAACTTTTGGAGTGTTATTTATGGCATGCGGACATTCATTCCCATAATGGAAAAGCAAGGAAGTCCGTGCCATATCACCAATACTTCATCTGCTGCGGGCGCACTTCCGGGTTTGCCAACCATGTCCCATTATTCGGCAGTAAAATATGCGGTTAGGGCGCTTACTGAAGGTGTTCTTTATGAATTGAGGGTGAGAGAGAGTAATGTCAATATGTCGGTTCTAATGCCCGCTTATGTTACCTCCAATCTCATGTATAGCGCAGCCGACTGCAGACCAAAAGAATTATGCAATGAGGTAGAAATGCAAACCGAGCTGGATAAAACATTTGAACAAACATTCGAAGAATTGCTTACTAAACCACAAGTACTTGGCAACAACATCTCGATCAGCAATGAAGAAGCTGGGCAGATTGTATTGGATGCGATCAAGCAAGGGAAGAACTTTATTTTTACACATTTCAAAGATACAACCGAGAAGACAATTGAGTATACAAATATGATGATTGATCAGCAGATACTGATTGACCTGAGTAAAATGGTCTAAAAATCAAAGTCCCGAGAGTCTGTGCCCTTTTGGGGTACAGACTCTTTTATGGATGGAGTCTATTGGGTTAATAAACTAAACCATTATGAAAAATTATGGATGCTATCGGCCTTATATTAAGCCAGGAGGAGAATCCATTATGCAAAAAGTAATTGCCTGCTACAAATGGGTAGTGGACGAAGCTGATATCAAGATCAATGCCGATCTATCTGTCGATTTAAGCAAAGCCAAAAGTAAAATCAGTGACTACGACCGAGTCGCTATTGAAGCCGCCGTACAGGCGGCAGCAGCATCGGGCGGGCTACCAGTGGGACTGACCTTCGGAGGTGTCAAAGCCAAACAGTCCTTGAAGGACGCCCTATCCCGCGGTCTGGAAGAGGCCATATATGTCAATGCAGAGGAAGCCAGTGAGGCTGATGGAGCAGCCACCGCCCGGGCCCTGGCCGCGGCGGTCCGGAAGACCGGCGATGTAAGTCTGGTCATCTGCGCCGAAGGCGCCAGCGACACCTATCAACGGCAAACCGCCCCCCGCCTGGGAGCCCTGCTGGACCTGCCGGTTATCACCTCGGTGATCAAGATAGAGATCAGCGGCAGTACCCTGACGGCGGTCAGAAAACTGGAAGACTGCCTGCAGACCGTCAAAGCCGACCTGCCGGCAGTGGTGGCCATATTACCGGAAATAAATAGTGCCCCCATCCCCGGATTAAAAGCCGTCCTGGCGGCGGGCAAAAAGCCGGTCACGGAATATACGGCTGCAGACCTAAATCTGGATTTAAAACCCAAAACCCAGATGACTGACTTTAAAGGCTATATCATGAACCGCAAGAACATCCTCTTTAAAGAAGGCGATACTGCGGGCAAAGTAAAAGAACTGGTTTCAGCCTTAAGAAAGGAAGGTGTTCTGTAATGGCCGGCATCTATATATACAGTGAACGCAAAGACCTGGCCCGGGAATTGATCGGTTTTGCCAAAGGAACCAGAAAACAAGCAGTAGTGTTGACCCTGGATGAAACACTGGCCCAGGAACTCAAAAATGCCGGAGCCGATAGGATTCTGGTCATTCAAGGCAGCAGCCCCCTTATTGAAAACTATGCCCAAGCCATCGCAGAGTTGCTACAGAAAGAAGGGGCCGAACTGTTTGCGGTGGGGGCCACCGCCCGGGGCAGGGATATCGCCGCCAAAACCGCCGGGTATCTGGACTGCGCCATGGCCAGCGATATAAGCGCCATAAGCTATGCTGACGGCCAGTTCCAGGTCAGCCGGACCATGTATGGCGGATTGGTCCAGCAAAAAGAGGTTTTAACGGATTTAAGCGTAGTAACCATACCGGCTGGCAAATTTGAACCGGTCAGCGGTGAGGCCGATATCCAAACCATAGAACTGCCGGCGGATGACCGGGTAAGCCTGGTGGAAACCGCGCCCATCGTAAAACAGGGTGCCGACCTGGCTGCAGCCGAACGGGTGGTATGTGTAGGGTTGGGCATGGACAAGCAGGAAGACATGAAAATCGCCCAGGACCTAGCCGACGCCATCGGGGCTGCGATCGGCTGCACCCGGGGGATTGCGGAAGAAAGGCATTGGCTGCCGGTCGAACAATACATCGGGATTTCAGGCGCGGTGATTAAACCAAAGCTCTATATTTCCATGGGAGTATCAGGACAGATCCAACATGTCTATGGAATCAGAGATTCACAACTCATCGTTGCGGTCGATACCAACGAAAAGGCTCCCATCTTTAAAGCCGCCGATTATGGCATCGTGGGAGATATGTACGAAGTGATCCCCGCCTTGACGGAAGGCCTTAAGAAGTAATACCGGAAGATAATTGTTGTGTAACGGGGGTGGAAAACCTTGAGCAGTGAAGATAAATTTGATGCCATAATAATCGGCGCTGGACCGGCTGGGAGTGCCTGCGCCTATGCCCTGGCCCGGGAAGGCAAATCGGTGCTGATGATCGAAAGAGGCGACAGCCCTGGAGGCAAAAACGTGACTGGGGGCCGACTATACACCTATGCCCTGGAATTGTTGGAGTCGGGCTTGACTTCAGAAGCGGCCCTGGAAAGAAAAGTGACCCATGAGCAGATTATGATGTTGGGCGGGGAACGGGCCATCAGCATCGACTATCATAACCCAGCCTACAACCAGGCCGATAAGCTCCCCATGTCCTACACCATCTTGAGAGCCGTATTTGACGAGTGGCTGGCCGGCAAAGCCGAAGAAATGGGGGCTATGCTGGCATGCGGCATAAAGGTCGATGACCTGATCGAGGAGAACGGGAAAATCGTCGGGGTCATCGCCGGCGAAGATGAGATGTATGCCGATGTAGTTATCGCCGCCGACGGAGTCAACTCCTTTATGGCCCAGAAGGCCGGGCTCATTGCCGACATCAAGAAAGAGACCGTCGGCGTGGGAGTCAAGGAAATCATCGAGCTCCCCGCCCCGACCATCGAGGCCCGGTTCAACCTTAAGACCGACGAAGGAGCCGCCCGGATGCTGCTGGGCTGCACTGAAGGGATCCATGGCGGCGGCTTCCTTTATACCAACCAAGACAGCATCTCCTTGGGAGCGGTATTCATGCCCGAAGAAGCAGCCCATATAAAGAGATCAGTCCATGAAATATTCCAGGAACTGAAAATGCATCCCTCCATTTACCCGTTGATCGAAGGGGGAGAGACCATGGAATATTCAGCCCACCTGGTAAGTGAGGCCGGCTTTCGGGGCATACCGCCCAAGCTGTACCGGGAAGGTTTCTTGATGGTGGGAGATGCGGCCGGTTTCGTGATCAATACCGGTTACTCCATCAGGGGCATCGACCTGGCGATCGCCAGCGGAATCGCAGCCGCCCGGGCTGTCATCAGTGCAAATAACACGGCTGCTGCAGGACTCGGATATATGAAAGAGCTTGAGAATCTTAAACTGCTGCCCACCATGAAAGCAGTTGACGGCTATTTTGATGTCTTGGAAACCAAATGGCTTTATGACAAAGTGCCCAACCTGGCCAATGACGTCTTTGCCAGCCTGTTCACCGTGACCGGAGAAGTACCGCCCAGGATGAGTAAAACTGTTACAGGAGCGATCAAGGTCAATCAACTTTCCATGTGGGAGCTCGTCAAACTGGGCATAAGGGGGGTAAGGTCACTGTGAGCATAGAAAAACTGGAAGCGGCGGAACTGTTAAGCAAGAACCGATTCAACGTGGATGAAGATAACCCCCATATCATGGTTGATAAAACCATCTGTGCCCGGTGCGATAACAAACCCTGTCTGTACGTATGCCCGGCAGTGCTCTACAAGCTTGATAAAAACGGAGACATGAGCTTTGATTATGCCGGCTGCTTGGAGTGCGGCACCTGCCGGGTAATGTGTAAGGACAAAGGCATTGTTAAATGGGAATACCCTTCCGGCACCTTTGGTGTGAGCTTCAGGTTTGGGTAGAAGGGTCAGGGGGGACAGTTATCGTGACACCCCACAAATTAGAAACGTCAAACTATTTAGTATTTGATCATAAGCCACTCCCGGTGAGTGGTCTTCTTTTTTCAACACCATGGTCATGAGATTTGCGGCTATCCCTGACACTGCGAACACAAGGGGCACAACGTTTGCACCCGCTGCATGAGCGAAATGTCCCGGAAATCAGCCCAACAGTAATTGTGACCATGCTTCCCCCGGCCGGCCCAGCACTGGTCGAGGGGAGGTTGGTTGCATCGCCTCCACTGAATTCTGCAGGCTTTAGCTCAATTACCTGAGTCTTTTCATTTCGAGGTGCTCCTTTCATTGGATTAAAAAAGCGAGTATTTGATTTTCATGCTGATTTCATCAACAAATACTTGCACCGGAATAAAAAAATATTGATTTTCGCGCAAGTTTAACATACGATATAAGCACAAAAATCAAATTGGGGGGGTGGTAGTATGGCAGTGCCCAATGAACTTCAATCAGTCCTTAAGCAGAATGGCGGAATCGTAACTACCGCCGCAGCAAACGAAGTCGGGATCTCAAATGAAAGACTGCGCCTGCTTGTGAAGTCGGGCGATTTGGAACGGGTGGCTTTCGGGGTTTATATTTTGCCTGATGAATTTGCTGATAAGATGTATATCGCCCAGCTTCGGCGTCCCAAAATCATCTACTCTCATGAAACGGCTTTGTTTCTTCACGACTTGACTGACCGCGATCCCATCAATTATTCGGTTACCGTACCAACAGGCTACAATGCCTCACGGCTGCAAGAGAATGGTTTTACCGTTTATATGATTAAGCGAGAGTTGCACGAAATCGGGGTCACAAAAATCACGACGATGTTTGGAAATCCTGTCGCGGTATATGGCTTGGAACGCACCATTTGCGATTGTTTGAGAAATCGAAACCAGTTAGACATTGCCATCGTGACGGATGCAATGAAACGATATGCCAGGCGAAAGGATAAAAATTTGAACACGCTCATGCAAATGGCCGAAAGATTCAAAGTGACCAAACTGCTAAGGAGCTATATGGAGGTACTTCTATAAGAACATCAACGCAACTGAAAGCTCTTATACGTAATCTATCCAAGAAGTCGAATGTGGAGGCCGAAATCCTGCTGCGGAACTTCATGCTGGAGCGTTTCCTGGAGCGCATAGCCGTTTCGAATTATAAGCACAACTTCATCTTGAAAGGCGGAATGCTCATTGCAGCGATGGTTGGTATAGACACGCGAACCACGATGGATATGGATGCAACGATCAAAGGGAAAAAACTATCAGAGGCAGAAATTACGGCAATCATCCAGGAGATCCTCGAAATACAGATTGATGATGGCGCTGTGTTTTCCTTTCAAAGTATTGAAGAAATCCGCGAGGAAGCAGACTATGCTGGGTTTCGTGTGTCCATTGGGGCAATCTTCGATAAAACTAGGCAGACACTAAAAATTGACATCACAACCGGAGATCCAGTCACGCCAAGGGAGATTGAGTATGATTTCAAGCTGATGTTTGAGGATAGGTCAATTCGCATCATGGCATACAACTTGGAAACGGTACTGGCAGAGAAATTTGAAACAATCATCACCCGTGGGGTGACGAATACCCGCATGAGGGACTTCTACGATGTTTTTATCCTGACTGATACACACACATTTGACGCAAATACATTCAAGGCAGCCTTGAATAGAACGGCAGAAAAGCGCCATACTACCCAGCAGATGTCGGACGGAATTGATGATACTATCGCCATCATCATGGAAAATGCAATAATGGTTGAGCTCTGGCAAAAATATCAGAAGAAATACTTCTATGCGGCAGATATTTCATGGGCAACGGTTATGAACGCTGTAAAGTCTCTAGCTGAAAATGCAATAAGCGACTAACTACTTCCGAACCTGAGTGGTGGCCGCGTCATCATCGAGATTTCGCCTAAATCACCCACCTCATTTCAATGGCGTGAAGTAATTGCAACCCAATTACCGCTGATATTAAAAATGGCAAGGGACCATCATCACAATATGGCAGTCCTCGCCGGACCGGCGACTCTGTTACGCCTATGCGGATGGGCGGGCAGGGACATTATACCGGCGCCTGATTAAGGCGGTAAAGTCTCCCCTTCGGCGGATTGCATCCGGACTTGACCGCCCCTGCAGCGCCGTGTTTGGTGAAAAAGCCTCCGGCCCGGACTAACCCTCCCAACAAGGCCCGTGTCTATCGTCAGAAATATCAGTTATAAATGCGCAAAGAAGCGCTTGTCAATGGCAAGCGCTTCTTCAGCTACCGTTACATCTTTGATAGGTTATTCATATCTCCAGCCGTTCCACTTTGGCGTCCCGATCCAGGATATACTGTTCAGACAGCCAGGTCTTAAACGGCTGGGCGCGGTGGGCGTGGAAGCCGTGATCCTCCAGGCCCTGCCAGGCATCGTTTTCGCCAGAGTAACGGTCGGTCAGCTCGACTACCGACACTTCCTTGGCTTCCAGCGGCAAATAGAAGGCGGCCCAATATCCCGGGCGGATGTGGTCGATCTCGGCCACGCACTTCAGCCGGTAACGGTCGGATTGGCAGATGGCCCCTTGCTTTTCCAGCCAGGCCCTGGCTTCCTCCAGGGTCAGGTTATTCTTTGGTTTCATGCTTCTCCATCTCCTTCATAATATTCAGCCCCACTGCCAGTACGAACCATTTGGGCGCCGGATCGTCAGGATGGTGAGGGTCGGTAATGATACCTTGGGCGGTAGCCTCCTCCATGAGGCTTTTCTTCCAGGGGGCCAGATTGTCCCGGGCATATTCGTTAGCTCTGGCCTGTTCCAGAGGCCAGTTATTCTCGGGCCAGGGAAAACAGGCGCCGGGACAGTCGGTGGCGGCCACGTCCTGGTGCCGCAGCACCTCCAGCATGGCGCCGTATGTAACCTCCAGGTGATCTACCAGGCGCACCAGGGCCTGCAGCTGCTGGTCAGCGGGGGGCTGCTGCATGAAGTTGCCGGTCAGGCAGATCCCGATGCTATCAGGATTGACGCCCGGTCCGGCATGAGCTCCGATCTTATCGATCGGGCGGCCGGCTTCGATAGTGCCGTCGGCCCGGATCACGAAGTGGTAGCCCAGGCCGCTCCAGCCTTTGGCCAGATGCCAGCCGTGAATAACGGCGGCGGAAACGTCGGGACTGGCTGAATGGTGCACGATCACCCGGCGGGTGGAGCTGCGGGTAAGCAGCCGGCCGAACCGGAGGGCGGAAGGCATGATATGGATCATGCCCCCTCCCTCCCGGACACCCGGACTGATGACAGGGTGTGGGCCAGGCTCTGGCCCGGCATCAGCAGGATGGCTTCGCGCAGGTCGTTGATGGCTTTGGTCAGGCAGGTCATCTTGCCCTCGATCCGCACCAGCAGAAACACCGCCACCGCAATGGGAAATCCTACATTGGCGATGATATTTAACAATTCCTCCACTTGGAGGTCCTCCTTTCTTAAATGATTGCGCCGGGATCATAGCCCCGGCGCGGGACGGTCAGATTAGACCAACGTCAGTTCGGTGGTGGTAGTTACGACGATCTGGGCGCCGGTCTTGCCGGTGATATTGCCGCCGGGCCCGGTAAAGATGTTCTTGGCGACTATGTTGTCCATACAGGCGGAAACTTCAGCGGCGCTGAGGGTTTCTTTGGCTTCGTAGACACGGATGGTTTTGGTCCGGCCCAGTTCGGTAGAGAAATCCATCTCCAATATTCTCATTAGTGGTCAACCTCCTTTCTTTCATAATCAGATGCGGTCAGTGGGCTAGACCTCTTCGAGCTCGCTTACCGCGCGGCGCTGCACCGAAGCCATGAGCAGATCCTGCAGGCTGGCGATTCCGTTCGCGCCGGCAGCCACGTCGTAGACGGCCTCGTCGGTGGCGTCGACCTTGACGTCGTTCAACCGGCGGGTCACGGCCTTGCCTTCGTTGCTGTAGATAATAGCCACGTCGCCGCCGACAGGAGTAGATGTTACTGCCATCGGGCTTACCTCCTTTCTTTGTTCAGTGGCCCCCGGTTCGGGACCCTGAGCATAGGTTACCGCGTTGGCGGGCCTCCGGCGAATCGGCCCTATCCCAAAACAGAACCAACCGGCGGCTGTCATTATCGAAAACAGCGCACCGGTTGGCAGAGGCTATGGATTACTTATATTCTGGTCGGGGGGATAGTTCAGTTTCTATTAGAAAATCTGAGGGGCAGCCCCGGGCGGGGACTGTCGGCGACGGGAGGGCAGAAGATCAGCCCGCGCAGGATCTCCACCGCTGCGGCCAGGCTGCGGCCGGTATCAGGCGGCGGGACCAGGTCCGACTTGATCTCCATGGCGAAGAACATCGAGAGGCGAGCCGTTTGAATGTTGCTGAAGATGGGCAGGCAAGTCCCGGAACGGAGCAGCACCCGGGGCGGTTGCCCGGGTACCAGGCGTTCGATTTGGTCCAGGTCCACATGTCCATACGAGGCATCGCCTTGGACCCGCAGCTCCCGGAGCTTGAAGGGGACGAAAACCCTCCCGTCGGGCAGGTAGAAGTGAAGCGGCAGGCCCCGGGAATATCTCTCCCGCAGCAGCTTGGCCTGGGCCGGGAGGTCCACCGCATAGCAGCGGGCCAATGCGCGCTTGACGTTCTCCACCTGGCGCTGGTCAATGTCACAAGCCTCTTGATCCGCATCCGGATTGCCATAGATCAGCCGGGTCACGCTGCCCTGGTCGGTATATGCTGGCAAAAACGCCGCCAGCCGGTCATGAATCTCTTCCACTCGCGTGGAAATCACCATCCTTTCTAGGTTTGTTACATATATTATATCACATTTAAGAACGGTTGTTCGCATAACACAATCAGAACCTGGTATTTGATAAATGGGACGGCATTAGGCAGGAAATTGGAAACAAACATAGAATTAAGTCAATATATGGGGGTGCCCTGGGGGAAGGGCGGGTTCGCCACAAAGGGGAAGAAGAGGTAGGGAAAAATAGAATGCCCGGTTCAATCCGTGCATCTCTTCTCAGGTTTGAGCGAGTCGTATAACTAATTATAGAGGTAATCCTCGCCGATTGTAGAATACTTGGCTGAAAATATAAGAGCCCGCCCTGCCTACATGTAGTCCCAGATAGCATTTTAAATGCAACTGTTATTCATATTAACTGTCATGACGAAGAATGTTCGCGGGTATTAACTTCTAGGGGGACCACACCTATGCAAACCATAAAGGATGTCGTGGCAGCCATTCTCATTTATGACAACAAGATCTTGATCGCTCAGCGGGGTCAAAATGATCCCCTGGCAGGTATGTGGGAGTTTCCGGGGGGCAAGGTTGAGGCAGGGGAGAGTCCCGAGCAAAGCCTAGTCCGAGAGATGCGGGAAGAATTCGGAATCGATGTTGAAGTTGACAAGTTTTTCGCCAGCAGCCTATTTCCTTACGAAAGAGGGACGATACGCTTGCTGGGATACTACTGCCGCTGGTTAGCGGGGGAGCTATGGCCCCATGTCCATAGTGATTATGTCTGGGTGGCGACAAGCGAGCTGGACAATTATACATTTGCCCCGGCGGACCGACCTCTGGTGGAAAAACTGTGTAGGGAATGTCCTGACCCTGGTTCTCAAGAGGAGGCTCCTTCGTCATGATTGCTTTTGGCATATATGAACAGGTCATCAATTCTATAATAACCAGACATCTGGGACTTCTTAGCGGTGAGTTGGCCAAAATTCACACCGACAAGATGGACACAGCTGAATCATCCAAGATACTGGCGGAGTATCTGGCCTTGCTGATCCGCGAGGTCTTCGACCGTATTGAGGGAGAATCAGGTGTTTTAGAAAAAAGGGTGGAATTATGCAATAATCTGATTGATCATATAGGCACCATCATCAAAAAGGGCGAATTCGGATTAAAACATAGCCATGAGATAGCGAACCTGGTCCGCGACCATTTAGTTAATCAAGATGCCAGACTATTGTTGGCCATAGCCGATAAGAAAGAATCCTTGCCCGCCCGGAATGACGGCGCCAGCCCTATTGTAAGGCCCGACACCTCTATAGCAGAGAATTCGCTGTTTACCGGAGCCGCCCATGAACCGAGCATGGTTTCCGAACTCAAGAAAGAAATCCTTAGCTCCGACCGGATCGAGTTTCTAGTTTCCTTTATTAAATGGAGCGGTTTGCGGCTGATCATTCAGGAGCTCGCGACATTCACCCAGCGGGGCGGACAACTGCGGGTCATCACCACCTCCTACCTAGGCGCGACCGATTACAAAGCGATACAGCAACTAAGCGCTTTGCCCAACACTGAGATCCGCATTTCCTACGATACCGAAAGGACCCGCCTGCATGCCAAGACCTATGTATTCTGGCGTGATAGCGGATTTAGCTGCGCATATATCGGATCTTCAAACATCTCCGAGCCGGCCATGACCAGCGGTTTGGAATGGAACATCAAACTGAGCGAATATGATTCCCGGGATATCCTGAAAAAGATTCAGGTTACCTTTGCCTCCTATTGGAATAGTCATGATTTCATCCGATTCATTCCAGAGTTGGATGGAGAAAGGCTGCGCCAGGCACTCAAATCGGAGCGTGGTCATTCCCAGGATGAAGAGGGCCGATTCGCCTTCAACTTCGATATTACCCCTTATTATTTTCAGCAGGAGATTTTGGATAAACTGAAGGCGGAAAGGGATATCCACGATTCGTACCGGAATCTGGTGGTGGCGGCTACAGGCACCGGAAAGACGGTAGTAGCGGCTTTTGATTTTAAACGGTTTGTGCGGGAGCATCCGGGCCAACCCAATCGACTACTTTTCGTGGCTCATCGCAAAGAAATCCTTCAGCAGAGCCGGGATTGTTTTCGGGCTATTTTAAACAACTATAATTTCGGCTCCATGTTGGTGGGGGGGAATTATCCGGAGGACCTCCAGCACCTCTTCGTTTCTATCCAGTCGCTCAACTCCCAGGAACTTACCACCCTGACCGCGCGAGAATATTATGATTTCATTATCATCGATGAATTCCACCATGCGGCGGCTCCTTCTTACCAGGACCTATTGGAATACTACCAACCTCATATCCTGGTGGGGCTGACGGCCACCCCGGAAAGAATGGACGAAAAGGATATATTCCACTATTTCAACGGCCGGATTGCGGCTGAGCTGCGTTTGAATGAGGCCATTGAACGTAAACTGTTGAGCCCTTTCCACTATTTTTGTGTGACCGACACCGTGAGTCTGCAAAACGTACGCTGGCTGGCGGGAGGAAGGTATGATCAGGAGCAACTGAACAATCTGTTCGTGTTTGAAGCCGTGCAAGCACGCAAACGGGTCAGCAATATTATCCAGGCCATCGATCTTTATTGTGGAGAGATCAGGGATATTATAGGATTGGGATTTTGTGTTTCCAAGGAGCATGCCGGTTATATGGCGGAAGAGTTTAACCGGGCTGGTATCCCGGCCGAGTATCTGGTGGCGGAGTCGGATCAGTCGTTACGCAGTAGCGTCAAACAGCGTTTGGTGAGCAAGGAGATCAACTTCATCTTCGTGGTCGACCTTTATAATGAAGGCGTTGATATTCCTGAGTTGAATACGGTCATGTTCCTGAGGCCCACGGAGAGCTTAACCGTTTTCATCCAACAGTTGGGCCGGGGATTAAGGCTCAGTGAAGGCAAAGAAGCCCTGACCGTGTTGGATTTCGTGGGGCAGGCCCACCGCAAATTCAACTTCGAGGAACGTTTTCGCTCCCTGCTAGCCCGTACCCGCCGAACGGTGGAGTATGAGATCGAGCACGGTTTCGTGCATGTGCCGCGGGGATGTTCGATACAAATGGAACGCGAGGCTCAGAAGTATGTCCTGGAGAATATCCGCAACACCATCAATAATAAGCGCAACCTGAGAGTGAAGATAAAAGATTTCCTGCAGATTCATACCTTTATGGATGCCAGAGTCTTTTTTGAGAGTCATCATGTCCACCCCCGCGATGTTTACGGCAAGCATTGTACCCTGACCTGGCTGGCGGCCGAGGCTGGGGCACCTTACGCGGTCGGTCATGATGACCGGCAGGATAAATTTATAGCCAATGCTTTGATGAGGCTGACCGCTGCCAATTCCCGCCGCTGGATCAAATTCTTATTGGCGGTCTTGCCCAAAATCAAAGCCCAGCGAGGCTCAGTGGCGGTGAGCCATTCTCAATTGGAACGGACCATGCTGACCATGTTCCATTACACGGTTTACAGCAAAGGGCTGGATGATTTGGAGACGACCTTCTCTACTATTGAAAAAGCTATCTATGCAGTGATCGCCGATGATTCCATTTATAATGAGTTGCTGGCCTTGCTGCGGTACCAGTATGAGCGCATAGAATTCGTGGACAAGCCCTTGGATATCGGTTTTGAATCTCCCCTGGACCTGTATTGCAGCTATACCCTGGATCAGATCCTGGTGGCTTTGGGTCGGCACACGGAACGAGGCCGCAAGCATTTTCAGGAGGGGGTGTTGCATCTACGAGAAGTAAGGTTGGATGCCTTTTTTGTCACCCTAAATAAGTCGGATAAAGACTATTCTCCCTCCACCATGTATCGTGATTACGCTCTCAATGAGGAGCAGTTCCACTGGCAATCGCAGAGCAATACCAGTGTGGAATCCACCACCGGGCAAAGGTACATCAACCAGCGAAATAATGGCAACCAGGTACTGATCTTCGTGCGGGATTACAAGAAACACGGGCCAATGACGGCCCCCTATACCTGTATCGGCCTAGCCGATTATGTGAGCCATTACGGCTCGGCTCCGATCAGCATCGTTTGGAAGATGCACGAGCCCATGCCAGGTTTTGTGCTGCAAGAGGCGGTGTCGGTGTAGAAGTTGGGGGGAAGGGATATTTCATATTTGTTTGATATTATATGAACCAGATGTCCGGAAGCATCGGATTTAGCAGGAGGAGTCTGTCATACATATGGCTGTTAGAAAATCTTGAACAATAGTCAGAAAAACGGCGGTTATTGGTTACCTAACATTCGAAGGGCGTCTGTATGGAGGGAGGAACTCCCAATTAAATAGGAGCATTTTCCAGTATTATTCTAAGTCTCTCCCGAATTGAAATTGCGTAATTTGTTCCTTGTTGGGATAGCTTCTATGAATGGTGGCTCTCGCATTGCGCGGCGGGTGGTTCTAAGAATGCGCG
Organism: uncultured Syntrophomonas sp.; assembly: GCA_964580805.1. Classification (GTDB taxonomy): domain Bacteria; phylum Bacillota; class Syntrophomonadia; order Syntrophomonadales; family Syntrophomonadaceae; genus PHAA01. The sequence goes on along the minus strand of CAZOMS010000002.1, from coordinate 27,647 downwards.
CAGATGGCTCTAAAGCTCCGCGCTGGTGGTTCCGAACCACCGCGTTTCGCAATTAGGTTGGATTACGGCTATGGTGATTGTATTGTATCAAAAAGCTGTTTGATCTCATGTTCAGAAGTTAAGGAGTGGTTGACAATGTCAGAACACCCGAAAGTATTTATTTCATATAGTCATCAGGATGCGGATTATGAAAAAAAGGTTTTAGATTTTGCCAATCGGTTACGTTCTGAGGGAATTGATGCAAATATAGATTTATATGAAGAAGCTCCTATTGAAGGCTGGCCACGCTGGATGGAGAATCAGATTAATAATTCGGATTTTATATTAATTGTTAGTAGCAAATCTTATTATGAAAAATGCTATTCAGAAACGAAAAAAAGCAAAGGGATTTCATGGGAAGTAAATATTGTTTATCAGCATATTTACGATGCGGCATCCCAAAACACTAAGTTTATTCCTGTCTATTTCGATATAGACGATGAACAATATATCATAATGCCATTAAAATCATTTACTTTTTACAATGTTGGAGCACAAGATGGTTTTGATAAATTATATTGGCGATTGAGAGGAGTAACTAAAACACAAAAACCTCCTTTAGGAAAACTGAGGCCATTGCCAGAAAAAGAGCAGAAAACAATGTTCTTTTCTACTCCAATTAATTTAGATAAGTGGAATGCGGCACAGTGGAGAGGTATGCTGTACTTGTTTTCCCCTGGTTACCCTCCTGTTTTAGGTTTGCTTTATCATAATTATGAAGCTGCAAAGTCGATTTTTTAAAGATTGGAAGGAAGAATCAAAGGGCGAGTACGCAAAATAGAGAATTATTTGCAGAGCTTACCAATAAGGGAACGGGATTTTTTTTAATGCCTATAGGGGTAAAAAATATAAGAAAGCCGATTGAAGAAAGCAATCTTATTATTGATATGAAACAGGCGGTAGAAATGAAAAATGTTTCCTTCAAAACAGGAATAAGCATTCAGTATGATGACCCATGCAAGATGGTTTTGAAAAAGGCTGAGGAAATATAGATTGAAGATCGAGGTGCAGTAAAGAATTGCTCGGTAGATATATCTTCTTGAAATTAGGTTCCAATAAAGTAGAAGCATGTTATTTGGCTCAAAAAGTAAAAATTTAGCAAGACATCGGTTAAAATAGAGTTTATGGTTTAGGAGCCAAGCAGTTTTAACAGATTCCTTAGTACCGTAAAGATCTTATTGGGAGAGAAAAAACATTAATACCTGGTATCATGCAAAGTATCATGCCCATAAACTCACCAAACAGACGTCAAATAACAGTATCGATAAACTCTCGATGTCTTTATTTGATGCTGCCGTAGATTTGAATCCGCATCAGGTAGATGCGGCTTTATTTGCATTCCAGTCACCTCTGTCAAAAGGTGTGCTGCTGGCTGATGAGGTAGGATTAGGGAAAACCATAGAAGCGGGCTTGGTTTTATGTCAATACTGGGCTGAGCGCAAGCGCAAGCTTCTGGTTATTTGCCCAGCGTCCTTGCGTAAACAATGGAGCCTTGAGCTAGAAGAGAAATTCAATCTACCCACCGTTATCATGGATGCGAAGAGCTATCGTCAATTCATAAGAGACGGAATGGAGCACCCATTTAGTCAGCGAGGTGTAATCATTGTATCCATGAATTATGCCAATACCCGCAAGGAAGAAGTAAAAACCATTCCCTGGGACCTCGTGGTGATCGACGAGGCACACAAACTTAGAAATGCTTATCGGAGCAGCAATAGAATCGGGCAGGGTATCCGCTGGGCACTTACAGACCGCAAGAAATTATTGCTTACTGCCACACCGCTGCAGAATTCATTATTAGAACTCTATGGTTTGTCTACTATTATAGATGAGCACATATTTGGCGATTTAGCTTCTTATCGTAGTCAATACTGCAACCAGGATGGAGATCTGCCCGAATTAAGGGAGAGGTTAGCAGGTTTTTGTAAGCGAACCCTGCGTCAGGAAGTGCTCGAATACATTCGTTACACTGAGCGCAGGGCAATTACCACACCGTTTCAGCCCAGTGACTCAGAACAGGCTTTATATGAAGCCATATCAGAATTCCTGCGGAGGGATGATACCTACTCCATACCGGCCCAACAGAGGACACTTACAACACTTATTCTGCGTAAGTTATTGGCCTCCTCTTCCAATGCGGTAGTAACAACACTGCAGACAATGAAACGAAGATTGGAAAACAAGCTGGCAGATATTCAAGAGGAAATCACGTTAGAGGATGAACTGATCCTGGAAGCTGAGCTATCAGAGGAAGAAACTGAAGAAATCACTGAACTCGATATAGAACAAACTGAGGTCACTGGCGCTGAAGGGCAAAAGTGTGGAAACGCTATAAAGCCCATCCCGGATACTGAGAAGATAAAAAAGGAAATCCAGGAGTTGGCGCAATATATAGAGTTGGGAGAAAGCATTCAAACAGATACCAAAAGTCACGCGTTGTTGACAGCACTGGATATTGGTTTTCAAAAGATGGAAGAAATGGGGGCGCATCGCAAGGCTTTAATCTTCACTGAGTCCCGGCGTACCCAGGATTATCTTAAAGCGTTTTTGGAGACCAACGGCTTTGTTGGGCAGGTAGTGCTTTTCAACGGCTCTAACACCGATAAGGAATCGAAGGCTATTTTTGAAGAATGGCTTAAGGCAAACGAAAAGACCGGGCGTTTGAGCGGTTCGCAGCAAGCTGATAAACGGTTGGCGCTCATTGAATATTTTGAAAGCACTGCCTCCATAATGATTGCCACTGAGGCAGCAGCTGAAGGTGTTAATCTTCAGTTTTGCTCATTGGTGGTAAACTACGATTTGCCCTGGAACCCGCAGCGTATCGAACAGCGTATTGGGCGTTGTCATCGCTATGGCCAGCAGCATGATGTGGTAGTGGTCAACTTCCTTAATGAACGTAATGCGGCAGACCGTAGGGTATTTGAAATCCTGCGAGATAAGTTCAACCTTTTTAGCGGTGTCTTTGGGGCATCAGATGAAGTGTTAGGTTCCATCGAATCGGGGGTAGATTTTGAACGACGCATATTGGCTATTTATCAGGAATGCCGTAGCCAAAGAGAGATAGAACAAGCGTTTAGAGATTTGCAGAGTGAAATGGAGATTACGATTAAATCACGTCTGGCGGAGACACGCCGAGCACTCCTGGAGAACTTTGACCAGGATGTTCATGATCGCCTTAAGGTCAGCCTCGGTGAAGCACGAGAACAATTGAACCAGTGGGGGCGATATTTCTGGGGAGTGACAAGGTTGGTGCTGGAGAATAATGCTGAGTTTGACGACCATAATATGAGTTTTGAGTTGATTAAATCACCGGTCACAGGGATATCAACCGGACGCTACCGCATGATCACCAAAAACCGTATAGAGGCAGGGCCTTTTGTTTACCGTCTTTCTCATCCTCTGGGGGATTTTGTCCTGGATAAGGCCAAGACCGAGCCAACCCCACCGGCTCATTTGAAATTCGACATCAGCCATCATCCAGTCAAGATCAGTGCTCTGGAAGATTTGCGTGGCCAAAAAGGGTCTCTTACCTTGAGGAAATTAACCATTGATTCGTTTGATCGGGATGAATACTTGTTGTTTAGTGGTTTCAGTGAGGACGGAGATTATCTGGATCCCGAAATCTGCGAGAAACTGTTTCAATGCCAGGCAAATGTGAAAGATGGTCATATGTCACCAGAGGTCGAACATCGGCTTAATGCGGAAGCCTGCCGCCATACTGAAGCTACCATCAGTCATGCTCTCGAGCAGAACACAAGTGTTTTCCGTGAAGAGCGGGAGCGACTGGGGAAATGGGCTGATGACTTGGTAGTGGCGGCTGAAAAAGAGTTGCGTGATACCAAAGCTAAAATAAAGCATTGGCAGCGCCAGTCACGAACTGCAACCACGCTTCATGAACAACACGAGATTGAAAGTAAACTGCTGGAATTACAGCGTCTGCAGCGGCGTCAACGCCAGCATATTTTCGACGTAGAAGATGAAATCATAGCCAAACGAGATGATCTCATCAAGGATTTGGAAGCCAGAATGCAGCAAATAGTCAACGAAGAGACTCTGTTCACCATTACCTGGGAACTACAATGATTATAATCGGTAGAGATGTATTGGATGTACCCGTAAGGGATCATGATTAGGAGGAATAAATCTTGTCAGACAAACTCAAACAATTTCATGCCATTTTAGAGGATATGTTTCAACTAAATCAAGCTGATTTAGACTTTGGTATCTATAGGATCATGAATCAGAAGCGCCAGGAAATAAACCGGTTTCTGAATGATGATCTGGTGCCCCAGGTGGAGGCTGCCTTTGCCCAGGCAGGTGGCGATAAAAAAGCTCTGCTTGAACGGGAATTGGAAAAATTGGTGGATTCATTGCGAGATGCCGGAGCTACGCCAGATATGATTACGCAAATGCCAAAAATCAAGGAATTGCAGGAACGGTTGTCAGCAACCGAGCAAGGAGCAGGGGCCCTGGCCGACGAGGTTTTCTCACATTTAACCAACTTCTTCCGCCGTTATTACAAAGAAGGTGATTTCATCAGCTTACCCCGCTACAAAGATGGAGTATATGCAATTCCCTATAACGGGGAAGAAATTAAGCTGCACTGGGCCAATGCCGACCAGTATTACATAAAGACCACTGAATACTTCCGAGATTATGTTTTCAGGTTGGAAAATGGGAAAGCGGTCCATTTCAAGATCGTAGATGCTTCCACCGAGCAAGACAATAATAAGGCTGAAAAGGACAAGGAACGCCGTTTTATACTATCCCAGGAAGACACGGTCAGTGTCGAAAATGATGAACTGGTGATTCGTTTTGTATACCAGGCGATGAAAGAAAAGCAGAACAAGCTAAACCTGACTACAATAAAGATATTGCAAAAAATCTTGGGAGAAGCTCAGTTAGCAGACTTTAGCGGGGTTTGGCAAATTGTGCCCACCGAAAAAGACCCTAAACGTACTCTGTTGGAGAAACACTTAAATGATTACACCGCCAAAAACAGCTTCGATTACTTTATCCATAAAAACCTAGGTGGATTCTTACGCCGGGAATTGGATTTTTACATAAAAAATGAAGTTATGTACCTGGATGATCTGGACACCGAGAACGAAGTAAAAGCACATCAATACCTAAACAAAGTCAAAGTAATCAAGAGCCTAGGCAATAAGATCATTGCTTTTCTAGCTCAGCTGGAGGATTTCCAGAAGAAGCTGTGGTTGAAAAAGAAATTTGTAGTTGAGACCAATTATTGCCTTACCCTTGACCGTGTTCCCGAGGAATTTTATGAGGAAATCATAGCCAACAAGGCTCAACTGGAAGAATGGAAGCGGCTGTTTGCAATTGAAGAAGTAAAAGGTTATGTAGAGCCGTTGACAGTGGAGTTCCTACAGTCCAACCCCTTCTTGGTACTTGATACAGCTTCCTTCAGCCGAGAATTCAAGGAACGATTGCTGGCCTCCATGGATGATATTGATGGGAAGATGGATGGCTTATTAATACACAGTGAGAACTTTCAAGCGTTGAGCTTTTTATATGCGAGATACAAAGGCAAGATTGATTGTATATATGCCGACCCCCCATATAATGCCAAGAGCAGTGAAATATTATATAAGAACGCATACAAGCACTCATCATGGATAAGCTTCATGCACGATAGAATCATGCTATCAAGTAAGTTTAAGACGAAAGAAGCATCACTAATTACAGCTATAGACGAGAATGAAGTCTCAAATCTTCTGCAACTAATTCATGGTTGTTTGCCCAATTGGACAAAAAGCTGCATTTCTATTATTCATAATCCCGCAGGTGTACAAGGGGACAACTTCTCGTATAGCCATGAATATGCGATCTTTGCTTTTGAAAACATAAAGAATATTATTGGGAAAACCGACCGTGACAAGGAATCCGAAGAAGCATTTCGAGATTGGGGAGGTACTAGTGCTCGTACATTAGCAAAAAATTGTTTTTATCCGATCTATGTAAAGGATAATAATATTGTTGGATTTGGAGATGTGTGTTCAGATGATTACCATCCCGGTGACTCAAATATTATTAATGGAGCAATAGTCGAGATCTATCCGGTTTCAGAAGATGGCGTAGAACGTAAATGGGTTTTTGCTAGAGATACAGTTGAAGATATTCTTGATGAACTATCAGTTAGTGAACGGAACGGTATTTTATCTATTCGAAGGACAAAAACAAAAACAAGGTATAAGACCGTATGGCAAGATACAAAGTACTATGCTAATATATACGGCTCAAAACTATTGAATAATATTATGGGTAATAAAGTATTTGATTTCCCCAAATCTTTGTATACTGTACAGGACTGTCTATGGGCAGTTAACAGCGTTCGAAATAAAGATGCTACTGTATTGGATTATTTTGCTGGTTCGGGCACAACCGCACATGCGGTCATTAACCTTAACCGAAAAGATAAAGGCTCGCGCAAATACATACTAGTCGAGATGGGTGAGTATTTTGATTCTGTGACCAAACCCCGTGTCCAAAAGGTTATATATTCGAAAGACTGGAAGGACGGTAAGCCGGTGTCCCGGGAAGGTTCCAGCCATATGTTTAAGTACATGCGCCTGGAATCCTTTGAAGACACTTTGAATAACCTGGAGTTGAGGCGTACAGACGCTCAACAAATTCAACTGGAGCTGCATGATAAGGTTCGGGAAGAATACCTTCTATCCTATATGCTGGAATTGGAAAGCCAGGACAGCCCCTCACTTCTCAATCTCGACGCCTTCCGCAATCCTTTTGATTACACGCTGAACATAACCCGTCGCAATGAAAGCCGCCCAGTAGTGGTTGACCTGCCTGAGACCTTCAATTACCTGCTGGGACTGACCGTCAGGCAGAGTGAAGTAGTGCGTGACTTTAAGGTTATTCGCGGCGAGTTGCCTTCCGGAGAGCGGGCCTTAATTATCTGGCGTAATCTTAATGAGAAATCTAACCAGGATTTGGAGGATTTCCTGGATCGCTCGGGGTATAACCCGCGCGATAATGAATTCGACCGCATTTATGTCAATGGCGACAACTATATAGAAAACCGTCGGACTGAAGGGGAACGATGGAAGGTATTGCTCATTGAAGAGGAATTCAAGCGGCTCATGTTTGATCTCCGGGATCTATAGGAGGCAGCTATGGTAAAGACGAAAGGCAAAGGCAAGACAAAAAGAAACCCGGCCAATTCAACCTTGCGCTTTGATCAGCGTTTGGTTCTATTCCAGTATATCCTGAGTCTGTTTGAGGTCGGGAGCCTGGAAGAATTGGCCGTTAGCCTAAAAGATCCTCGGTTGGAGGGTTATGATAGCGATAATGTCTCGTTCTTCTATCACCAGTTAACTGTACCAGGCCTGTTTGAGTCGGGTGAATTAACGGCCGATATACTTTTGCAATATGACCAAAATATTTTTCGTCATACTCGTGCCATAAGGGGGCGACGCGATGATGACATCCGCTGGAAGTATTTTCAATACCTGTCCTTGCTCTTTACTGAAATATACCTGGATCGTTATTTCCGTGACCCACAAAAATTATTATCCGCTTTGAATCAATATGTTCAGAACTTTAATACCCAACATGAGGGAGATCAAATAAAGCCCTATACGGAGGCTGATCTGTCTAAATTAGCATTTTGGAAGGCCACCGGTTCAGGTAAGACCTTGATAATGCATGTTAACATTCTTCAATTCAAGCATTACCTGGCTCAATATGGCAGGGAGCGGGAACTGAATCGCATTATCCTGCTAACGCCCAACGAAGGGCTATCATACCAGCACTTGGTGGAGTATGGCCTCTCCGGCCTGGAAGCCGAGATATTTGATAAGAACCAGGGCGGCTTGTTTAGCTCGGGCCAGATTGAAATTATCGACATAAACAAACTGAAAGAGGATATGGGCGTAAAAACGGTCGCAGTTGATGCATTTGAGGGTAACAACCTGTTGCTGGTAGATGAGGGGCACCGTGGCTCCAGCGGCGAGGTCTGGAAGGGGATACGAGATCGACTCTGCGCCACCGGGTTTTCCTTTGAATATTCGGCTACCTTTGGACAGGCTATGAAGGCGGCCGGCAAGGACGATCTAGTTCAGGAGTATGCCCGTTGCATCCTTTTTGATTATTCTTATAAGTTCTTCTATAAGGATGGCTACGGCAAGGAGTACCGGATACTCAACCTGTCGGAGAATCAAGCCAACGATCATCACCGCCAGCTTTATCTTACTGCCTGCTTACTGGCGTATTATCAACAACTAAGACTGTTCCAGGACAAGCAAACTGAGTTTACACCGTTCCTGCTGGAGAAACCATTATGGGTGTTTGTGGGCAAGAGTGTGACTGCTACTTCCCAGGAAGGGAAGCAGGAAGTAGCCGATGTAGTCAGTATACTGCAATTTTTGGACCAGTTCGCCCAGGATCAGGATGAATCAATTCTGAATCTCAATTTGCTTATGAGCGGCAAGACGGGTTTGGTAGATGGTCGCGGGCGCGATCTTTTTGCCAATGCGTTTCCATACCTGACCGGTTTAGCAATGACCGGGGAGGATTTGTATCGAGACGTGCTGCGCTGTTTGTGTAATGGGGCGGTACCAGGGAGTACCTTGCATCTGGATAATTTAAAGGGAATAAAAGGCGAAATCGGCATATGCCTCGGAGACTCGGATTATTTTGGAGTTATCAATGTTGGCGCTGATAAAGAATTACTAAAGTTATGTGACGAAGCCGGTTTGTCTACTGATGAGCTAGATTTCTCGACCTCCCTTTTTCAGCAGATTAATGCCCGGGATTCCAAGATCAATATCCTAATCGGGGCTCGGAAATTTAGTGAGGGATGGAGCTCGTGGCGAGTAAGTACCATGGGATTGCTGAATGTGGGGCGTAAAGAAGGATCGGAAATAATTCAGCTTTTTGGCCGAGGGGTTCGGCTGAAGGGCTATAATATGAGTTTAAAACGCAGCCGGGTGATATGTCCTGGGACTGCTCCAGATCATATTACCTTGGCGGAGACATTGAATGTTTTTGGAGTGCGGGCTGAATACATGAAGCAGTTTCAGGAATACCTGGAGGAAGAGGGTCTGCCGCCAGACAAACCGGAAAGCATCACCTTACCGGTTCTGCGCCATTGGCCCCCAGCGAAACCGCTCAAGGTGCTGCGGGTCAAAGGTGATTTAAACTTTAAGAAAGACGGTCCTAGACCAGTGCTGGCCTTACCCCCCGAATACCTGAAGCGGCAAAAGGTAATCTTGAACTGGTATCCTCGTCTTCAGGTTCGTATGACGAAAGCGGCCGAGTTTACGGTGCAGGAATCGGTATTTAATCAGGAGAGTTTTACCGATAAACAGCGGGCTTTTCTAGATTGGGATGAAATCTATTTTGAATTGCTACGCTACAAAAACGAAAAAGGTCGATTTAACCTGCATATACCACGCCATATCCTGCCGCAGATAATGGCCGATCCGGATTGGTATACCTTGTACATAACGGCTGAGGAAATGCAGTTTAATTCCTTTAGCCAAGTTCGCAATTGGCAGGAGATTGTGATTATCCTGCTAAAAAAGTACTGCGATCGTTTCTACGCTTATCATCAGCGGGCCTGGGAGTTACCTAACCTGGAATACGTAGATCTATCTCCGGATGATACCAACCTACTTTATACCTATCAAGTCTCAGTGGACGAGGTCGAAGCTTCAATGTTGGAGAAACTAAAGCAACTGGCCACGGCTATGGAAGATGCAAATCGCAAGGGGGATTTAGGGGAAATTGATTTCCGCAAATTTGCTCATCATGTTTTTGCACCGGTTGGATTTAGCCGCCACTTGTTTGAACCGCTGTTATGCCAGTCCAAGGGACAGACTTCGCTTGAGATAAAGCCGGTACCATTAAATGACGGTGAAAAGCAGTTTGTACTAGACCTTAAAGAATATGTTTTCAATAAAAATGAATTCTTTGCAGACACGGATCTATATTTACTTCGCAATCAGAGCGGTGGTCGCGGATTAAAGTTCTTCACAGGCAATCAGTTCTTTGAACCGGATTTTATTCTCTGGTTGTTTGCTGACGGGAAACAGTATATCGCCTTTATTGATCCCAAAGGGGTGTCTCACTCTGAAGGGCTGGGCGATCCCAAGATACAATTTTGTAATACCGTCAAAGAGATCGAGAACAGGTTGGGTGAAGCCGACATTATTCTATCGTCTTTTATTGTCTCGGTTACGCCTTTCCACAGAATTAATTGGTGGATTGGCGACGGAAAAGCAGGAAGAGAGAGTTTTGATAAGGTAAACGTGCTGTTTCAAGAGGATGGACAGGCTTATATTAGGAGATTATTTACAAGAATGATCGATACAGGTTAATCAGAATGTTGCGGACCTTACGGAATGACAGGTGGTGAAGTGGGTAATTATACGTCGAATCATGATGTAATACTAGTGTTAATCACAACGACCAAGGGATCTGGGAGGAGACAATCATGAAAGACTACGTCTGGTATGCATGCTACGGATCTAATTTGAGTGAAGATCGATTTCTCTGTTATATAAATGGGGGTGTCTGTGAATACAACGGCAGAAAATATTACGGGTGTATGGACAAAAGCGCTCCATTGGCGGCTATGCCTATAGATATACCTTATCGATTATATTTCGGTAACAAATCTGATTCATGGGAAGGCTGTGGAGTTGCCTTTTTATATCCTGAACCTGATTCTAAGGCCATAACCAAAGGAAGAATGTATCTTATAAACTATGAACAGTACACGCAAGTTCATGAACAGGAGGGATTGGGACCAAACTGGTATGATAAACAGATAGATTTAGGAGAAGTTGATGGTTGTAGGATTTTAACGTTTACAAACAGTAACGTCAGGCCCTTTAATATGCCTTCAGGTCAGTATTTCCGAGTTATGGCTGATGGGCTACGGGAGACGTACCCGGATATGAATTTGAGTAGGATTACCGATTACCTGGGCAACATCTTGAAGGGCCAATACATAAGTACTGCATCAGTTGGTTAGGGATCACTGAAAGACTATATGACATACGGGAGAAGGATGATGAAGACGGGAATCTATTAACTCGCTTTTGGACTTGTAAGAAATGCTTACAAGTTGAATTTGCGAGGTAAGTCGTTTAGGCTGCCCTCAAGGGAAGACGCCTTTCATTTTAGCGGTTCCAAAACCAATAGGAGTCCTGTTTGAATTATTACCTCTGCTCTTTAATTTTGCCAAATACTCAAGATATGAATGGGAAGAAAAGAGGCACTAATCCATCTCTGAGTGCCTAAGACAAATAACTACGAACTATCCGGTAATTCCGGATAGTTGCGATTTGCAGGAGTCTGCAAGCCATAGTGGGGGCTTACGGAATCAGAGACACAAACGACGAAATCATTTCATATCGAAATGTACTGCGTGGGGGGTGAGCAATGCAATGGGTGAAAGCCTTTCGTTATTTGAAACAGAAGATACATCAGGGCAGTTGTTTGACACTAAGCTTGAACAGCCAGGGAAAATAGATGTGGTTCACATGGAGTTCGTTGAAGCTGAGAATCTTAGTTGGATGGAACTCTTTTCAGGGTATGACCGGCTATACGCTATCACCTATTCATCTGGAATCGGTTTTATCTATGCCTTATTGAAAAACTTTAAGTACGCCGAGGTCATTTTCGGCTGCGAAGAGGTGATGGCTTTTACCCTCCAAGAGGTGATGGCCTATCAGATCAAGACCATTGAGCGGCTTCGCACCACCAGTAGCAAAGCAGGAATCGACCTGGTGTCACGGATCGACGACCAGACACTTAAGCTGTTTGTCGCTCGTGAAAAAATGTCCCACGAAAAGGTTTACCTGCTGGACGCCGATGATGGCAAGAAGCGTGTCATCATCGGTTCTGCCAATATGTCTTATGCAGCATTCTCGGGCAGACAGAGGGAAAACATCAGTTACCTGGATGGAGACCGGGCTTTTGATTGGTACAAGAATAGTTTTGACGCCCTTAAGGATTTGAGTTCGGACAATATAACGACCACCGCACTGAGAATGTCGGATGATGGCGATCACCTCAACGAGATTCCGGTGTTTCAAACCGTGAAGGTGAAAAAGGCGATGGTGATCGAGCCGGCTACCGACGAGGATGTGAAGGATGAGATTAGATTTGTTCTGGATGTCAAACAGTTGGCCGCAAAATTCGATTCATACGTGCCCAAGCAGGACAAAAAGGGCAAGATCATTCTGTCTCCGGAAAGCGTACTGCAGACGCGCAAGCGGGTAGTGGAGGCCAATATCAAGGAAAAGGAACTGCGCAGCGAATACCCGCAATTAGTGGTAGACATCGATTTGGTCCGGGTGACTTTGAATGATGTGGAGTTGGATCTGAGCCCGTCTCGGGAGGAGATTACCACCGATGTGGGATTGTTTATAGAGTACATGGAGGGGTACGAGAAATTCCACGGTGATGTGACCGGCATGCAATTGAAGTATTATGCCTTTGCCAACTGGTTTTTCACCACCCCGTTTATGGCGGTCATGCGCAATATGGCGGTCAAATACAATCAGAACTTGCTGCCCTACCCGATTTTCGGCCTGGTTTACGGGAAAAGTAAAGCAGGCAAAACCAGTTTCCTGGAGACCCTGCTCAAAATGATGATCGGCCAGAAGACCAAAATAGCGGCCCCTGAATTTACCCGCTCCAATATCGATGGCTTGAAAAGGGCGGTTAAGGGCGCGCCTATTATTGTTGATGATCTGACTCAAACCCGCTTCAATCAGCATGCCATTGAGACCATCAAAAACGATGACTTCGGGGTGGCGGAGAATATCCTGGACTATCCAGCTGTGGTCATCAGCGCCAATGAGGATGTCAAAGCGGTGGCACCGGAAGTAACTCGGCGCACGGTGTTGTGCCATGTCCAGGCCGGGTTAAAAAACACAGAGATTATGAAAACCAGTATTGTCCGGCGGGTGCAGAAGAATATCGGCACCGCATTCTACCGAGAATATCTGCGGCGGATGTTGAGGATCCTGCCAGAACTTATCGATACGCTGAAGGAGGACGACAGCGAAGCGGCGCCAGATATTCTGCAGGCCTCCGCTGCCATAATTTATACCATCATTTCCGAGCACCTCGACCGGGATTTACCTCATTATGTCCGGCAGTTGACCCTTGATGATTATTTCAGTGAAAAGATTACCGGCTCGCAAGCCATCAAAACCATCAAAACCGCCTGGCAGATCAACAAAAAGGCCTTTAAGGTTAACAAAAAATATGCCCAATTGCGCTATAATGCCGGGCAGTATTGGGAAGCGGACCGGATTATAAAGGAACTTCCTGAGGATCTGGAAGCCCACAAGTCCAGAGAGTGGATCGTCATGGACCTGGATGCAGCCAGCCGGTTTTTCAACATCGATTTCAGAAAACACGGCGGCCTTTGGGGGCTGTTCAGGAGTTAGATTCACGATCATGAACGTTGGTGTGAAGGAGTGTATCTAGGAGTCCTGGCCGGGCCGGGGGATTGAGTTTACTTAGATATTTTGAGCGCTGATGGCACCGTCGATGATTGGGTATTTGTGAAGAAATGGAGTTCATTTAAGACTAGACCCGGGCAATTATATGCGAATAAACCTTAAACCCCAGGAGGTCACTATGAACCAACCTTGCCCCTTCTGCAGTCCTGATGAAATTGTACTTTCCAATGATTTGGTCTTTGCCATCTACGACAGATACCCTGTAAACCAGGGACACATGTTGATCATCCCCCGCCGGCATGTGGAGGACTTCTGGAGCAGCACATCGGAAGAACGGAAGGCATTTTCCGATCTGTTGGAGGATTGCAAACAACATCTCGACAACACGTTTAACCCGGCTGGTTACAACATCGGGATCAATTGCGGGGAGGCCGCCGGACAGACTGTTTTCCATTTACATATTCATTTGATTCCTCGCTACATCGGCGATATCGACAACCCGCGCGGAGGCGTGCGCGGCGTCATACCGTCCCGGAGGATTTACTAGCAATCTTCACGACGACAGGCATTGGCCGGGCAGATTAGGATGGAGGGTGTGATTTGGCTGATCATTTGATTGACAACCCCATGGACTGCGTGGATGCAGCCACACCAGCCGAAGACCTGTTTGTCGATATATTTACAGAGGCATTCGGGCTGGAGAAGACCCAGTACCTGATGAACGAGTACCCCTGTAAGGATATTTACGGCAACAACCGCTACATCGATTATGTCCTGCAGACTTCCCTGCAGAAGTATGCGATCGAGATCGACGGGGAACAGGTCCACAATCCCGCCTTGATTTCCATCGATAAATACCAGGATGATCTGCTGAAGAGAAACAGCCTGACCTATCAGCGCTGGCAGGTGTATATCTGGACTTACCGGCAGCTGGCCAATCAGCGGGAGCAGGTGAAATCCGAGCTGCGGGAGTTCCTGGGGCAGGATCCCCACTTCGAGGTGGGTGACGATTATCTGCCTTATCAGAAGGGCAAGGTACTGGAACTGCGCCAGCACCAGCGGGAGTCCCTGGACAACCTGGAAGCCTGGCGGTCGGAAAAGGGCTCCATGGCCCTGATAGCCGATGCCCAGGGTACGGGTAAGACCACCGTGGCCGTTCTGGATGCCCGGAAGATGGGATTGCCGACCTTGTTCATCGCCCACCGGCTGGAGCTGCTGGACCAGGCGGTGAACCGGTTCCGGCAGCTGTGGCCGGAGGCCCGGACCGAGAGGCTCGCCGACTATGAGGACGATGCCGAAGCTGATGTGCTGGTGGCCAGTATTCAGGGGCTCTATCAGAACCTGGAGCGGTTCGCCCCGGATCGATTCGGCTACCTGATCATCGATGAAGCCCATCATGCGGCGGCAGATAGTTACCGCCAGGTGATCTCCTATTTCCATCCCCGTTTCCTGCTGGGCCTTACCGCTACCCCGGAACGCCATGACCAGGAATCGATCATGGAGATCTTCCAACACGAAGCCCACCGTCTGGATCTCAAGACCGCGGTGGAGATCGGGGAACTGGTGCCGATCCGCTGTGTCCGGGTGAAGACCAACATCGACTTCTCCCGGGTGCGCTTTAACGGGATAAAATACAACCTGCAGGATCTGGATGAAAAGATCCATCTGCCCGAGCGCAACCGTTTGATCGTGGAGACCTGGCTCACTCATGTTCCCGGCCAGAAGACGGTGGTGTTCTGCGCCAGTGTGGACCACGCCCGGGAAGTGGCGGAGCTGTTCAGGGACCACCACGTGCCGGCTTGGGCGGTGGATGGCCGGATGAAGAGGGATGAGCGGGAAAAAGTCCTGCAGGATTACCATGAAGGGACCATCAGGGTGCTGTGCGCCTGCGATATATTGAATGAAGGCTGGGATAGCCCGGAAACGTCGGTTTTGTTTATGGCCCGGCCTACCCTGTCGCGGGTGATATATATGCAGCAACTGGGACGGGGGACTCGCAAAGATGAAGGTAAAGAGGCTCTGCTGGTCTTTGATTTTGTTGATGACAGCAACCGTTTCAACCGCGCCGTGAATCTGCACCGGCTGCTGAAAAAGAAAGAGTATCGTCCGGGGGGGCTGGTACTTGCCCCGCCTGGGCAGATAGCCGAGGAGCAAGCTTCCTACCGGCTGGGTGAAAAGCCTGATCTATGCTTGCCGCACAATGTGTATGCGATGGACTATGAGGTTGTGGATCTGTTTGACTGGCAGGAAGAGATTCAGGATATGGTGTCAGCGCATCAATTGGCTCTGGAGCTGTATGTCGATGACAATACCGTGCGTGCCTGGATCGACAATGGTCGGATTTCTCCGGGTCCGGACCTGGAGATGAAGATGGGCCGGGTCACATATCGCTATTTTTATAAGGAACGGGTGGATGAGATCCGCAGCAGGCTGGGGATAAAGAAGCGCACGGCGGCAACGTTGAAGGAGGACTTCCTGTCTTTTGTAAGCGCCGGTGATATGAGCAGTTCCTACAAACCGGTGATGCTTAAGGGGATGCTGACCCTGGCCGATGCCAAAGGCGAGGTGGATCTGGCCGAATTGACCAGCTATTTTCGTATTTATTATCAGAGCCGGGCGGACAAGGGCCTTCTGATAGAAACATCCAGGAGTACAGTAAACCGGATCGATGAGCTGAGTGATTTTGAGGTGACCCGCTTGATGCTGACCATGCCCTTCGAGAAATTTGAGCGCAAGTCATTCATGGAACACAAACGAGATCTTAAGCGGGTGGCTTTTGTTCCGCAGCTCTGGAAGTCGTTAAGCGTCGACGACCGGGAGGAACTGGCCAAGATCTGTGATGAACAGCTGGGGAGTTATTTTGAGAAACGGGTGGGGGGGTAAGGAGCTCAAGAAAAATCTATTCAGTGAGCAAGGGGGCGTTTCATGAACTGCAAGTTCTGTAATTCACCAACAACGGTGAGCCATGTTAAGACAGCCGATATATATACCTGCCAGAACTCTAGTTGCAATGCAATGTTTTCGGTACCGGCCAACAATTTCAGTAAACAGGCGATCCAGAGAATCCCTGAGCCAGTGAAAACCTTTAAGAAGTTAAAACAAAACGCGGTGAAACCTCCCAAACCAATAATCCCACTGTTTCCACCCGTCTTGACGATGCAGGATTTATTTAAAAAATTAAGCCTCACCTTCCCCGGTTATAAAACCAGAGACGCGCAGATCGAGCTGGCAGTACATATTGACAATGCTGTTGCGACCAAATCAATCCTATTTGCAGAAGCAGGGGTAGGAACAGGTAAAACCTTCGCCTATTTGCTACCGCTCATTCAAAAACATTTTCAAGGCTACCCTAATTTCGGACCGATCATAATTAGCACCAGGACCAAAAACCTTCAGGAGCAGTTGGCTCTGGAAGACGTCCCGACCATTACGGAATTCAATAAACCCATATACAAAAAAGTACCTGACGTAATCCTTTCCAAGGGCAGGCGTAATTATGTCTGCCGTTCTGCCATAGACAGCCTTAAGAACACCAAACAGATAAATAATTCTGAACATAAGAATTTGTCATACTGGTACCAGGGATCACAATGGGGGGATTTAGAGGAAGCTAAAGCACCTAATCTTACATCTGCCGTTCTCAACAAGGTTTCAGCTGACAACTGTCATGCCTTTTGCAGTATTGACTGTAAATACCGGAACATGAAAGATCACAGAAAGATAACGCAGGGAATTATAGTTACGAATCATAATCAACTCATAAGCCACTTAAAGATGATTACCGAGAGTGAAGAACGTAGATTGTGGTTTAACCCTGCCTGTTTAGTGATTGATGAAGCACATACCTTTGAGGAGATAGTCCGGGATGAGTTATCGAACCGAATGGATTTTAGTCATCTGTTCGGACTGCTCACCAGAGTTTATTCAAAATACAACCATATAAAAGATGCTCTTACTGGCAAAAAAGTTTTGCAGGATATAGAAGCAGAGATATATTCCCAGATCTCCGCAGAAGAGAGCATCCGGCAGAAGATAGCAGTCACTAAAGACCTATCTGACAACATCGGTTTCCTTTCTGACTTGTTAGGCAAAGCAGCATTCTCCGTTGACTTGGTTAACTCCCAAAAGAAGAATTCCTCCGATGTAGACGATAAACTATTCAGCTCCGTAGAGGAAGCCAAGAAATTTGTTACTGATTTCCACAAGCATCTGGATGACCCAAATTCGATTCTATGGATCGAGAAAGAAAAAGGCATAGTTTTGATTCAGGCACCATTTGATATCGGCCCGTTTCTGGAGAAAGCCTTATGGCAGCACCGGCCTTTCCATCCGGTCATCCTGACCTCAGCCACCCTGAGTATTGAGGCTGAATTTTATGGAATCGCTAGGAGGCTCGGCATTAAAGACCGTAAGATAATGGAGTGAAGTTATCCTTCTCCTTTTGATTATAAGAAGAATTTGAAGATATTTGTTCCTAAAGATATGCCCCATCCCTCCCCTGCAGCCGATGGCGAAGAAGCAGATGAGTTTACACAAGTCTTAGCTGTCCGGATCAAAGAGCTTATTACGAAATCCAGAGGCAGGGCACTGATACTATTCACCAGCCACCGGAGGATGGAATACGCATATGAGTATATCCGCGCCCAGGAACTGCCATATACCTTATTGAAGCAGGGTGATGCCGGCCCGAATGAGATATTGCGACAATTCAAAAAAGATACCTCGTCAGTATTGTTCGCAACCGGAGCATTCTGGGAGGGAACGGACGTTTCGGGCGAGGCCCTTTCATTATTAATTATCGATAAACTGCCGTTTCCGTCGCCATCTGATCCGATAGTTGCGCGGAAGGTAGAGAATGCCATACAAGAGGAATTAGACTACCGTCAAACGGTTATCGTGCCGGAGATGCTGACAGTATTGAAGCAAGGTAGCGGGAGACTGATAAGGAGAGAGACAGACACCGGCATGATAGCACTGTTGGACAGCAGAGCATGGAATCCTAAATACCACGAAGCGGTAGTAAATGCAATGCCGCCCGGGTTATGGATAGATAGATTAGAATGAATTTATGTTGAGGTAATTGTGGAACACCACAATCGCCTACAAGTAATGAGTTAGGGAGTGGATCTAATGCGTATGGACGAGACCGATTACCGCGTGAATATTCCATCACATCCTTACCCTATCGAAGGGCGGAGAAAACGAGAAGAGTAACCTCACTAACGAGAGGGGGGATTGGTAGGGCTAAGTCCTGAGATTATAAAAGCTTTGACAGATCACCGATGGTTGAATAAAATGCGGCGTAATTCCATAATGTCATCTTCTTTTCATCCATTGATACGTTTCCTTACTCTAGTGAAGACTTCTTTGCCGATATAGCGTTCATCAGTTAATTGGGCGGCTTTATCAGCTTCATCGAGCTTAATCTCAACATTATCAGTTAGAGCGGAGTATTGCTCAAGGCTTAATAGGACCATAGAACCGTAACCGTTTTTAGTTAAAAAAACCGGTTCTCTGCTTTCGATTACTAGTTCTTCGATTTCAGGGAACTTATTTCTTAAATCCGAAACTGGTCTGATATTTATCATAAGAGACTCCTTTTACAATCTTATTTATCCACATTATATCATAGCTTTATCATAAAGGATTTAGTTAGACCATAGAAATCTGTTTTGCAGAACAAACTGTACCGCTGAGTGCACAAGTTAAGAACGCCGAAAGGAATCCTCTATTGATTTGGACATAGAAAAGCATCTCATTCTTCTCAAAGGTGAGGACCAGACTGAAAATATAAGCCGCTGTGTCTATGAAGATGGGAAGTATAAGGTTACCTTCCTGCCTGGTAAGACATATACCTATAACCATGCCAATGTCCAGTGGTTTAAGAATCCGGTTTCCCTGGATTCTGCTACGACAGCGGTATATAAGGATAAGCAGCCGGTTTCCGGGGTGGACAAGATCCTTGATTTCGAGGAGTATAAACGGCTTTGTTTTGTGACCGGCTACCAAAAGGTGTACCACCGGAATGAAATCACCATTGAGCCAAGCTGCCTCAATAATCCGGATGCCCATAACTGCTTTGAATATCTGAAACAGATCGCCGAATTACTTGGTGTCAACGATGAGGAAGATCGCAGCTTCTTAAGCAGACAGTATTCGAAGCTGGGCTATATTAGCCCCAGCAGCGTTTTGGCCCAATACCTGTCTCCAACCACACTCCACTCTCCCCCATATAGGCAGATGCCTATATTTCCGTTTGGCTTCAATCTGAGTCAAAAAAGCGCTGCCGAGAAAGCTCTAAATGAGAGACTCAGCGTCATTGAGGGCCCGCCCGGAACCGGTAAGACCCAAACCATCCTTAACATCATTGCCAATGCAGTTATCAACGATAATGCAGTAGCGGTAGTTTCCAACAATAATTCGGCCACCGCTAATGTGCTGGAGAAACTCCAGAAATATGATGTGGATTTCATAGCTGCCTATTTGGGCAATAAATCAAACCAGGCTAAATTCTTTGCGGAGCATAAGGGTACCTATCCTGATATGTCGTCGTGGGCTTTGGAACCGGCTGCTAATAAGGCTATAAGGGGCAACCTGGGTAAAAAAGGCCAAGAGCTGGAGGCCATGCTGGAGCAACAGAACCGGGGGGCAGTGTTGAAGCAAGAGCTGGCAGCATTTTTGGTGGAGAGAGAACACTTCACCGCCTATTTCAATGAAACTAATGAGGAAATTGTTCCTTATCGCTCTTTGCGCCGGCACAAGGCGGCAACCATAATGAGCCTTTGGCAGGATTATCAGCAGATGGCGGAAAATGAGAACCAGGTAACATGGAAGTTTAAATTAAGGAACCTGCTGCGCTACGGGATAGTCAGCTTTTCATTCTATAAGAATTCCAATGAGCAGGTAATAGACTTACTGCAGAAACTGTATTATGACCGCAAGATAGAGGAACTGAACGATGAGATCCAGGTCTTGACCAAGCGCTTGGAGCACTTTCAATTCGATTCCGCCATGCAGGAATACAGCGATGATTCCATGCGGCTGTTCAAGGCCGCATTGGCGCAGAGATATAGATCTGGCAGGAAGCGGTCGGAATTTAGCAATGATGCGCTGTGGAAATATTTCGCCGCATTTATCAATGAATACCCCGTTATCTTGAGCACCACTCATTCTTTGCGAAACTGTGCCGCCAACAACTATTTATTCGATTATGTGGTTATCGATGAGGCCTCCCAGGTCGATATTGTCACCGGAGCCCTGGCTCTATCCTGTGCCCGGAACGCAGTCATTGTCGGTGATTTAAAGCAGCTGCCCAATATTGTGCCGACGCATACCGCTGAGGACACCAAGCGTATTTTCAGGAGATTTTCGCTCCCGGCTGGCTACGATTATGCGGAAAACAGTATTCTTTCTTCCATTACCAACCTGTTTGCAAGCGTTCCCAGAACTCTCTTGCAGGAGCATTACCGCTGCCATCCGAAAATCATCGGCTTTTGCAATCAGAAGTTCTACAATAATGAACTTATTGTGCTGACTGAGGAAGCGGATGGTGATAAGCCGCTGGCGGTTTATAAGACTGCGGCCGGGAATCATGCCCGCAGTAAATATAACCAACGGCAGATCGACGTTATCATGGAGGAAATTCTGCCCGAGCAGGGCATTGATGACGGGGATAAATCGGTGGGCATTATTTCGCCTTATGTGATGCAAAAGGATAGGGTGACCGAGGCGATCGGGTCGCGGAATTTCGAGGTGGATACGGTTCATAAATATCAAGGGCGGGAAAAGGACATTGTGATAATCACCACCGTTGTAAATGATGTGAATGACTTTGTAGACAACCCCAACTTGATAAATGTGGCGGTTTCTCGAGCGGTGGATAAACTGATCGTAGTGGTATCGGATAATTTGAAGAATGACAGTTCCAATACCGGTGACTTGATCAAATATATTGAGTACAACAATTTTGAGGTCATCGACAGCAATATTTATTCGGTGTTCGACCTGCTGTATCACAGTTATTCCGAGCAGTTGTTTGAGAGGATGAAGGACCGGAAAAGGGTATCAGAATTTGAATCGGAAAACCTTATGAACGCCGTGATAGAGAAGGTATTGGGCCAAGATGAATTTCAGAATCTTGATTGGGTGCTGCACCAGCCCCTGAAAATGCTGATTCGCAATCCGGAGAAATTGGATGACAACGAGTGCAAGTTCGCCATGAATATCTTGACCCATACTGACTTTGTCATCTTTAATAAGCTGGATAAAATGCCGGTGCTGGTGGTTGAGGTTGACGGTTATGCGTACCATGTCAATAATCCCAAGCAGGCTGCCCGGGATAAAATGAAGGATGCCATTCTGGAGAAGTATGGAATACCGATTTTGAGACTGAGAACCAATGAAAGCGGTGAAGAAGCCCGGCTGAATAGGAAACTCAAAGAGGTTTTGAGGTTGGCATGAGGAGGGTGGCGTTATTGTCTAGGAGAGGCTGGTGTTCGGAGCCGTGCACTTGTGGGTGCGCGGCTTTTCTCTATTAAAGGACGTATTAATAAATGGGAGCATTTTTACTGTTGGCGCCGACCTAAAACGACCGAAAGCTGATGGCATTGCCTGACCGGAAACTGCTGGGAATAATGACCATATCTTGGAGAAAGGAAAGACGCCTCTGTTTTGATGCGCTAATGCGGCCAACAGACGAAGCGGTGGTGGGCCGGTTTAATGAGAGGGCGAACCCCTTGCGGGGTTGCCTGGCATCGATAATCTTAAGATATGATCCAAAGAAATCTGGGGAAGGTTCATCCG
>CAZOMS010000002.1:0-5333 GCA_964580805.1 uncultured Syntrophomonas sp. | reverse complement strand
CAAAGGATTTGGCCCCAGGTAGGAGATTCACCCGGTTGGCGTGCCAGAGATGTTAAACACGAAGAAGCAGCTCTTATAAATTATTTGGTCTTCGCAATCTATGATAGCACCCGTGAACAAGGAAATATGTTAATTGATCTCCATGTGGAGGGTTTTTGGACCAGCACACCCTAGAACGTAAGTTGGGTCGCGTTCTCTGGTAAAATCAATAGAAAGGAAATGCTTATGTGTACTGAGTCAATAAAGGCGAAACTCGAGATTTTAAAGATCTATGAAAACCATGTTGTGACAGTTGAATCCCGTTATATGAACGCTGTTTTTCTATGTGCCTTGCTGACCGTTGCGTTGGGCGCATGGAACGCACTTCATGAAGGGTTTTTGATTATCCTATTAATCACTATACCAGTATTAAGCTTATTTTCTATATTCAGCGTGGCATTCTATTCTAGAGAATCTGCATTCATGCAGGGATACATAGCAGCAATTGAAGAAAGTATAAACAATGAAATGGGTGACAGCTACTTTCTGTATCGCAGCAAGATCATTAGCGAATTTTATGGCCTGAAGCATTTCCTGATCAATAAGAGTTTCTTTCCGTGGTTTGCCTTCGTACTACTTGCGATGAATGTATATTGTTTTAAGGTCCTGCATAGCACACTCACTCAATATCGGATTTGTGTATGGATTTTCATCGTAATATCTGCAATTTCAGCTGGAATAGCCTGTTTTTCAATTGCAACGAATCATAAGGGAAGAGAGTGTGTCACCACTTACGTAAGGACCATCATGTTGCTAAGAAATTAGTTGGCGGGAAGGATCTAAAATCCTATATTTCGAAAAAGATTGTAAAAAGCATCTGCCACAATATTACATTAATAAGTGACTATTTCCAACAATGGGGTTCTCAGAGCGTTTTTCGACCCGCGCAGCGTCGAAGTGGAGACTGTTACTCGCCTGACTGAGCTTTGTCCCAGTATATTCGGTAGGGGTAATCCAAAATAGTATAATGTGTGGGTGATCCGGGCACCGTTGGCGGTCAGACAACGACAATTCACTGGGCGAATGGGTTAAGTCCCGATTTATTAAGATTGACCGTTCGTGCTTTGTTTAGCAGCCAGGTTGTTTTACTCAAATTATTACACCAATTAACATTGTAAGATTGAGATTAAGTCATTCAATCTTATGTGACGGTTATGTGATGGAAAGCAGATACCCGAAGTTGAATAGGAAACTAACTGGCATGATGAGAGTGGTGTTGTCTGGGATAGGCTGGAGTTCAGAGCCGTGCAATTATAAGTGTGCGGCTTTTTCCTATACAAAGGACGCATGCATAAATGGGAGCATTTTACAGGAAATTGCGGTTGATTGTCGAACCACAGCTATATGAAAGCTCTGTGGGAAGGAAAATGCACCCATATTAGTGAACATGATCTATTAGATAAATGAATTTTGAGAAGCAAGGAGTATGTTTAAGGTGGATATTATTGATGAGAAAGCGGCATTTAAAGCCCTGCAAAAAGAGCGAAGAGCTGCCTGGCGGGCCGCCAAAAGCTGAAGGAGTGGCCCATGGTGGCGGTTGATTCCAGTGATCATGGGATAAGGTTTTCTACCATCCGTTCCTATGCAGATAACGACTTGGATAAATGACAGTCAATTATATGTGATTCCAAATTATTGATAACGCCACTGAAAGGGGCTTAGAGATGTCTATTAAAATATTTCATACCGCCGACCTGCATATTGGCATGAAATACAACAGCTATCCGGAACCGATTAAAAGCGCATTGCAGCGGTCTCGATTAGATGTTCTGGAGAAGATGGTGGATATGGCTAATGACCAAGGGTGCAATCTGTTTGTGGTTGCGGGTGATTTGTTCCATAACATCAAAGGCATCGACAAAAAAACAGTTGCCCAGTCTGCCCAATATTTAGAATCATTTCAAGGGGAATGTGTGCTGGTAATGCCCGGAAACCATGATTATGACAACGATATGATCGATTTATGGAAAACCTTTAATAACAACGTGGTTGATAAGATATTATACCTGAACCAAGAGGTCCCGGTTTCACTGCAAGACTTCGGGCTTGATGTTACCATTTACCCGGCGCCTTGCCATTCGAAACATTCTAATGTCAATAACCTGGGTTGGATCAGAGAACAGAGCATCGATCCGCAGCAGATCAATATTGGCATTGCGCATGGATCTCTGGAGGGAATTTCTCCGGACCTGGATTCATCGTATTTTTACATGGGAATTAAGGAACTCGAAGATTTACCTGTGGATCTCTGGTTGTTGGGGCATACCCATGTGACTTATCCGACCAATCAGTCGATAAAAGAATGGAGAATATTTAATCCTGGCACCCCCGAACCGGATGGATTGGATTGCCAACATAGTGGTATGGCCTGGATCATCACCATTGATGAACAGAAGAAAACAGAGGCTTTTAGGATCGATACCGGAATATATCGTTTCTCCGACCGGGAGTATGCGATCTCCCGATCTGAAGATTTAGATAAATTGCAGACCGACCTCCTGGAGAAGACTCCCAGCCGAACGATTGCCCGCATTCATCTTAGCGGCCGAGTTGACCAGGATACATTCAATTACCGGCAGGATGTATTCAGGGAAATTGATCAAGCCCTGGGCTATTTGATTATAGATGATGCGAATCTGGGGCTCAGGATCACACGGGATAAGATCAATAAGGATTTCATTGAGGGCTCTTTCCCGCAACAATTTTTGTCGGCACTGGCTGATGATGAGGAGGCGTTGCAGCTAGCCTATGAGCTGGTTATGGAGGTGAAAAAATGATCCTGAAAAAATACAGCTGTAAAAGATTTGCCGGTCTAAAGGATACAACTGTTGAGTTTCACGATGGAATTAATGTTCTTCTAGGCGACAACGAGTCAGGTAAGAGTACATTGATTGAAGGTATTTATTCAGTCATGTTCAAGCCCACCAAGATCGGCAGAAAATCGACGGAAGATAAACAATTTCTTTATAAGTTCATGCCTATTCCCGGCGGAGACAGCATAGACGGGGAATTAGTTATTTCTAACCAGGGCGGAGATTATGAATTGCGCAAGGAATGGGGAGCCAGTCCGGTTGCCGAACTGGTTACACCGGGTACCGAGAAGATTAGGAGTGAGGATAAAATAAACGAGATCCTCAAAGAAGTCTTATTGTTCGGGGAAGGTACCTTCAGCAATATTCTTTTTGCGAAACAAATGCATATCAGGGAGGCTCTGGAAAGAATAATCGGCAGTAAGCAAACCACCAGCGAAATTGGTACGCTGCTCCGGAAGGCGGTAATGGAGCTGGATGGGATTTCGATCGATGAACTGGGGCAAAAAATAGATGCGGAGATCGACCGCCTGCTGAAAAGATGGGATGTGGATAAAGCTTATCCTGAAAACAACAAAGGAATCAGTAATCCCTACAAGACAGGCATAGGTGAAGTGGTCGATTATTTTTACCGCAAAGAGCGTATTCGCCTGTCGATGGAAGAAGCCGAGGCCAAAGAAAAGGATTTTGATCAGATCTGCGCCCAATTGAAACAACTGGAAGCAAACCTGGCCGCCCTGAAAACTAAGAAAGAAGCCATGGAACAACTCGAAGGCGATGTGATCAAGCGGGCCAGGCTGGAGCCGAAAATAGCCCAATATGGAACAGATCAGGCCGCCCTGATGAAAATCAACCAGCAATGGCCTCAACATGAGATGAGGCTGAAACAGTTGGAAGCAGAACTGAGCAAGCTAGCCGGTGATTACGGCCAACTGGAAAAAGAGAAGGAAAGGGCTGTTAATGCCAGAGACAAGGAAGCGCTGCTGAAGAATCTGAGCCGGGTAGATGCACTCCGCCAGCAAATACTTGAAACTGACCAGCAAATCCAAGCTATCAAAAATGTGACCAGGGAAGATATCCTGGCCCTGGAAGAGAGCTACCAGGGCGTGCTTACCACCGAGGCGAAAATGAATGCCGGGGTCATGATGGGAAAACTCACCCACTATGAGAGTGGGCCAGACCTCATCATAACTAAAGATTTAGATGAGCCAATGAGCATTAAACCGGGCGATACCTTCCAAGCCAATGGATTCATAAAGATTGAAGCCGAAAAACTTCTGGGCTTGGAACTGAAAAGTGGCGATATAGACTTTGCTGAGTTGCGAAGCCAACATGCCCAATATAGAAAGAATATGGAGTCGCTTTTGCTCGCCTTGGATGTGAGGAACATCGCAGATGCCAAACTCAATAAAGAAAAACTGGATGATCTAAGAAGAGATCAAGAGAAATACCAACAACAAATAGAAGATTTGCTGGGGGAACAAACGTATGATGCTCTGACAAAAAAGATAGAAGACTATGGCGATCTTAGCCAGGTCATGAGCATCCCCGCGATAGAATCCGAAATAGAAATGATGAACGGGAAAAAGGTTGAGTTGCTGGCAGAACAAAAGTCTTTGCAGGGCATCGTTGACGGCTGGTCAAGAGAATTTAAGAACCCTGATGATCTATTGGACAAAATACTGGAAATAAAGATGGCCCAGAAGACTGACACTGATTTGTTGGAAAAGCTGGCTCCTTTGCCGGAGGGGTATGAAAACGCTGATATATTCAGCAAAGAGTTGGCGGATTTACGGAAAACCTATGAAAAAGGCCAGGAAGCCTGGTCCGATCTGAAAGAAAAGTATTACGACAGCGAGAAAAATCTGCCCGAATCAGCTTATGAGGAACTCACTACCGAATATAAGATGGTGGAGGATCTATTCAAGCAAAAACTCGACAAAGGCAAAAACCTGCTCAAAATTAAAAAGGCCTTCGAGTCAACCCGTGCTCGAGTAGATGCGAACTCTTTCGCGCCGCTGGCGGATGCTTTTTCAAAATATATAGTACTGCTGACCAAAGGTGGTTTTGTCGCAGCAGACATTGACAACGGTTTCGGCCTGAAGCTGGAAAAAGATAAAAACACAGATATTCCAGTAGACTTACTCTCAGCCGGGACCTATAATGCGGTGGCATTTGCGCTCAGACTAGCCATTCTTGAATATATTCTTGGCGATACAAAGGGATTTATGATACTGGATGACTGCCTGGTGGACCTTGATCCGGATAGGAAGGAAACAGCAGCGCAATTGATCCAAAGTTTTGCATCAAAACATCAAGTAATCTTCTGCACCTGCAGCCCCGAAACTGCAAGTCTACTCGGTGGACATGTTATACAAATGTAAAAATTGAAACCACTTGAAGTAAACCGGAGGTACTAGTCGGGAGCTGAGGGCAGAATGCAGTAAATGGTGTTCGATAGTTGAAATGAGATGAGGATTTAAG
>CAZOMS010000001.1:0-48342 GCA_964580805.1 uncultured Syntrophomonas sp. | reverse complement strand
GCTGCATGTATTTGAGCTCCACCTGCATCTCTTTTCTCAATTTGAGGTCGAGGGCGCCTAAAGGCTCGTCCAGCAACAAGACCTTGGGTTCGTTGACCAGGGCCCGGGCGATAGCTACCCGCTGCTGCTGCCCGCCGCTGAGGGAATCGATGGCCCGCCTTTCGAAGCCCCGCAGATTGACCAACTCCAACATCCGCCCCACCCTTTTTACTATCTCCGGCTCCTCCATCTTCTTGAGCCGCAGGCCGAAAGCTATGTTCTCATAAACATCCATGTGGGGAAACAGCGCATACTTCTGGAATACCGTGTTGATCGGCCTTTGATAGGGTGGGACCGAGGTGATTACCCGGTCTTCAAAGAGGATGTCGCCCTCGGTAGGCATTTCAAAACCGCCGATCATGCGCAAGACAGTAGTCTTCCCGCTGCCACTGGGGCCCAGTATGGTGAGGAAATCCTCGGACATGACACAAAAGTTGAAATTGTCGACCACTCGCTGCCCGGAAAATTCCTTGGCCAGGTTCCTGCCTTCGATAACCTTTTTCTTCACACCCAACCCTCCGACTAATAGCATCGGAAACGCCGGAGGTTGCCCCGACGACTTTCTTCGACCAAGTTTCATTTTCATTTATTGCGGCAGTAACGTCAAGAAAAAAGGGTAATTCAGCCCATGATTTTTTACGATTGCCAAATCGTCCCAACCAAATTATCATTTCTATTAGAGATTATTTCGGCAACGATGGAGTTGAAGGTTTTGGCTGCATTTGTGGTGCGATATTATTATTGCCTGAAAGAAGATACCGACCCCAATAAAGCTCTGGCAACCGCCCTGACTCAGCATTCGTTTATGGCGATACCCGCTGAGGCTTCCCCGGATTTCTCCAACCCCGGCGGTTTCTTAGGCAGCCTGACTGATAACTCTGGGAAAATGGCCATCCTGGCGGTCAAGACCCCGGATGCCCCGGGAGACTGGGCCAGGTCTCTAAGCCATCTGCAGGATCTGGAAAAGCAGTCCGGCATGTGCTCTGAAGACCTACTGGGGACGCTTACCCTGTTGGCGACCGGCGATGGCGATGCCGAACTATTGTTGCAGAGGGCACTGCCGCTGCTGCCCTGCCGGGAGGTCGAAATTCCGTCCGGTGACGCTCCCTTGTTCAAGTTGCCTATCAACCGCAAAGACACCGAGGCGGTTTATGTTTATCGCGCTGGAGAAGATCGGCCTGCGGCTCCTCTGCTGGTTCACCGCTTACCCAACCTACACGCCCGGATGATCTATCTCAGCGAACTCAATGGACTGCTGTGGGACCGCGACAACACCATCTGTCTGGAAAAGGATACTTTAGGCAAGGATTTGATCCGCATACTCCATACCCAACTGGTTATGAACCAACCTTCCGTCGATGTCAACCAGGCGTTGGAGAGCAACATCAAGGAATTGGCCACCGCCTTCGCCAAACTAGTGGCTGACGAGACGCTGGTCAGCGATGGGATCCGGCGCATGGATACCATGCTGGAGGGCGTGCAGAGGCGATTCCTGAACGAGCCGGCCCTGCAATTGGAACCAGAACAGGTCAGGGAAATGTTGTCGGCTTACTATAAACGCCGGGAAGATCTGGAGGAACTGCGGGACGAATTGAATCTGGTGGAGAAAAACTACCACGAGGCCATTGCAGTTGTGCAGGGCCGGATACAGGTCATGAACAGCCGCACCAATTTAGAGACCCAGGACCAGATCCGGGAGTTGTTGAATGTAAATCTCGAAATGCAGAAGAAGAGCATGGTCTACCAGTTTGCGGCCGGACTGATCGAATTCATAGTCCTGGCCTACTACAGCCTTTCCATCTGGACCAACGTGGCGCCGGTGGCAGCGGCGGTGATCCCTGGGTGGGTCAAACTGATCTTCGTTTTCCTGTTCTCCGGTACCACCGTGGTAGTAACCCATTTCCTATCCGAATACCTTCAGGGTGAGACCCACGTGCGGCGCAACCTGATCATTTTCGGCCTCATCCTGACCGCCATCCTAATAACCATATTCCTGGGTACCTGGTCGGCCAACCTGACCCCGGAGGTGCATGCCACCGTACCCGCTCACTGATTAATCCAATAGGGAGACGGCTTTAAGTCTTTCCTTAAGTTTCTTAAGGTGACCGGCCTCTTCGCGGGCTATCTGTTCCAGTAACAATCTCGTCTCCGGATCCTCGACTTCCTTGGCCAGGTTGTTATAGCGATCCATAGCATTTTTCTCGGCCTCTATCGACATCTGCAGGGCCTCTTTGAGTGTCATGAAGACCCCCCCTTCTCAATAAAATGTCTAATCAGATTATATCAGTTGACTTAAAAAATGGTGTAAATCAGGGTTTCACCGGAAGAACCTTATTTTCGGACCGGATTTGCTACCCATTCATCCCTTATGATCATTCCATCGCTTATCTCCACCAGCCGGTCGCTGCGCCCAGCCAGTTCGCGGTTATGGGTCACCATGATCATGCTGGTACAGTACTGGCCGTTCATATCCCGCAACAAGGTGAAGACACTCTCGGTATTGGCGGTGTCCAGGTTGCCGGTCGGTTCATCGGCCAGGATTATCCTGGGTTGGTTGATCAGGGCCCGGGCGATAGCCACCCGCTGCTGCTCGCCCCCGGATATGGCGTTGGCACGGCTGTCGTGGCGGTGACCAAGCCCTACCCGGTCCAGCAATTCCATGGCCCGCTTTTCCACAGCCGGGTTGGCATGTCCGGCATAGATCATATAGGGGATGAGGACATTCTCCAACACTGTGAACTGGGGGAGCAGGAAATGGAACTGGAATACGAAGCCCAGGGTACGGTTACGAAAATAAGCCAGTTCATCATCATCCAGCTGGTTCAGGTCAGTTCCGTCTATCACCACCGCTCCCCCGGTGGGCCGGTCCAAGGCCCCGAGTATATTGAGCAGGGTGCTCTTGCCGGAGCCGGACTGGCCAATAAGTGAGGTAAACTCCCCGCATTTAAACTCCAGGTTGATGCCCTTCAAAACCCTGGTACGGAGCATTCCTTCACCATAGTCTTTAACCAGATCAGTGATCTTTATTAATGGGTCAGCCATTGCGGATCACCTCGATGGGATTAATGCGGGACACCTTGCGAGCGGGCAGATATGCTGACAGAGTCGCGGCCAAAATGGTGGCGATCACGATCACCGCCGTGGTCACCGGTTTTAGCAGGAGTTGATACTCTTGTTTGGCAAATACCACAAATGCCTGGCTCATGGCCAGACCCAGACCGAAACCAAGGAGCGTGCCGAAGACCCCCAGCACTAGTCCCTGGAACATAAAAACCCGGGAGACGCTCACGGTACGTATTCCAATTGCCTTCAATATACCGATTTCCTTGGATTTCTGCACTGCACTGATGGCAAGCACCGAAGCCACCCCCAGGATGACCGCCAGGAGCACAAAAACCTGAATAGTATAACTGGAACTGCTTTGACTCTGCAGAGCGGAGAGCAGGGAGGCATTGCTCTCCTGCCAGCTCTCCACCTGGTAATGGGGCCAACGGACACCCCATTCGCAGGCCACCGATTCGGCCCCCAACACGTCATTGACCTGGATCTCTATGGTGCTGACCCGATCCCCGGTACCCAACAACGCGGCCGCCCGGTGCTGATCCATCACCAGCCAGCGCTGGTTGATGGCCGCTACCCCCAAGTCAAACACTCCATCCACCATCACCACCAGAGGCTCTCGGCCGGGCAGTTCCAGCTGAATCGGATCTCCCGCGGTAATCCTCAGATCCTCGGCCAGGCTTTTGCCGATCAATACCGATCCATCCTGAGCATTGCGATTCCCGGCGATAATGGAATCGTTTAAGTAATACATCCGGTTAGCTTGCTGAAGGTCGAAACCTCGCAGCAAAATGGCCCGGCTGACCTTCCCGCGCCGGATAAGACCCGACCCATCCACCACCGGCAACACCGTTTTTATCCGCTTATCAGCGGCCATGGCGGTCGTCACGCTGCGCCAATCGACGATAGGCCGTAAGGTTTTCTGGGTAGCATCCATGAGCAAGACTTGGCTGCCGTCCCTGTCGGTGGCTGCATCGGCGGCCGCATACTCTGCATTGCTAATGACGATATGGGGTGACCTTCCCACGGTCTTCTGGATCAGGTTGGCCTGCAGCCCGTCAATGAGGGCACTCAGAAAAACCATCACCGCTACCCCAATGCCTATCCCAATTATAATAAGCAGGGTCTGTCCCCGGTTCTCTCCGAGAAACCGCCGGGCCAGGCTTAATTCGAAAAGCATATGCCCTTTCATTTTAAGTATTTTCCTCATGGGGGGCCACCCGCTGGTCTTCTCGACGCCCCTCCGGAGATCCTATCACGTCGCCTGCCTGCAATCCCCCGGCGACCACCACTCCGTCCACAGTACTGGTACCCAACTGCACCGGGGTAAAGCGCGCCCGGTTATCCCTGATGAGCCACACCCCACTGTGGCCTTCCTGTACAGCCACATATGTCTCCGGGATAATTATGGCGTTGGGCTGCACTGCCCCGAAAAGCTGCACCGAGACCAACTGCCCCGGGTAGAGAGGGGGGATCGCCCCGGTAAACTCCAGTTCTGCCGCAAAGGATCCCTGTTCGGCATTGGCCAATGGCTCCGTATATGCGACCAGGGCCTCCCATTTGGTATCGGCCGCATTGGTAAGCCAGACCTGAGCCCGGTTGCCGGTTGCAGCCAAGCCGGCATAACGCTGGTCCGGTTCTATCTTCACCTTTAGTCCGGCGCCGCTGGCCACCAGGGCCACCTGGGCGCCAACCGCGGTTAGCTCTCCCGGACTGACATACAGGTCCAACAGTTCTCCATCGGCCGGGGCCAGGATGCGGGATTGGGACAGCAGCATCTCCTTTTCAGCCAGGTCCAGTTGGCGTTGCTTCAACTCGGCTTGCAGGACCGCCCGGTTGGAACCGCCCTCTTGCAGTGATTCCATCAAGGTCCGAGCCGAGCGGGCTTTTTCCTGGCTGATGATGTGGTTGCGCTCCGCTTCCTCCAATTGGGCCATACTGATAGCGCCGGCATCGAAGAGAGCCTTCTGGCGATTGAATTCGACTTCAGCCTTGTCCCGGGCCAGATCGGCCTGAATGCTGTTGGCCCGGGCATCTTCCAGGGTTACACTGGATGCTTTTTGCAGCTGGGAACTGGCCATGTTCACGGCAGCGGCAGCTCGATCCCGGTCCAAAATCAATTGGGTAGCATCGATCTGCACCAGTAGCTGACCCTGGGTGATCTTGTCGCCTTTCCTGACCGGGCAGTCCAGCACCCGGCCCGGGCTTTGAGCTGAGAGAAGGGTACTGCGTTCGGCTATAACCTCACCGCTGACCAATAACGAAGGCACGTAATCCCCTGCTACGATCCTATAAGCAGGTACCGCGGCGGGCTTGAAAGCCAACCACAAGAGCAATACCACCAGCAGCCCGACAGTCATATAGGTGACTTGTTTCTTATGTTGGGTGATGTAATTCATAGCATTCTCCTGATCAAATCAAATCGTCTCCGATCATGGCCTTAGCCGACCCGGAGCTGTAACAGTCGGGCCTCACTTAAGAAAGCAAGATCAGCTCGCGCATGCCCATAAAAAAGTGCTTGTTATCGACACAAGCACTTCAATCCTTATTGCTTGATGCAATTGTCCTTATTATAAGACAAAAACCGGAATCCCGGTTAGAAATATATCTCGGTTCGCCTGGCCGTGACCTTTACTCGGCCGCAACCGTCCCAGCAGGCCCCAGCAATTCATAAATCCTGAATCCCAGTTGATCACCATTTTGGACCGCCACGATCTTGATGGTTTTGTCGGACGAGTTGCAGAATTTATAGTCCCATCCAGCACTGCGCGCTACCGCAGTATCTTCACCCGACCTGGCATAAGAAACCGGTTCGGTGTGGTGGTGTCTTTCCAAAACCTCTAATCCCGCCTGTTCCACCGCAAATTGCAATACCGTCGAAGTACGGCAGATACCCCCGCCCAGGTCCGGTTCCCACTGCGGACCCTCGTCGGTATTGAACAGTGTCATACCCTCTACATAGCCGTTGGCCCGCGAGGGGATAACATACTCATAAAACGAGAATACTTCTCCGGGCGCCAAGTTGGTACCACTTATCTGCTGGGCGGCCCGGGCGGCGTTCTGTCCGCCGCCATCATTCAGGCGGTTGGTCATCTGACTTTCCCCCACCAGCATTGGGTAACGCATGATGTATAGTTGGGGCTCGACCGCCGAATACATATAGCCGATCAATTTTTGGTCATACCAGATCAGGGCCGGAGCTCTGGTTCCGGTTTGGGGACACCAGTAAAACGATAGTTCCGCCGGCAGGAAGTCAGGCTGGGTGTCGGCATTAACAATTATATAGGGTCGCCGTCCCTCCGGAATAGCCATAATGTCCGGAATAAGATCGCGGCAATCAGCATCTATGAACAAGGCCGGCCGGGCCTGGATATCGAGACTCTGGTTGTCGATTTGCAGGTATGGCCCGACTATGGCCACCTGGGTGGCAGCCACCGCCGTGGCCTGATGAGCCTGGATATAAAGTTGGGCTCGGTAAGGCCAGCTCGCCAGTACCAAGCCCGTCAACAATACCATCAGGCCATAGATCAACACACGTCGGTTAAGCTTTTTCATAAATATCCCGCTCCTGCTATCCGTTAGTAATCTGACCACCCGTAAATCAAACCATAAAAAACCTGCCCAGCCGGCGGCCAGGCAGGTCAAGCAATTCAGCCCTCTGCTCCCGGCAGCCCGGCGGTCATAACCTTGCGGTCTTAGATCCGTGGCTTTGCGTCCCCGCCTTTCGACAGGTTTGCCTTTATCAAGAGTTCCCGATAACCATAGTATGTGATGTCGGCATTATCCCCAATAGTCTCAATGCCTCCGGTACATCGGGGGTCGGCAGCTGCGGCAGGCTTATTCCAACCCTTAGCTCTGACCCTCTCTTATTAATACGCAGATTTTTCCGAGTACTGTGTGGGGATAGCGGTTCTCCAATTTGCCTCCCTCCCCCGCCGGATTACTAGTCACCTCTCAGCCCTTCCACAAAGGCCAGCACATTATGCCCCAGGACCACGTGATTGTATCCGCCTTCCAAAATCCCGAAGCAGCCGCCCTGGTTACGCCGGGCGGTTTCATTCATCAGCCGGCCCATGTGAGTATAATCCTTGGTTTTCAGCAGACCGCCCCAATCATCCTCGTGGTTGTCGAATCCGGCCGAGGCCGCGATCATGTCCGCATCGGTCAATGCCAAGGCTTTCTCAACTGTACGCAGGTATTCATCGCGGCTCCGGGTGTGGCCGGGGTTGAAGATGGTGACATAGCCTTTGGGATTCAAGATGTTGACGTTGCCGTCACCGAAATGGAGATCAAAATCCAGGATGAAAGCCTTTTGGATTTTGCCCTCAGCCTTTAATTTCTCCAGGGCAATGGCCATATTATTGAAATAGCAGAACCCCCAGGCGTTGTCGGCGGAGGCATGATGCCCGGGCGGGCGAATCACAGCAAAGCAGGGCTCGGTCAAGCCGATTTCGGCCGCCTGGATGGCGCCGCCGGCGGCCAGGGCGGCGATATCGTACAATCGCTTGCGCCGCACATTTTCGACGTGATCCTCCGTGTGCACCCGGAGAATATCCTCCCGGGATGCCGGTTCCGGTGTAATATAGACTACCTGCCCCTTAAGGGCGGCCCGTACCGCCTCCATCCTCCCTGATGCGGCAGCGGGGTCGGATGTGTATACCTGCCGGAAATCCTCATGGTAGACAACCTTCATTTTGTCACCCTCCTCCTGTTATTCTCCCTCCCAAAATCTCTTATCGGACGGCTCGGCCCAGGCCGCGACGTCCGGAAGCAGTTCACAAATGTATGCCCGTTGTTAATGACCCAACATGATCTTTTTACTGGCCGCCTTTATAACCTGCTTGGTTTGCCCGTAATCCTGCCAGGGAACATCGGATTCCTCCAGGCGCAGGTGGGCATTGGCGATATTCCATTTATCACCGCCGCTCAAGCTGGAGAGATCATCCCAGGAGCAAGGCATCGATACTCCCAGACCGGCCCGGGCCCGGACCGAGTAGGCAGCCACAGTGGTAGCGCCGCGGCCATTGCGGTTGTAATCGATGAAGATCTTTCCCACCCGGTTGCGGGGCCCGGATATATCGGTAAACCGTTCCGGTATCACC
Source organism: uncultured Syntrophomonas sp. (assembly GCA_964580805.1). Lineage (GTDB taxonomy): Bacteria > Bacillota > Syntrophomonadia > Syntrophomonadales > Syntrophomonadaceae > PHAA01. Next base: position 40,141 of record CAZOMS010000001.1, on the reverse strand, counting down.
CGAGCCAGATGACTGGCTACTCCCTTGGAGAAAGCTTTAACGGTCTCCCAATCGTCCCGCCGCTTGAGCGGCACCACCACATGCAGGCCCTTGCCCCCGCTGGTTTTGAGGAAACTCTGCAGTTCCAATTCCTGCAGCAGAGCCCGGGTCAATTGGGCCGCCTCTGCGATCATGGCCCAGCCCACCCCTTCGCCGGGATCCAGGTCAAATACCATCCGATCAGGTTTCTCTATCTTTTTCGCCACAGCATTCCAGGTATGAAATTCTATAACATTCATCTGTACCGCGCCTATCAGGGCTTCCAGTGTTTCGACTGCCATCAAGGACGGGTGCCCCGGGTCCAGATCGGGATCCAGGTGCCGCAGCCCCGTGATCTTCAATTTCTCTCCATGCTTCTGAAAGAAGAACTCCCCGCCTACACCTTCCGGGGCGCGCAGGAAGGATACGGGCCGATCCTTGAGATGGGGCAGGATCCATGGGGCCGCCCTCCGATAGTAATTGACCAAATCCAGTTTGGTCAAAGATGTAGTGGAGTCGATCACTCGATCCGGATTAGTAATTTTAGGCATATTGGGATCCTCCTCCGCCTTCTTTTTGAGGTATGAGCCCCTGGTTACGCCGACCGAAGAGTTGGAGAGACTGCCAGGCTCCTCGCGGTTAATTGCCGTAGGAGCCTTGTCGGTCCGCAGTCCGTGAAACACCCCATGCCTGACCCTTCCGTCTTTGGTCCACTCCGCGAAAGAGACTTCAGCCACCAATTCCGGTCTCAGCCAGTTGGCCTGAACTCCTTTGGGTATCTCTATCAAAGGGCTTTGCTCCGCAGCCAGGCTCTCCAGTTGCTGCATTATCATCCCTGAATTCCGAGCATTGAAACCGGTTCCTACCTTGCCGGCATACCAGAGCTGGCCGGCTTCATCGTGCACCCCCAGTAACAGCGATTTAAAGCCCCGGCCGGCGGTGGTCGGGGACGTGTATCCAGCCACCACAAATTCCTGGCGCCGGCTGCACTTCAGTTTTATCCAACTCTGGGTGCGCCCTGATACGTACGCCGCCCCTTTCTTTTTCCCCATTACCCCTTCCAGTCCCATATCGCAGGCACTGCGCAGTATGTCATTGCCGTTGCCGCTGAAGTCCTGGCTGAAGCGGATTCGGGACGATTTCGATCCCTGCATCACATCAGCCAGCAACAGGCGGCGGGCGGTAAGACTGACTGGACGCAGGTCGTAGCCGGCATAGAAAGGCATATCGAAGACGTAATAGACTATCTCGTTGGTCCTCCCGGCTTCAAAAGCGGCCTGCAGAGCGCCGAAGTCAGGCGCCCCATTGTCTCCCGGAATAACGATCTCGCCATCCAGCCATCCCGGGGCCAGCTTGAGCTCCCGGAGCGGTTCCGCCAGACTGTTCAGTTTGTCAGTCCAGTCGTGGCCATTGCGGGTGTAGAGCCGCACCGAATCCTCTTGAAAAAAGGTTAGAATACGGTAGCCATCAAACTTAATTTCATATATCCAATCATCGCCGACCGGGGGCTTTTCCACCAAGGTAGCCAGTTGGGGAGTCAGCCGGGCGGGCACCGGGGCCAGCCTGGCGCCTGACGGAAGAGAAAGCAGCAGACTATCCGGGGCGAAAGGAATGGCCGTCGGCTCGCTTCCTTCCGGGTTGGTTGCCCCGTTCTCGCCATCACGCTTCTCCTTGATGAGTAGCCAGTCCTTGTCTTCGCCTGATTTGCGGTGCATCTGCACCAGCACCCAGGCTCCCTGCAGTTTTTCTCCATGTAAATAAAACTTAAGGTGGCCTTCATTTAATCCCCGGACAGGATCACCGATGGGTTCCCAGATGCCCTTATCCCAGATGAACATCCCCCCGGCGCCATATTGGCCGGCTGGGATGGTGCCTTCAAAATCCAGGTATTCCAGAGGATGGTCCTCGACGTGCACCGCCAGTCTTTTTTGACCCGGTTCCAGGCTGGGGCCTTTGGGAACCGCCCAGCTCTTGAGCACCCCGTCCAGCTCCAGACGCAGGTCATAGTGGGTACTGCGGGCATCGTGCTTCTGGATTACAAAAGCCCGCTCCGCACCTCTGCTGCCAGGACCGCCAGCCGGTTCGGGGGTTATCGTAAAATTTCGCTTGTCCTTGTATGACCCCAACGGGTCGGTCTCTTGCTTGTTTTTCGGCATATTCGTGCCTCCATTGTCGACACCGTTGTTTATAGACCCGCGCCCTTTTTATTCGCTCTCGGTTTCTTTTTGGAAACCTGTTGAGGAGCCTGGTCCTTTTTGCGGGCCTGCAAGCTGCGGCGCAACAATTCAGTCAAATCGATGACCTGGGCCCCTTCTCCGCCAGCAGGGCCGGCTTCGCTGCCCTTCATCGCTTCAATATGACCGGTACGGGTCTTCTCCTTCGCCAAAGCCATCACCTGAGCCCGGAATCGATCCTCAAACCTCTCCGGCTGCCATGGCTCGGACATCGTCTCCACCAGTTGGCTGGCAATAGCCAATTCCTTTTCGCTGAGATCAGTTGCAGCCGGAAGTGCCAAATCCTCAGCGGAACGGATCTGGTCGGCCCAACGCAGCAGCGCCAGTACCAAAGCCGATCCCTCCGGCACAATAGCCGCCAGATGCTGTTTGGTGTGGATCACCACCCTGGCGATCCCGGCCCGTTGGGTCCGCGCCAGGGTTTCCCGCAACAGGGAATATGCCTTGTCTGCTTGCCCTGCCGGGGATAAGTAATAAGGGCGTTCGTAGTAAACCAGAGGGATGTCGGCCAGCTCCACAAAAGACTCGATCTCGATGGTTTGAGTGCTTTGGGCCAGGCGGGTTTGTATTTCCTCATCGGTCAAAACCACATATTGCTGCCGGTCATAAGCGATAGCCCTCACGATATTATCCCGCTCGATTTCCTCCCCAGTGGTTTTGTTTATCCGTTTGTAACCTACCCGGTCCATGGTGCGTTTGTCGAGCCAGTCAAAGTCTACGCCGGACTCCCTGACGGCGGTGTGCATAGCTACCGGGATGTTCACCAGCCCGAAGCTGATGGCTCCCTTCCAAACCACCCGTTTACTTGCTGCCATTTTATTCTTCCCCCCTCTCTGCTGGTTCATTCCCGATTAACCAGCCAATGCGCCGCACCGCCTGTACCAGGACGGTCGGGAAATCCTCCGCCGGGTGATACGCATCGGCATAACCTCCCAAGCGATATTTTGCAGGATGAAAAGATCGCGAGTCGGGTTGCTGACCCGACTCTCCTGTTACACACCTAATTTGGTTTTTAAAGCGTCTTGTAAAACCTTCGATAAGCTGATGCCAGCCTCAGAGGCCTTGATATCCAGCCAACCTGGAATACTGACCGTTCGCCGGACGGCGCGGCTATCCCGAACATCCGCGCGAACAAGGTTTACGAATTGTACTTCTGAAACACCTATATTTTTAATCGGACTGGGAGTTGGAAGATTTTCTTTCTCGTCCAACAAATATTCCAGCCATTGAGTCAAAGCGCTTTGGGCCATATATATAGCATTGGTTAAGGATTTACCTTCGCTTATGCAGCCAGGTAAATCAGGAAAGGTGATGGTATAACTGCCATCGTCGTTTAGTTCAAAAATGGCCGGGTACACGTATTCCATGGCAATTCTCCTTATCAGTATTATTCTATATCCACAGCTTGGCCGGATTATCTTAATCCTGCCTCCTTTAATATTTGTCTGGCTGTGTTTTCGCTTATTTCTTTATGCTTTGGGACTTGCACTTGCCTTTTGTTGGGAGCTTTATAAATACTATGGTCGCCGTCTCTAATCTTCTTAAAACCATTTGCCTCGAGTATTTTTATCAAGTCCCGCCGTTTCATATGCAACCTCTGAATTATGGTTCAATTATATTACGTAATTTACGCATTATCAATAGCAGCTGAAAGATCGGCCAATCTCTCAACTGCCGGGTGAGCCTTACATCCTCATTCTTTTGTCTGGCACGACCAAAAGGACTTTAATGCCTTGGAGATGGCCGGGGGACTTTTGATTTTTTCGTATTTCTGCCAGTGCGTCGGAAACAGCTCCTGGTAACTCCGGTGCCCGTACCGTTCGTCGATCAGCAATACCGCACCCCGGTCGCTCTCCGACCGGATGACCCGACCGGCGGCTTGCAACACCTTGTTCATCCCCGGGTAGCGATAGGCATATTCATACCCCCGGCCCTGCTTTTGCTGGAAATAATCCATGATGGTATCCTGCTGGAGGTTCAATTGGGGCAATCCCACACTGACCACCACCGCCCCGATCAAGCGGCTGCCCACCAGGTCGATACCTTCCGCGAATATTCCTCCCAACACACAGAAGGCGACCAGGGTCCGCTCCGGATACGCTGCGAAGCCGGCCAGGAATTCCTCCCGCTCCGGCTCGGCCATTGCGCTCCCCTGCACCACCGTTTCCAGACCCGGAAACATAGAGACGAATACTTCATAAACATCCCGCATATATTTGTAGGATGGAAAATAGACTATGTAGTTGCCGGTTTGGGCGGATACCAAGCTGTGGAGCAGGCCGGCTACTTCTTCCCGGCTCCGGTCCCGGTCCCGGTAGCGGGTGGAGACCCGGTCGGCCACCAGTAGGCACAGATTACCGGGATCGAAGGGAGAGTCCAGGGTCAGCAAACCGTCTTCTTCGGCTCCGCCCAGAATATCCCGGAAATATGGCAGGGGGGTGAGGGTAGCTGAAAACATAATGGCGGAAATCCCCCTCTGTAAACACTCCGCCAGAAGATGGGAGGGGTCCAGGCAGAACAGTCTCACCGTAACTTCGTGACGGCTGGCGTCAACCAGGGTGATATAGCGATCATCGTACAGGTCGCCAATACTGATAAAGCCCAGGGCATCGAAGTAGAGCTGCAGGAAATCCTTGTCTTCCCCCAACTCCCGGTTTTCCTTCAGGATCAATTCCGCACCGGAGACAAATCTGCCCACCAGGTCGATTAACTCATCCGGTCGGGCCGGGACAGCCTGACAACCACTGTCCGGACATTGCTTGCGCAGGTCAATCAGGCAGCGGTTGATCGAATTAAGCACCTTGTCCAGGGGTTTGCTGCGGCCCTTATATTTCTTATTGATTTGAAAGAAGCGGCTTTTGTCCAGGCGGGCGGAAAACATCTCCCGGGAGCGATCGACCAGATTGTGAGCCTCGTCAATCAGGAAAACATGGTCTCCGCCGCCGGCAGCGAAAAAGCGGCGCAGATAAGCCTTGGGATCGAAAACATAGTTGTAGTCGCCGATGACGCAATCGGCCAGCAGGGCAAGGTCCAGGGACAATTCAAAAGGGCAGACCCGGTGACGGCGGGCGTATTCCTCGATCACCGGCCGGGACAGGTCATCGCCGGCCTGGAAGGTATCCAGAATGGCGGCATTGATCCGGTCATAATGCCCTTGGGCGAATTGGCAGTAGTCGGGCCGGCAGGTTGTCTGGTCGCAAAAACAGATCTTGTCCTTGGCAGTCAAGGTTAGAGTCTTGAGCCGTAGTCCGCCCCCCCGCATCCTGGCCACGGCCTCTTCGGCTGCCAGCCGGGTGGTGGTGCGGGCGGTCAGGTAGAATATTTTGGCGTTTAACCCCTCCCCCATGGCTTTGATGGCCGGAAATAGGACGGATATGGTCTTGCCGACGCCGGTGGGGGCCTGGACGAAAAGCCGGGTGTGGCCGGCTATGGCTCGATAGGCAGCTACCGCCAGTTGGCGCTGACCGGGGCGATAGGCTTGAAACGGAAACTGCAGCAGTTTTATCGAATCATCCCGGGTCTTCATCCACTCTGCCTTAAGGTTGGCCCACTCCGCGTAGTGGGCGATGAGATCATTGACAAAGTCGGCTAGCTCAGCCAACTGGAAGGTTTGGCTAAAACTCTTGGACTGGTGGGAATCCAGATTGAAATAGGTCAACTGTATAGTTACCTCGGACAGATCATTCTGTACTCCGAAGATATGGGCATAACATTTAGCCTGTCCCCAGTGGGCGGGGTCAAATTCCTCGCCAATAAGTTCGACAGGAAGGGCGGTGGTCTTTATCTCTTCGACGATATAAGCCCCGTTATGGCTGAAGATCCCGTCAGCGCGCCCCTCCAAAAGGTACTCCTGACCCTTGCAGCAGTATCTTCCGGAAAAAAACGCTTCACTGCGGTAATCGTCATAATTCTCCCGGTTGGTTTTTTGCAAAGCACGATGAGCCCGGGCGCCTTCCTGCATCCTGTTCCCGGATACAAAACGATTGTCGATATCCCCGCTGCGCATTATCAATTCTACCAGTTGCCGCACTGCAAGTTTGATCACCGTCTGACTCTCCATTCCCAAGAGATAATTCTAGGACAATCAATTGCATGATAGCATAAAGCCCCTGCTTTGGTCAGTTGCGGACGGGCAGCACGCGGTTATTCCAAACCTTCCGGCAACCATAATATTTAACCCAATTGGATAAAATAAAATCGAAAGCGAGGTGAACGAATTTGCCCCAAATTGGAGATCCCTTTGTAGGGAACATCCCCAAAAAGATGAACCAAGCGGAGCTGTTGCAAGCCCTGCGGTTCGATATTGCCGCCGAACTGGAGGCCATCATGGGTTATGAAGCCCATCTTCAGGCCACTGATGATGAACGAGTGAAAAAGATACTCACCCATATCGTTAATGAAGAGAGGCGTCATGTGGGGGAACTGCAGCAGCTGATGATGATGCTGGATCCCAGCCAGGAGGACTACGTCCAGCAGGGGATTCAGAAGATCCAGGACCAACAGGCTCAAAATTTCCAGCAGCCTTTGCAGTAACCATAGGAATGATGAGGGGATGGCTCCAGACTTCGGATCTGGCCATCCCCTATTTCAACCTGGTATCCAGTTGATTTACAACGATGTCCCGCCAAGAAACCTTGGTTGACAACGACCCGAACCCATTGCCTTCCAGCTATCGGTTGACCCATTGACAATTACACTGGTACTTGGCTTTCAACCTAAGCCTGAACCGATTCCCCGCAAGACGAGACGGAAATACCAGCCAATCGGCCCTGACAACTACGCCAATCCTGACGGGACCGCCTCCGTGGTATATACAATCCCAATGGTCCCTAATCCAGTATGTAATCCGATCACCGGACCAATGGTGCAGATAGTGATGGGACAATGATATTTATCTGTTAGTTGTCGTTTGAGTTGGGCCGCCCTTTCCGGCGCATTTATGTGATGGACGATGATCTCCCGCAGCCCATAACGCCGGGCATCCGCTTCCAGCAACTCCAGCATACGCTGCACAGCTGCTGCCGTCCCCCGGGCTTTGCCCCACAGATGGGTCATACCGGCTTTCATATCGACGGTCAGGATGGGGCGGATCTTGAGTATAGTCCCCAGCAGGGCCGAGGCGGTGCCGATACGGCCGCCCTTCCTGAGATATTCCAGGGTCTCCGGCACGAAGTAGAAATGTACCCGCTCCCGAGTGTTCTCTGCCGCCTGTATAGCACTATCGATCCTCTGTCCGGCTTTGATGCAGCGTGCTGCCTCCAAAACCTGCAACCCCAGGGCCATGCAATTGGTGCGGGAATCCAGCACCTCGATCCGGGCGCCCGGTATTTCCTGTATCAGCTGCTCTTTTACACTCACTGCGGTTTGATAGGTCCCGCTCATGGCGGAGGAAATAAAAATGGCCAGCACTTCATTGCCGGACTGGACTATTTCCTTGAAATCACTATACATGTCCCCAACCGGGGGTAGGGAAGAAGTCGGTATTTCTCCCGTTTTTTCTATCTTGCCGTAGAAATAATCATAATCGACCTGGGTCTCCTCAAAGGACTCATCACTGAAATGCACGCTCAGGGGTATGACCCGGATGCCCAGTTCTACCTGCTGGTCAACGCTGATATAAGCGGTGCTGTCAGTAAATATTCGCACAGCCATGCCTGGTTCTCCTCTCACCCATGATTCCGTAGGGGAAAGCAGGGTCCGGCCACCCACCTGCACTCCGGTCCGCTCAATACCGAGCGAGTTGAAGCATGCGCCGCTCCTCAAACTGCCAAACCCTTCCTCTGAACATGATTATAACCCGTTGTTGACGAAAGCCTCAAGAGCCCGCCGGTCTATAGTGCACCCCTCTGGCGTGCATTGCATTATTGGCCTGCGTCTGCCAGGCAAGAGCGGCTTGTTCGGATCACCATCGCTGAACAAAAAGGGGGCTCCGGTAGTTCGTATAATATCGGAGCCAAATCACAAGGCGCTGCGGGCCACCTTAAATCCGGCCTGTTCGGCAGCCTGGACATCGAACACCTCATCCAGGTGCATGCACCAGACCCGGGAGCGCATCTCCGCGGGGATGATTTGGCAGAGCTGGCTGAAGGAGAGGTGGGGATTATGAGATCACCATTATTCCTTGATTACCGTCAGATCAACTACCGGTTTTCGGGGCAGATGCTTTTCCGGTTCGGCGCTGTAGCCGGCCACCACGATGCTCACCAGATCCAAATGAGGCGGTATCCCCAGGATTTCTTTGGCGGCCGGGGTGTCATAGAGAGAGAACCAAAGGGTATCCACTCCCAGAGCATGAGACGCCAGCATGATATTCTGGATCGCCGCGCAGCAGGAATAAGCATAGCCGGTCCCCTGTTCCTTGATGAATTGGTCCGCGCCAGTATCTTTGGGATCGGCCGCTACCGCTATCAGGACCGGGGCCTGCACCAGGAACTCGAACGAATACTTGGAGACCCACTTCCAACCACTCCTGGCAAAAATGGTTTGAGCCGTCGCTTCGCAGGATTCCTTCAACTGTTGTTTAAGAGCCGCATTCTTGATGACGTAAAACCTCCAGGGCTGCAGGTTCATGACCGAAGGCGCCCAACCGCCAGCCTCTAGGATTTTCATCAGAGTATCCACTTCGATGTCCTGGTTTTTGTAATTCCGGCAACTCCATCTCTCTTTCAGGGTTGTAAAAATATCCACGTTTGCTCGTCCTCCTTTCTCCAGTACCCCCTGCCAACAACATCAGTGCCTGGGTAAAATACGGGAAGCTTCCCACCCTTAAGACCATCCCGTTTCCTTACAGAGACCTTCCCATATTTGCATTCTACGGTATCAAGCTGTCAGTTACAAAGGCAATTGTGCGGCCACTGAAAAAACAACTTGTTTGGTCATCCTGAGGAGCCGAAAGCGGCGAAGGATATCACTTAAATACCTTATTGATCTTTTTGCATTGCCAGATGCTTAACTAATGTTCGGCATGACACTCATTAAGAGATTTGATCAGTGCTCCCGCCAGCTGGAACTACCTCAAGGCAGCATACAACCTCACTATTTGGCAGAAAGTATACTGTATATAGCCTTGCCACCGGCACCAACCTTATATATGCTAAAGACGAACATTGAAGATTATTTGGAATAGAGGTGTATTTGATGCCCAAGAAGATAAAAGCCGCCATAATTGGCTATGGAAATGTGGGACGCTATGCCGTCGATGCCGTGCTGGCCGCACCGGATATGGAACTGGCGGGTATTGTTGAACCAACTGCCACCGGAAAGGATTCCGCCCCTCACAGAGTGGTCACGGCCATCGAAGACCTGGAAACAGTGGATGTGGCCCTGCTGTGCATCCCCACCCGTTCGGTACCGGAATTGGCCCCCCAATTGCTGGCCAAGGGGATAAACACTGTCGACAGTTACGATATTCACGGCCAACTGGCCGACCTGCGACTCCAGTTGGACGCCATCGCCAAGACCCATGGTTGTGTAGCCGTCAATTCAGCCGGCTGGGACCCGGGTTCCGATTCCATGATCCGCTGCATGTTCGAGTTCATGGTCCCCCGCGGTATAACCTATACCAACTTCGGACCCGGTATGAGTATGGGCCACTCGGTAGCCGCCAAATCAATCCCCGGGGTTGCAAATGCCCTGTCCATGACCATTCCGGCGGGCACCGGTGTGCACCGGCGCATGGTCTATGTGCAGCTGCAGCCGGGCGCCGATTTTGAACAGGTAGCCACAGCGATCAAGCAGGATGCTTATTTCGCCAAGGATGAGACCATCGTGAGCCAGGTGGCCGATGTGGAAATGTTGCTGGACATGGGTCATGGAGTCAGTATGGAACGCAAAGGAGTATCGGGTTCCACCCATAATCAATTGCTCAGTTTCGGCATGAAGATCAATAATCCTGCCCTGACCGCCCAGATCATGGCAGCCGCCGCCCGGGCGAGTTTGAAGCAGAAGCCCGGGGCTTATACCATGATCCAGATCCCCATCATCGATTACATTTACGGGGACCCGGATGAGATCATTCGTCATTTGGTCTAATACATTATCCAGGCAATTGTCTTGCGGAAGGAACACAATGGTATGCGACATAATGCCGCAAACTAACCGTTAGCCTAAACGTGATTATCTTATTGCACCTGGTTTTTTCGGTTAGTATATTCCATTGTTGACATCGAGGATAAAAGAGACCGCCGTATGGCGGTCTCAGTGACTCTCTACCTTATTATTCACCCGACTGTATTGATCAGTGATCGATTCGTGACCTTAACAGGTAGGCCGGGTCGGTGGCTGCTCCGATCTTGATCGCATATGATGATTTTCGGGCAATATCTTCATCGGTAACGATGTGAATGTCCAGCAGGCCATTCGAGGTGTAACCAGTCTTGAGGTAATTCATCTCGGCCAGACTGAGGCTCCATCCTTCCATCCACAACATCAACTCATTGTGCTGTGATTCCGACCCCCGGAAGTGAATGATCAGGTCGATATCGCTGCCGGGACCAGCCTCACCGCAGTTGGTACTGCCAAACAGATAGATGGCTCTGATTCCAAAGCGTTCCATGTCCGCCGCCGCAGCGATGCGTTCGGCCATGTAATGACGCCAGCGCCAGAATTTATCCTCCTTCGGAACCAAATCGATCTGGCCCTTGGCAGTTGTTTGTTTATCCGGTTCCAAGCCTTCTTCCCGTGCCAAAGGCGGGCCTAAATAGCCGAGCGCCTCCTCCAGTTCCGCGTTCATGGCGATATTCAAAACCATACCTTCATACTCGGCCGGTACATCGATGACCCTGATAACCTCCTGGAGATGGCTGTATTCCGGTAAGATTTGGGTCAACAAGTTGCGCGAACGCATGAAGAAGGGCTCTTTGAATACCACCTGGTCGTTATCCGGGTAAAGGGGCAGGTAACGGATATTGGACTCCACCAGGTCCTGAAAGAAATGGGTGCCAAACGACAACTCCGGCACATATTTGAGTTTCTGGCGGGCGATCTCGATCAAAGCGGCAGTGTTATTGATATCGGCATAATTAACCTGCACCCCCAGGCGGATATCTCCACGGCTGCCCCAACGGCCTGGCCCCATGAGCACGAAGTGGTGCTTGGGCAGCAGCATGTTGAGCTTGCCCACGGCCCGGCCCACATTGACCAAATCCTCCAGTCTCTGCAGCTGGCTATAGCCGTCGGGGTCCACATACACGATATGGGATATATCTTTGATCAAACCATTGGACACGTAGCGATCAGCTGAAAACACTATGTCGCGGACGGCGATGTCTTTGGGTATGGCGGCCGGCGCGATCTCCTGGCTGTAACTCTGGGGCCGGCACTGTAGGAGGTAAAAATCTTCTCCATCGGAGGCAAATTCGATGTCCACCGGCACTCCCAATTTATCCTGCAGCACCTTCATGATCTGGTATACCTGTTTCATGAACGGGGTTTCGGTTATCAAGCCATCGAAGGTGACCAGCAGTTCGTCGCGGGTGAAGTCTACACTGAAAGGATTGGCCGGGCGCACATAATCCTGCTCATAAACCGATATGATCCTGTGAGCTTGTGGCAGCAAATGGCCCCATTCCTTAAGAAACGCTGCAATCTCCACCGTTTCCACGATGTTCTTCTCCAAATTAATGACATCCGTCTTCTTGGGTGAATAGCGTCTGATCTCCTCCGGCACCATATTGACCCGCAGACTGGGCGCACCGGGAGAAACCAGTACCGGAAAATCATCTGTCAGGCGATCCACCGCCCGGGTGCCCAATCCCATGACCAACCGCACCAGTCCATCCTCCCGTTTGATCCGCGATGACCAGCGAAATTCGTTGTTGCTGAAGGCCACTCCGGAATAGACCGGCACGAAGTAAGGCCCTACCCGGGAACCTACCACTTCCTGAATAAGTATCCCCATTTCTTCAGGATAGTCCAGCAATCCCCGCTCCGTCCGGTACTGAATAGAATTGGGGCTGTACACCGAAGCATAAACCTCAGCGATGGCGTCAATAAGGCTTTCCAGGCGTTCCCGCTTGCTTCCCTGGTTGGCCAGGAAGAGACTCTTGTATTTACCGGAGAAGGCCGCCCCCAGCTGATCCTCCAGCAGGCTGGAACTGCGCACGATAATCGGCACTTCACCGAAATCATCCAGGGCCATGGCCAGGCTCTTGATTAATCCGGGTGGAAACTCAGAATTCTTCATGATGTGCACGATATTGGGATAATCGAGCCGGGCTTCATAAAGGTCTTTATACTTTTGCACCCTCAGCTCTTCCAGACGGTTAAGGTGTAGGAATTCCTTGAGCGCGTCAGTAGCGACATACCATGTCTTGGGAACTTTTATGGTGCCCAAGGCCGGGTTCTCCTGGCTGCTTTTCTCGATTATCTGCTGGGCCAGAACCAGCCCGGTACCCTTGCCGCCGATCTTTCCGCGACTGCCTTCGGGATATATCAAATGGTTGACTATTTCGTAGAAGTCATTGATTTCTAGAAAGGGACGGGCAATATTGATAAATTCCAGTTTGTCAGACAGAAAACGATTAATCAGGCCCACCACCAGCCAGCGTTCCATGGGCGAATAGCGCAGAGCCTCAACCTCGCCGGAAGTACGGTAGCGGTTGATCAGCCGGCAGATTTCGGCCACGGAAGAATTTATGCGATCGACGGCCTTGATCAAAGGGTAAGCCTTTTCCTCCTGGAGCCATTTCCTCAGCCGCGAAGATATCTCCGCATCGCTCAAGTGGCGGGCGGCGATCTTAAAAGCATGATTGGTGATGCTGATCAGGTCACCCAAGGGGAATTTCTGGCTGGGATAGTTCTGTTCCAGGGTGTCATCGTAGAAGCGGGCGCCTTCGCCGAACGCCCACAGGACTTCCTCGGCCTCCCGCACTCCGTTCAGGTACATGAAATTTATCATTTTGCGGCACAGATGCCGCAGCATGCTCTGGTCGGTCCGGCCGATCAGATCCAGGATTATCATCCACTCATTGACCGGCTCCCCACCCAGATACAAACCGCTGCGGGAGGTATTCCATTCCTGGATGACCTGTTCCATATAGCGGTGCTGGATGGTCTGGCTGATGCGTTCGCTGATAGTGCGCAGCAGCTTGCGTTCCTTTTCCAGGAAATAACCTTCCGGGCCTCTGTCTACCTGCGCCAGGTACATCACCGTGATCCGCCCCGCTTCCTTGCCGCCCACCTTGATGGGAGCGGTCAGCGACCATGGCGAACTCACATAGCCGGGCGTGCTGTAACCGCAATTGTCATAGGTGATCATAGCCCGGCAAACCTCCGGGAACTGCCAGCCCGAGGGCACCACCAGCGTTATCTGCTGGAATATCTCCGGCAGCGACAGACGCTCATTGTTGAGGATCTCATCCACCTGGTACAGACAATTGAGCTCCTTGGCCCTCTCTTTGAGGCTGGCCAGGTTGTATTCATTGCCCAGATCGTGCTCATTCATGATTTCACCTTTTGCCCGGAGGCAGTCCCCGATCCCGCTGGCTCCTATACCCAGCCCCGCATCTTGGCCGCGTGGGCCACCCGGTTGATGGAAATCACATAGGCAGCGTCGCGGGTGTAGAGGCTGTGGCGCTGGGCAATATCGCGCACTGCTCGGAAAGAGGATGTCATCTTTTGGTCCAGCTTTTCCAACACTTCGTCTTTTTCCCAATAGTAGTTGGCATTGGACTGCACCTGTTCGAAGTAGCTGCAGGTTACACCGCCGGCATTGGCCAGGAAATCTGGTATTACGAAGATGCCGCTGTTGCGGACGATCTCATCTGCTTCGGTATTGATAGGCCCGTTGGCGCCTTCGGCTATGATCTTGACCTTTTTATTGATTTTGCCCACATTGGACAGGTTTATTTGATTCTCCATGGCGGCCGGGATCAAAATGTCGACATCCTGCGCTATCCAGGCGTCATGGGGCTGCACCTTGCATCCCAAATCCAAAGCCTTGGCTTTATCGATGCTGCCGTAAGGATCGGTGATGTTGGGTAATTCCCGGGCGTCCAGGCCGTCGTCATTGGTATATGAATAGGCCATCTGGTCGGCATGGTCCCAACAGGAAATGGATACGATATTGCCGCCCAATTCCTGGTAGAGCTGAGCCGCGTACTGGGCCACATTGCCGCAGCCCTGAATGCTGGCACTGGTGTTCTTGATATCGATCCCCATTCCTTCCAGGGCCTCGCGGATGGTGTAAACGACTCCATACCCGGTAGCTTCAGTCCTGCCCAGGGAACCACCCATCTCCACCGGTTTGCCGGTAATGAAGCCAGGATATCTTCCCCCGTGGATGGTTTCAAACTCGTCCAACATCCACAGCATATGTTTGGCATTGGTCATCACGTCGGGGGCGGGCACATCTATCACCGGGCCTACATCCCGGGCCACCTGGCGGACCCAACCGCGGCACAGTCTTTCCTGTTCTCCTTCGGAAAGATCGCGGGGATTACATATTACACCGCCCTTGCCCCCACCCAGCGGGATGTCGACAACCGCGCATTTCCAGGTCATCCACATGGACAGAGCCCTTACCGTGTCTACGGTCTCCTCGGGATGAAAACGAATCCCACCTTTGGCCGGGCCGCGAGCATCATTATGCTTCACCCGGTAGCCGTTAAAAATGCGGGTACTGCCATCGTCCATTCTTACCGGAATGGTAAAGTGGTATTCCTTCATGGGCTGGCGCAGCAGTTGCCTGGTAGCATAATCGAGTCCGATTATTTCTGCTACCCGGTCGAATTGCGCCTGGGCGTTCTCATAGGGATTGTAGGTTGATGATGTCATTTGATTGCCTCCTCAAAAGTCGAATAATCACATAAAAGTATAACTTAGTTTTTTGCATATTGTTGAATGTATACAGTATAACAAACGTCGCTGCCAGGCGTTAAATCGATGTTTAGGAAGGGAGCCGCATCGGCTCCCTGTTGCTTCTGCCGGGATTACCGGGCAGCAGTCTCTTATTGCCAGGCCGGTTTAGAACAGCTAGTTCTTTTTCATTACCGGTATCCAAATCTCGACCTCCCTTTGTCTCTAATAATACATCGGATTAAAAGCCGGCATTCGATATTTCATGCCCTAATGTGCTGATAGTTGCGTCAGCCCGGCGGATGATTCAATTAATAGCCGATTTTCTGTATATTGCATCGATTTTTGCACATCCTAAAGATTAGATTTTATTAAAGGAGGTAGGTTAGAGTGAATCAGCTTTCCACCCGGGAACTTCTCTATCTGGAGGATTCCAGCAAGCTCTTCGAGTCGATCCAAAAGACGTGTAATCACGCCATGAACGAATGCACCGATCCCCAGGTCAAGAATCTAATCCAAAGTATGAGCAGCCCGCACCGGCAGGTGATCCAGAAATCAGCTTCACTGGTGTCCGGACGCACCACAATGCAGTAAGGAGGAATGACAGTGTCTAAAGATATGGAATGGATGGGGATTCTCTTGAATGAACATAAACTGGCGGCCAGCATGCTGACCAGTGGCGTTATCGAAAGTGCCAATCCCCAGGTAAGGCAGCATTTCAGCAACCTTCTCAATCAAACCCTGGACCATCAAAAACAGATCTTCGACGTGATGAACCAGAAGGGCTGGTATAAGGTGGCCCCGGCTCCCCAGGAAGAGCTGACCCGGATTCAGCAGAGCTTCACCACCATGCAGCAGCAGATGCAGTAACGATTCCGAATATGATGGAGCCGGGGTATCCCATCCCCTGCCCGTCGTTTTTCAGGAGCAAAACAGAAACCCGGCCCGACTGGGTTTCTGTTTTTATTTCACTTGATTATGAAACTAGGTAATGTTTTCTGGAGGGGCGATATTACTTAATGATTTAAATTGTAATAAGAATGTCAATATGTTCACAAGTTAACCCATTCTTTGACAATTCTACATCCGTATGCAAAAATGAAATTGGGACATGCTCTATTAGAAGAATAAGGAGGGAATTGCATGAAGGTAAGCGCACGGAATCAACTGAAAGGCAAGATTGTGAACCTCATCCCCGGTGCTGTCAACACTGAAGTAGTAATCGAACTCCCTGGGGGCGCTCAAGTAGTAAGCATGATCACCAAGCATTCAGCGGAAGATTTAGAATTGGCGGTTGGTAAGGAAGCATATGCGATCATCAAAGCAAGCAGCGTCATGGTAGCAGTGGACCACTAATTTTGGTTGGTAATTAAATGGCTCCTTGAACAAGGAGCCATTTTCTATGTACATGTTCTTATATTCGTAAACTGCTTTAAGAATACCCACCTTAAGGTACGGAAGCATTATCTATTGAAACCAAAACTCGTGCCCCATACCAGAACCGTAGTTAAGCTTATCCCATATTTGCATCAGGCGCCGGATATCAGAACAGCTCGTCGCGCTTCCGCAGAGCACGATCGCTTTTTTGCTTGATGACCATGAAACCGCCCGGGCGATTGTATTTTACCGCTTGTAGCTCAGCAACTGCTGCCAGGGCGATTTCCGCTGCCAGCGTACCCCCTATATCCAGGCCAATCGGGGTATGAATACGGGACAGGGACTTCTCGGGGACCCCCAGGGACGTTAACTTGCTCATATATGCGGTAACCGCCCGCTTATTGCTCAAGATTCCAATGTATCTAGCCGGTGAGTCTATCACTGCCAACAAGGCCGCCTCATCATTCTCATGATGATGGGTGACAATGACTATACTAGTCTCAGTGTCAATATCGCATTCCCGCAACAGCCGCACTTCATCCCCCAAGCGGAGTTCACTGGCACCAGGAAATCTCTCCCGATTAAGCGTGTCGGCGTCATGGTCCAGCACCGTGACCCGATAGCCAACTGCGGCGGCAAATTTACATATAAAGTAGGCCACCCGCCCTGATCCGGTAATTATCAGTCTGTCACCGCTGGCTGTCACCTTTATTCCTTTCCCATCCAGGTTGTTAGTGATGCTGCATACCTCCCGCTGTCGGCCCAGACTGCCGGTATTTATTGGTTCTTGGAACCATCCGCCATGAATACTCCCTCTAAGCCGGATCCATCCGAGGGCAGTTCTTATGATTATCATACCACGAAAGAATCCGCTACAACCAATTCAAGCCGTCCGCTGAACGAAGCCAAGGTGCGGATACGCATGATAATTCTGAACGCAATGAAGAATTTGCCCGGGTTCATTTGTAAGCACTGCTGATATTTCCCACTATATGTCCCACGACCTGTTGCCCCGGTACCACTGCTCCGCTGCCAGCCGGGATATCCAGTAGGACGTTAGATTCAACCATAGAGGCCATGGCTCCATTGCTCTGGTCACCGGTGAGCAGGAAACAATCCACATTGTCCCTTCTCTCCAATCTAGCCCGCAGCATCCTTCTTTGCGGGCTGGACTTGGTGAAGGTGTCAGCAAAAACACCGTGTATTTTTACCGGCAAGGGGTCGACCATGCCCATCATCTTTTTTATTGCTGGGACCACAATCAAATCAAAGGTGACCATGGCAGCGGCTGGATTGCCGGACAGGCCAATCAGAAACTGCTTCCCTTTGGCAGCCGCAACCATCGGTGAGCCTGGTTTCATGGCTACCTGCCAGAATATGATTTCAGCTCCCGCATCCACCATGGCTTCTTTGACCAGATCATAATCTCCCACCGATACCCCGCCGGTACTGAGGATTATATCCGCCTCTTCCAATCCTCGAGCAATGCGAGCACTGGTAGCATATATGTTATCAGGTACTATTCCTAAATCAATTGTTTGGCATCCCATCTCGGCACAGCGGGCCATCAACCCAAATAGACTGCTGTTATAGATTTTGCCGTCCTGCAGCGGTTCACCGGGCAGCATCACTTCATCACCAGTGCTCATTATGGCTACCCTGGGCTGTTTGTAAACCGGCACGCGGTGGAGCCCTAATCCGGCCAACAAGGCTACCAGACCCGA
The DNA here is from genome assembly GCA_964580805.1 of uncultured Syntrophomonas sp. Lineage (GTDB taxonomy): Bacteria > Bacillota > Syntrophomonadia > Syntrophomonadales > Syntrophomonadaceae > PHAA01. The sequence goes on along the minus strand of CAZOMS010000001.1, from coordinate 21,993 downwards.
ATTGATCAGAGTACCTTGGGTTGCCGCCAATTGACCCTGTTTCATATCTTCACCAACTGGAATAATATTGTCATGGGCTTTTAGCGGTTGGAATACCGATATCACATCACCATTTCTTGTTATGTCTTCGTATTTTATGACCACATCAGCTCCCTCCGGGATGGGCGCGCCGGTCATAAGCTTGACAGCCGTCCCCGGCATTACTTTTTCCCTAGCGAGGAAGCCGGCTCTGGTTTCATCTATGACATTGAGAAGTGCCGGGCAAGATTCCCCGGCGGCAATTGTGTCGGCAGCTATAAGGGCATAACCATCCAGGGCCGATTTAGCAAAAGATGGAATGTTGATGGGAGCAAAGATGTCTTGACTTAATACCCTCCCATTAGCCTCCAGCAACGATACTCCACTCTCACCAGTTGGTTCGGCCCGCTCCAACAAAAGATTCTGGGCTTCTTCCAATGAAACCTTTCTTCTCATAACATTAACTCCCAATCATGATTTTTGCTCGATCTCGGTGACACATTCGTTTTTGATTTTACCCACCAGGAATTGCAGGGCATCAATAACATGGGGCCGGATGTCACCGCCGATCAGCACATACATGATGTCATCACCGACCTCAAGCTGCCCTTCATTGAGCCACACCCTAACATAGAAAATGCCTTCCAGATTATAGGTCTGGGCAATCATTTCATCCACTTTGGCGGCGTCGTAGGCGAATTTCATTCCTTTTACCACTGAACCGTCATCGAGTCCCTGGCGCACCTGGGCCTTGGGCGTCTCCCGGACCACCCCGTTGTGAATCAAAAACATCCCTGATCGCGCCGCCATCGGATGTGCCTTGGCTGCCTTGAGCCATTCATCCACTGATGGTGATACCTTCTTCCTGTTCTGATCAACCATAGATTAATACACTCCTATTCGCTCGAAATATCTCGTTTCGGCAAAAATTATTTCATACTGTTAGGATATTTGCAAGCCAGCTCCTTATACTCTATTAACCCCATCTTGAAGCGAGGGGGAAAAGAGGGAAGCAGGAGAACCGTCGTCCCCTGCTTCCCTATGGTGAAAATGATAAATTCATAAGCAAGCTTTTTATAGCGCAGTCCCCTTTTTGGGCACAAATAATTTGGTCATGTCAACTCCTTCGTGCTTGAGCAGCTTTACCTTTTTGTCGATCCCGCCGGCATAACCGGTCAGACTTCCGTCGGCGCCTATCACCCGATGGCAGGGTATAATGACAGAAATCGGATTGTGTCCCACGGCACCACCTACAGCTTGCGCAGACATCCTGTTCTTTCCCATTCGTTTGGCAACTTCTTTCGCAATGCTTCCGTATGTTGTCAGCTCTCCATAGGGTATTTCGGTAAGAATTTTCCACACCTGCTGTTTGAACTCGCCACCTTTTGGAGCCAGAGGCAGCCTGGACAATTTTGGTTTCTTACCAGCAAAATAATCATCCAGCCAGGCAACACCTTCTCGTAGTATCGGAATGTCATCTTTTTCGATGATATCTGTTGGCATCGTGTTGTCAATATATTTCTGGTTGCCAATCCATAGACCGACGATGTTGTGTCCATCACTGGCAAGTAATATATCGCCCACCGGTGATTTGTAATGGGTTGAGTAATACATATCTTAAGCCTCCTCATACAGGGAATTCCAAAGATTTATGGTGGCATAGCTGCGCCAAGGCCGCCACTGTTCAGCGATTTGCAGTAATTCTTTAGACGAAAAACCGGGTAATGCCTTTTTTATTCCAACATCAGTTTCAAGAAATGCGTCTGGCCAAGCCATGGTACGCATGGCAATATACTGGGCAGTCCAGTTTCCAATGCCACGAATTGATAACAGTTTTTTCATTTCTTTTTCTGGATCGGAACAAATCCTAAAATTAACTTCCTTCTGTACAAATACGTTTGCTAAAGATGAGATCGTCCTCGAACGCGAAGCAATTACCCCTAATGGCCCCAGGTGGTTTTCCAAAGGCTCCCCTAACGCGAGTAACCTCTCCGGGGTAGGAAATGCGTGCGTCAAACCATCGATCTCGGTTTGAACTGGTATTCCATATGCATTCACAATTCTAGCAGCTAAAGTACTTGCAGCTTTTACGGTAATCTGTTGTCCTAATATTGCCCTTACGGACATTTCAAATGTATCAAAGCAACCTGGCAAACGTGTTCCGAGCACACAAAGTCCGGAACGAATATCATTCATCGATGAAAGCGCCTGGCAAACAATCTCCGGTTGGCAATACAAATCAAACATATTCTTTATTTTCTCCAGAACCAGCGGCAAGACCGGCAACAATGATCCACTTATGGTTATGCCTAATGCATTCCTGGCAGAGTTGTCCTCTACCTTAATCCAACCGTAAGTATATTCTTTATTCTCATTTAGCAGCTGGGCCGTTCGCCAATACATATTGTCTTTGACAAGATCAACACCAGAAATGGAACGCCCCTCAAGGAATCGCATCATCTCCTTCCATCGATACGGGGGATGATAGCCGAGGTAGACTTTAATATCACTGTTTTCTCTCTTCTCTTTAGACATCCCTTTTCGCAAATTCGTTGTTTTCAAGTGCATCGTTTTGCCCTCTTTACTAATTCTATACTAATTATACTAGAATGCTTGAACATTACCGGTTCTTTTCGAATACAACATGGGCTTATTAGACTCTGCTTCACTCCGCCTTCTGTTTTCAGGAAGCAAGGGATAAAAAAGAAAGCAGGAGAACCGCCGTCCCCTGCTTCCCTAGGTTGAATTGCTTCATCGCTATTTTTTCAGAAGCGAGTTTGCTACCAAACCCTTATACTGATCCTCGGTGAGTTGAGTGTGATAGAAGAGATCATAATACTTTTTGGTCTCTTCAAAAGCATTGTACTTCGCCTGATCCGGATACAACAATTGGGTAACCCAAATCATCCCCATATAGCGGTTAACGGAAGGAGGAAATCCCATCCAGTTAAAGGGCCCTTCCGGAACTTCGTAGTATTTACCGGATTTAATAGCCGCCAGATTCTGCCAGGCTGGATCACTGCCGACCTTGCTGTATACACTGCCCGGGGCAAAAATGATGACTTCCGGATTCCACAGGACTATCTGTTCCAAATCTACCGGATTGCCGGTGCCTTTGCTGGAGGGGTTTTCGATAACGGCTACATTATTACTGACCATATCAAGAATCTCAGCATGGAAGGAGCCTTTGGCTATAACATTCAATCCATCATCGCCAGACAAGTAAAGCAGCTTGACTTTGTTAGCGTCACCCACTGCTTTCATAATATCCTGGGTTTTACTATAGGTTTGTTCACAATATTGGGCCAGCACTTCAGCTTCTTTTTCCCGATTGAGCAGCTGGCCCAAGGTCCGGTAGGCTTGCGGCGTAGTAGCGGTGGTGGCTTCAATATGAATAACGGGAATGTGGATCTGATTGGTGACACCATCCATGTCTTCTACGATTGTTTTTTTGGTTTCTCCGATATCGATAACGACCTGGGGATTGACTTTAGCGATCTCTTCCAGGTTAAGATTTTGGGCTCCATAGAACTGGCCCAATACGGGGAGATTGTAGTATTCGGTATTCAAAAATTTTTCAGCACTGGCAGACCATTTGTTGGTAATGCCGACGAACATATCGGGAGCTATGGCAAAAAGCACAATCTGAGCCAGCTGCCCGGAAGGGGCGATACGGCTAATGGTGGCTGGAAGCTCTACATTACGTCCAGCCGAGTCGGTAAAGGTAATGGTCTGGGGCCGGGCCTCTTCCTTCGGGGTCTCTGTACTTTTGCTGCAGCCGACTGCCATGGTTATCAGCAGGCAAACAGTCAGCAACAATGCAATATGTTTTCTAGTCCTCATCCAAAATCCTCCTCCTTTAGTTCAAATGAGCACACGGGCGAGTTGGGCGTCAAACGCGGGCGCTTAAACGCCTGCATTGCGCATCTCGTTTACGCCGTTCCGCAGGCGTTTGATAAATATGTTTTGGCTCAGACGTAGAGTCACAGCTTTTAGGAACACACACTCTTGGGCATGCAGACTTTTACCTTACCATCACACAGACTCTGCATTTCAACATCCACACCATATAGGGTCTGGATCAGATCTGCGGTAAAAATCTCCGCTGGTGTGCCCATCGTCACCACCTTTCCATCCTTCATAGCCAGAACCTTGTCTGAGTATAAAAAAGCCTGCTCAGGGTTATGAGTGGCCTGAATAATGGTATAGCCTTCTTGAGCCAGTGACTTGATTTGCGCCATAACCCGATATTGATTGCCAAAATCCAGATTAGCCGTGGGTTCATCCAGAACCAGGATCCTCGCTTCCTGGACCAGGGCACGCGCCAACAGGACCAGCTGTTGTTCGCCGCCACTGATCTGGGTGTAGCCCCGGTTTCTCAAATGACTGATCCCCAGGCGCGCCAAAGTGTATTCCACCAGCTCCAGTTGTTTTTGACCGGGGCTGGAAACAACGGAAACCTGAACCGAGGTCCCCATCAGCACCATATCGAAGACGCTGTAGTTAAAGTAGGGATAGTGAGATTGGGGTATATAGGCAATAAGCCGGGCCATCGCCCTGACATCAAGGTCCCTGATGTCAAGATCATTGATCAGTATCTCTCCCTGGTAATTGCTCAATAAGCCCAGGATGCAACGGAACAATGTGCTTTTCCCCACCCCATTAGGCCCAATGATCGACAATAATTGATTGGTCTGGGCCGAAAAGCTGATATCATCAAGCACGAGTCGGTTCCCATAGCTGAAGTGTAGGTTGGAGATCGCGATGGTCAATACACTTCCCCCTTCCTGGTGATCAGATAAATGAAGAAAGGTGCTCCGACGAATGCGGTCAATATGCCCAGGGGAATTTCCGTGGCCAGCAGGTTCCGGGAGACGTTATCCACCAGCAGCAGAAAAATTGCTCCCGATAGCATCGTGGCCGGCATGAGATACTTATAATTGTTCCCCACCAACCTTCTGGTCAGATGGGGAATAACCAAGCCCACCCAACCTATCATGCCGCTTACGGACACACTGGCGGCTGTAATCAAAGTAGCGCTGATAATCACCAACAGCCGTATGTATTTGACTCGAATCCCCATGGTTTTTGCTTCATCTTCTCCCATGGTAAGAAGATTGAGCTGCCAGCGGATGAGCATCAGGACCACCAGTCCTATGGCCATGGGAGCGAATGCAAACTGAATCTGACTCATTTTGGCCCCCGCCAGGCTTCCAATCAGCCAATAGGTAATAGCCGGCAACTGGTCAGTGGGATCGGCCACCAATTTGATATAGGATGTCGCTGCGGAGAAGAGAGAGCTGACCATTATCCCAGCCAGAATCAATCCCAAAACGCTCATGCCTTGGGTCCTCTTGCTGATCAGATAGACTATGGCCACACTAAGCAAGCTGAAACCAAAAGCACTGATCGTAATCATATAGCTGTTTCCGTAATACAGTATGGCAAAGGCAGCACCAAAAGCAGCTCCGGCCGACGCTCCTAAAATATCCGGGGCCGCCATGGGATTTTGAAATATTCCCTGATAGGCTGCACCGGCTGCGGATAGGCAGCAGCCGACCAGGCAGGCCAGTAAGATGCGGGGCAGGCGGACGTTGAAGAGAATGGATTCGGTTTGGTCGGTCCAAAACGGCTCAATCGAATGGAATGGGGTGAATATAATGCCGAAAAGCTCCGGGGTGGAAATCGGATAGCGGCCCAGCCGAAAAGAGATGATAATGGTTATACTCAGAGCAATGGCGAGTCCAAATATGACAGCGATCTTTCGCTTCGACTGTTCCATCCTCTTTTCGCCTCTTCCAAAACATAATAACTTGATTTCGAACGAAACCATGAGAACTCAGCCGAAAAGACACATGATTTTTCTTATGCTGCTAAGAAGTATACTTAATTTACTCGAGATCTGTCAATAAACATGAACCTACTTAAACAAACATAACTTAACTCATATCAGCTGGAGAGTAAGTCAGGAACAGGTTATAATAAGGCTGGGGATAATATAAGACATCACTGTAGAAGTGCAGAGGTGAAGTGCAAATATGCATATATTTTTGACCGGTGCAATTCAAGTTGGGAAAAGCACGGTGATTGGCAAAACCCTGACACTATTGAAAGTTACCCCCGGGGGCTTCAAGACCTATTTTGGCCCCGACCGGAAATCCCCGGACCGGTTGCTGTATATGAACCCCGCCGCGGAGCCCAAAACTTTTAAGCGAGAGAACGCGGTCGTTGTTTTTGCCGCTGGCCGTCCGCCCCAAGCTTTAACGGCGGTATGGAATACATATGGGGTGCAGTTGATCAGAACGGCCCGCACAAGTTCGGCCTTGATTATAATGGATGAATGCGGCAGCCTGGAATCAGACGCGCTGCTATTTCAACAAGAAGTCCTTGAAACTCTGGAAAGCAGCACGCCCGTATTGGGGGTTGTAAAACAGGACAGCCGGGGGTGGACGGATCGAATCAGAAGGCATCCCAGAGTAAAGCTCATCCCCGTTACCATGGAAAACCGTGATGCTCTCCCCGCCCTCATGGCCGAACAATTTAGAAGTCTTATTTCCTAATGACCATCCACAAATTTACCGAGTCATAAGTGATTTCGGATTTTGATTCCGGTATCCGGGTCTTGCGCAAGACCTCCCGGAATCTATCCGGTGCATCGGGGCCAATCCTTTCGGCCAGGTGTTTCTCCCAATCAGGGTCTTTTTTCATCATCTTATACTTGACCTCTTCCATAAGCTCAGGCGTCGCAAAACCTCCCCCGATGAAGGACATCCCCCCAGGGGCGAGCACGCGATAAACCTCATTTAATCCCGCTGCCTGGTTCTCCCAAAAAAACACTGACCCACGGCTGACAATCAATTGCGCGTAGTTATCCGGAAATGGAAGGGCTTCGACGTCTGCCCGTACAGTATCCACTCTGCCCGCCAATTGGCGCTCCCTGATATTCTCCTGGGCGAATTCCAGCATTTCGGAATCAATATCGACCAAACGGACCTGCAGATCGCTTTTTTCGGCCAAAGCCAAGCCCAGATAGCCGTTACCGGTACCGATATCAAGACTCACGCCTTGGGTGATGCCGCTTTTCTGGAGAAAATCGTCCGCCAACAACGGAAATACCGGATAGATTATCTTTCTTACACTTTCATTAAAGCCTTTCTTATCCTTCATCTTATCGTTCATATAGCTCTCCTTTAGCTGTTATCTTACTCAGGCCACCCGGGTCCATTTCTTCAACGGGCGGATGAAGAGGAATTCGAGCAGCACCAATATGATCAATAATACGCCCACCCAGGCGAAGAGTTTTTCGGTTTCCAGATACATTCGCGATATGTAGATTCTTTGTCCCATCCCATCGGCTGCGCCCAACATCTCCGCCATGATAGTCAGCCTTAGGGAAGCCGCCAATCCCAGAGCAAAGCCGGTAATCAAATGTCCCCGCATGCCTGGCAAGTAAATCTGGCTCAATTTCTTCAATAGCGGCATTCGGTATACATCCGCCATTTGCTTTAACTCCGGCTCGATTGAATTGATACCCGAGGCAGTATTCGTATGCATGACCGGAAATACTAACAAGGCCACCAGAAATACAGTCATTTTGGTTCCCATACCGAACCAGACCATGGCCATAGTGACAAAGATGATAGCCGGTACCGACAGCAAGAATGTAATCATCGGCTGCGTCATCAGTTCTATTCTCTTAAAGATCCCCGCAACTACCCCAGTCGAAGTCCCGATCGTCAGACCAAGCAGCAGACCGGTTAGCTGCCGGGAAAACGTAATATGCAGATTTTCAATCAATTCACCACTGTGAACAACTTCCGCGAAAGCATACCACGTTTCGAGGGGCGACGGCACGATTACCTGGTTGTACCTTACGGAAAGCAGCTGCCATCCCAGCAACATTAAGGCTACGCCCGAGGCGTACCACAAGACACGATTATCGGTAGAAGAATTCATCATCCGGTAACTTACCCCCGAATGCCTGGATATCTGCCGTCGTCGTCAACTCCTTAAAGAAATCCATGACTTCTGCCTTGCACTCCGTAGCCGGCTTGGGATCCAAACGGGCATATTGGATGGATTGCGTGACTGCCATCGCTTTCATGGTCGGAACATGTTTCTCCACAATAGGCCCTGCTTCCTGTCCATGTTCGTTGACCCATGCGGCCTCCTCGATATAGGCCTTCTCAAATGCTGCGATCTGCTCCGGCGGGGCTCCGCTGCCATTGACAACGATTATCCCTGCCATTGGAAATCGCTTGTCTTTTTGTCCCGGAAGCTTACTCCATTCTTCGGTTAGATCAAGTACCCGGTTGAGCTCCAGATTGGCTTTTTTGGCATTCATAGCGGCGATACTCGATTGAGGCTCGTTAAGGACTGCATATTTTATCTGCCCTGCAGCCAAACGCTGTGAGGCTTCTGCCATATCGAGATAAGTAATTTTCAAATCTTGATCCGGATTGATTTCGTTCTTAATCAGAAGATGGCGGAAAATGAGATCGTGGATTCCGCCCTTCCCCGAAACAACGACTTCTTTTCCCTTTAGATCCTGAATGGAAGTAATGTCGTTTCCTGTGGTCATAACGTAGAGCATGCCCCATACCGTAACCATCAAAAGCTGGGTGTCCATACCTTTATTATGAGTCAACAGCGCGTTACTCAGCGGCGTACTGCAAAGATCGACTTCCTTGGAAGTTATCATCGCCGTCAGTTGTTCACCACTCTGCCATGGATTAAGGATTATATTGGGATTCTTTTCGCTCATCGTCGCCAGCGGATAGGTAACCGGACCCGGAGCGCTGCCGATCTTTAAATCCAGTTGTTCAAACGTGACCGGCGTTGTCCCGGTTTTCTCCGCTTCCGTACTTGGTTTGTTATTGCCGCATCCTGTAGCGCCAATAAGCAATGACAGGCTTAGAATAAGGACTAAAATTCTCTTTTTCATAAATCATTCACCATCCCTATATTTGTATTGGTTTTTTGCAAAACAAACAGAATCTTTTTTTCCAGTGCGGTTCTATAGTCCGGTTTATTCTTATCATCCAGGTTTATGGTGACATCCAATACAATACGTACCGGCCTGCCATCGATGACAATAATGCGGTCACCTAGTTTTATAGCCTCCCGGATATCGTGGGTCACCATGATGCTGGTGCACATATGCCAGTTCTTAAGCTCCAGGAGCAAATCCTGCATTTCTGTTTTCAGGGCTTCGTCCAGTCCTATAAAAGGCTCGTCCAGCAAAAGCAAATCAGGTTGAATAACATAGGCCCGTCCAATAGAAACCCTTTGTTTCATTCCCCCGCTCAATTGTTCCGGAAAATACCCTCCGAATTCCTCCAGGCCTATTTTTTGCAGCACTTGTCGTACTTTTTTCTTTCTCCAGTCCTTATTTCTATTCAATTTGTATAGACCGACTTCCATATTTTGTTCCACCGTCATCCACGGCAGAAGACGCGGTTCTTGGAATACATAGGCCAGCCTTTCCGCCCCCGCAGAAACAAACCCGGAATCAGGCTTCAGTATTCCGGCAAACACATTCAAGATACTGGTCTTACCAACGCCGGAAGAGCCCAGCAGGCAGATAAACCGGTTGTTCTCTCCACACCAGGTGAAGTTACTTAACACTTGGAGCTGGCCGTAGCTTAAGTTGACATTGCGCATTTCAAACAAGGCGGTTCCCCCTTAAGCCTCGCTGTTTCTCATCGCCTGGCGGAACTCATCCCAACCTCTCCACTTGAGCCCCACTTGGTGAGCTCTAATCATCTCTGGGAACTCGGTTCCCGGCGCCATGGGGATAAAAGCCTGTTGAGTGAGTAAACCCTGGACTTTGGCTGACAGCATAAAGTCACCCAGCTTCAATAGTCTTTCATCAAGGCCTTCTCTCCAGGCTATTATTTGAGGCATGCACAGAAGCCCATCTTCCGGCCAGATCATCCGGATTTTTTGGCTCTCCGATATTTTCCCGAAGGTTATATTCGTTATCCCTAGTGCAAACTCACCATTCCTGACGGCTTCGATGACATTGGGCGGCATCCCCCGGCAGGTGATATTTTCGTCTACCGCTGGTGCTTTCTCTGCATTATCATGTTTTAGAAACGCACGGATGACTCGCGGAGCCATGTGTTCTTTGCCCGGCATCATGATGCGCCCCTTCCATTGCGGAACCAGGATGTCACTCCAGGTGCGGGGTAGTTCAGATTCATCGGTATAGTCAGGATTATAGAACATGATAAAAGGGACGATGCCAAAGGCATGAAAACAGCCTCTGGGATCGGCAAACCCCTGTTCTTGCAGTTCCTGCTTCATTGGAAAGCGCCCCGGAGCGCTGATTATATGTTCCAGGGTGTGTTTGTCGGTTTGCATCGCCAGTTCCGGCATGAAGCCTATCATGATGTCGGCAGGCTGCCGGTCCGTTACGCTCTCGCCCCCGCAGGCATGGGAGTTGTCCAGGCTAATTACAGTTGGGTATTCGCTGGCATTAGTTTCGATATGGTCCCTTAGGGTCTCTTCGAGGGAGCGGCTGATATTAAGGGGTAACTGGATTTGCACTCTTACCATCTTGTCATGTTCTCCTGTCTTGTATTTCTGAGTTCACATGGTTATCGGTTCCAATTCTGCTGATTTCAGGTCGCAATCTTCCAACGTTTCTCCCGCTCGCATCTTAGTCCGTACTTCAACAAGTTGATTATCCATGACCTCCAGCTTTCTGAGCGTTTCCTCCTCTCTTTTCGTTCGTAAGATAACCCTGTGAACACCGCCGTTTCTTATAACCAGCCGCGTCTGGGCCAGCAGGGCCAGCAACGGATCGTGGGTGGTCAGAAAAACGATCTTGTCTTCGCCGGTTAACAGCTCCAAGGCTTTGCGGCGATTGATCCCGGCGTTTTCTATCTCATCGATCAGCACGATGGGGGTATAGGACAACAGCGCACAATCCGCGATCATCAGAGCTCGGGACTGGCCTCCGCTAAGTTGGGCAACGTTGCTCTCCATGGCAAACTTCTCTCCCGCCAGAGAATTGGCGAGTTCCAGTATGCGCTCGATTTTCCCGCCGATGTCCCCTGACGGCCAGCAGCGGGCATGCATACTGAGAAATTCTCTTACGGTCAGATCGATGACGAAGTTCATGTTCTGGGAAAGCTGGGCTACCATCCGTTGCCGCGCTCTCTTCTTTTTACCTGTATAAGAGGGTTCGCCATTAATTAATACCTGTCTTCCGGTTGGCGTGTTGCCATGGGCTCCGCATTCAATATCTTGCAGCAGGCGGCTTTTTCCGCTGCCGGTCGGACCTACGATAGCAATGATTTCCCCTGGGTAAAAGACCAGGGGTTCAAACTCCTCCGCTTCCCCGCTTTTGCTGCGCCCAGCAAGCAAGGTTACCGCTTGGACTTCCTGTTTGGACTGTTCCATCATATCTTTCATGACCGCCAAATAATCTTCAAACTGCTGCATGAGCATGCGGGCGTTCATGTTTTGGGAAACATAGAACGATTCCTTTTGCTTAAATACGACATCATAGAGCGTATCATCAGAGTCGATGACGCAGCTGATCTGTTCCAGCCAGTCTTTCGCATAGGGATGTTCGGCAAACAGGTTTTTCACCGGTTGTTTCATATACTTATCAACCATCATTGGCTTCCCCCATACCTCTCTGCCGGATCTCAATCCTTCTCAAATTGCCAAGCTGGTACTGGGCCCCGATGTTGGTTTCTCCTAAACAGTAAGAACAAAGCGCCATCGGCATGGGACAACGCAGTTTATTATCGGTGACCGTTGAATCGGCCGAAAAGGTATCCAGTATCTCGATCAATTCTTCGGTCCCCTGGCCGGTCAGACCATTAATATGAAGAATATCGGCCCGGGGGTTTACATACTGAACATTCATCTCGAAAACTTCCCTTTCGGCCTGGGAAACGACATCGCTCTTGGTAATGACAACAATATCCGCAAACCGGAGCATCGGCCCGATCTTTCTCGGTGTGTGCACGCCACTCATTTGGTCAATGACACAGACTGCCGGTATACCCCGGATATGCGGGGCACAGCGGTTGCACAGGCCAGCGCTTTCTGTTAACAAGATGTCTAGTCCCAGCTCGATACCCCAATTAAACACGTCTTCAATGTTGCTTATATAGTAGTGATCAGGGCAGTGCTGGCCAGACAAACCTAATAATACCGGCACGTCCAGATGGGCATAGAGTTTGTCGTCATTGCTTTGCAGGCAGTCGAATTTGACAACGCCTACCTTGACTCCGCGGTCCAGATAAATGCGAATCATTTTGGAAATGACCGATGTTTTCCCTGAGGAGGGAGGTCCGGCAAAAGTAACCAATTGCATTCCTTGTTGCTACCCTTTCTTTATTAATAATGCATTGCCTTTTTGTTGTCCCTTGTTATATTTAGTTTCCTACTATACATCGACAAAATTATAACACATTATACTGTTTTAGCTCCTTATATCATGTTAAGACCTGTTTTGTTAATTTAGCGGGTTTCTTGGCACCAGATATAAATATCTTCCGGAAGATTATGTGGGTTACGGTCCAGATTCTCTAAAGGTTTCAAACGGACATCTGCGCACCCAGCAGCCAGATCCATAGATTACAGCTACGGATCTTTATTTTCACTTCTCTCAGATATCTTGGCTATGAATTGCGATTCATACCATAGGGTTGTATTATGGGAGTATCAGCTATATGCAGCATGCGGTAGCCAAATCAAGGGGAGTAAGAGATCCGGTTTTCGCTTCTATATATAAGAATAAAGGAGGGAGTAATTATGGATGATAATCAACAAGCCCGGAATTGGGCCATAGGTTGCCATCTGGCGGCCTTGGCGGCTTATGTGGGAGTACCGTTCGGCAATATTTTGGGACCGCTGATCATTTGGCTGTTGAAGAAGGACCAATTCCCGCTGGTTGAAGAGAACGGCAAACAGTCGCTTAATTTCCAAATATCAATGATTTTTTACAGTCTGCTCCTGGGGGTGGCCATTTTAATAACGTCCATAACGGTGATTCTGATACCAGTGGCAGTTTTGCTGGGCATACTGCTGGCCTTCGTTATTATCGCTGATTTTGTGTTGGCCGTGATCGCTGCGATAAAGGTCAGCAACGGAGAATCGTATCAATATCCATTTACGATACGGTTCATACAGTAGACTCTGCTTCGTCGTTCTCAGAGCCTGACTTCCACACAATCCCTTGCGGCGATAGAATCGGCGGTCACCTCGCAGCCCAGGGCGATTATTTTTACTCCTGGTTGGCGGCATTTATCAATACATACTGGTTACAGCACGATATAGTAGGGACAAATATCCTCAAAGTGTCCGTCTTTCATGCGAAAACCACCTGGAATAGTACCAAGTTGTTTGAATCCTAGCCGTTCATATAAATGTCTGGCTGGAGTATTTCCGGACACCACAGCATTAAACTGTAGAATGGCAAACCCATGAAGTTTGGCCTGAGCGAGACAGTCCAGTACCAAACTCTCCCCAATATGCAGTCCCCGGCTGTCCGAACTGACTGCGTAGCTGGCATTGCAGATATGCCCACACCTTCCCACATTATTGGGATGAAGAATATATAAGCCGTTTATTATTTTACTTTCACAATCTTCGGCAACAGCACAATACGTCTGTTCATCGAAGAAAGTATAACCTGTTGCTTCTGTTAAACAATCTTCCTGAGGAAACGCATTCCCCTCTTCTACGATTTCATTCCAAATACGAATCATAGGCGGAAGATCCATAGTATTATATCTGCGGATGTAACTTTTCACTGCTCACAAACACTCTCGCTTTCCCCTTATGTTATTATCAAGACGCAAGTGTGGATTAGGTGGTATTGGGCATGGGACAAGAATTCGTTGGGGATGTAGTCTACTAGTCTGTAAAAGTGTTTTCAAACAACAGACTCATCCAATCCTGCCTGCTATGAAGGACACGAGAAATGAAAAGTTCGCCATCACTAATCCGATAGAATATGAGATAGGGCTTGACCACGATTCGGCGATACCCTGGCTCGACTAAAGATAGGTCATTCGTCGGAAGCACGGTTCCCATACGCGGATTTTCAGCCAGATTGTCAATTGATTTTTCAATTCGCTCCAGCATTTTGGCGGCGATTGTCCGCTTATCTTCCGAAATATAATCAAAAATGCTATCCAAGTCATCCACTGCATCTTGTGTATAGAGTATTCTAAGCTTCGTCATGAATTCGTTCCCTCAGACGAGCAAAAACCTCGTCATGATCAATTAGCTTGCCAGCTATAATCTGCTTGTCCGCTGAGGCTAGCTTTGCTTGCAGGCGAATCCACGCATCGCGGCGGCAAAAAGCTTCATGGCTCATAACGACCAAATCGTTTTCACCGTTATTGGTGATAATGATGGGGTCATCTGTTTCGTGACAGAGCTTGGAGAAGTTCTTATAATCTGAGCGGATAATAGATGATGGCTTAACGACCATCACACCTGGGCTCCGAAATCTGTTCATCATCATGACAACCTCCTATCAAATATATGTCAATAATATACCATGCGTCCAGTGATAGAACAAATCTGTATGTCCGCTGAACCTTTGCGCTCCCCTTGACAACCAACCCCTACAGGTAAATATATAGTCCGCAACTGCTTGCGGACATCATTTCTTGTCTTATTACTGTTTACAAAAGCCATTCATAATTGCGTTTCCCGTAACGGATACGTTCCAGCTTCGGTTTTATGGCGTGTATTGTTCCAATATCTCCACGATCACACCATCTTCAATGGTTAAATGGTATGGAGCCTGATATTCAGCCATGCGTTCAGCAAGCCCATTTACATCTGTTAACGTATGATTCGATAAGTCACGCCAATTGACTAAATATACCCTGACATCCCCCGATACCTCTAGAGTATTAGTCTGGTCACTTTCATTGTAAATATAAAATCCATTGGGGAAATCCAGATTCGCATCCAGCCCTAACTCGCCGACTCTCTTGGCATCCTCTTGTATTACCCACTCTATCTCATCAAAAGTCAACATCCTGGTTTTCTCGTCATAAGCCTCAATGGAGCATAGCATCTTTTCTGAATTTATTGTGTTTACCCCCAAGGCTACCTGGTTTATCCGGTCAATAAGATCTCTAAGGCTGTCGCCGCTGCCTGCAAAGGAACGCACATCCCCGCCGACCACTACTTCTGCCATTTCCCTGGGCAAAACGAATGATACTCCATCATATTCGCCGGTTTCATCAATAATTTTGCAATTTATAACATCTACATTATCGATCAAGCTAAAGAGCAGGATGTTATTTCGATAAAAAGCCTCACCTATAGCTCCATTTACTAATACACTGGAATCGTTCACTATATAGTTTATGGTTATACCATAGGGCAAAGATTCAGTCTGCATCTCCACCTTACCCCGAATGATCCCAACCGGCAAAGGCATGGCATCAATAAGCCCTATAACTTTGACATTATTGCCCACATAGGGAGTTTTATTGTCCATTAAAGCGTCGATCGAGTATCCCCAATATAAATTTGGAGCAGTCGGCTCATGTTTGGGATTGGTGGTAAAGGCAACAATTAATACAGCAGTTGCAATAACGGCGAGAACAATTACCCAGAACGCTGGCTTCTTATAATTCAGCACATTCCTAATCCGTGCCTTCACATGGCTTTCACCAAAGGCCAGGGGATTAGCCGCAAAAAGCCCGTTGCTTTTTGCGGAAAGGGCCAGCAGGGAACTGGAATAGCCGCCCTTGGCCTCTGGGTTCATCTTGTGCAGAACGCTTTCATCACAAGACATCTCCATGTCCCGGCTCATGAGGGCAAAGGACAACCACATTACAGGATTAAACCAGTGGAGAACGAGAGCGAAGTAAGCCAGGGGCTTGATGAGATGGTCTTTTCTGCGGATATGGGTCTGTTCATGCTCAAGTATGTAGGCAAGATCGGCGTCCGACACACCCAACGGCATATAGATTTTCGGATGGACAAAACCGCAGACAAAGGCTGTACCGATTCGATCTGACTCGTATATATTGTCTTTCAACAGGGTAGCGGTTAGAAGCTGTCTTTTTATTTTTACATATGAGATTACGCTGTACAAAATCATTACAATAATTCCGGTCAGCCAGATAAGGCTTAAAAAATACATCCATATCTGCATGGGATTTACGCTTGCCATTGGTGTAGCCGCGGGCAAGGATGAGTTCACTGCGCTATCCAAGCTGCCTAGGCCGGATTGAACTGTGGGTTCGAGCATGAAACCTATATTGTTGGGCACATATTCCAGCACACCCGTATAATTTTGATGATCAACATTCAGCAATCCTAAAAAACTAACCGCGGAAGTAAAGGATAGGGGGCAGATGAGGCGATACAGAACCACCGCCCACAAGGCATAAGAGAAGATTTTGGGGGCTTTTCTTAAAAGCAGGCGGGCCAAAATCGCGCCCGCAGCCACATAGGTTGCGGTGATGCTCATGTTCAGAATGGTGGTAAACAGTCCCGACAAGGTGCTCATTTTACCGCCTCCTCAATGATTCGCTTGAGTTCCTGCGCCCGGTACGTCCCGCATTCAGATCATATGTTGCGTGCGATTCCATATTATCGTATATGACAACAATAAATACGACAATTCAAATCGTTTCCATTTATATTATAATGAATACGAGATTAAAGTCCTTAAATTGGGGAATCGCTTACTAGCGATGTAAATATTTCAGATAGGATTCATAGAATGAAACCCTTAAAAACTTTGATCAAAATAGTACTTGCTTTATTAGTTATAGTGGTCGCTTTCAACATTGCCCTTCAAATATTTCTTACATTAAGTGGAGCGGGAATATCTGTTGCCGATATTTATGCTCAAACCTTGCCCCAAGGAGATAGCAAAGAAATCGAATATAGCAATACATATCTAGTGGAATCGAAAAGCTATTTTGAACGGCAAGAAAGAAGTCAATGTGCCGGCTTTTCTTCAGCTTATGTTCTTAGGATATTGGGCGAGGAAATAGGCGGCAGGGAAAATTACCAGCAGCTGGACCATAAGTTTTCCAATGGTTATGTGATGCCCCAGGCAATTATTGAAGTTTTCCGGGAATATGGTCATGAGGCAAAAATGCTCCGGGGCGATTTGGAACAGTTAAAAACAAGGTTGAACCAGGGGCATCCGATCATTGTTTTGATTGGGCATTTTATCAGTTGGCAACACTATGTGACAGTGGTTGGGTATGATGAAGAAAATATTTTCCTCTATGACTCCAACCAGGATACGGATAATACCTATGGCTATAACCGGACCATGACCAATGCCGAGTTCGTATCACAATGGGAAAACGAAATACCATTGTTTGAACAGATTTATTTTGTAGTTGAGCGGTAACAGGATACCCTGTCAACAACCAGTTATCTGGAGTCTTCTTTTGACGCTTATCTCGGAGCAGAATGAACAAATGACCTCTGATCTTCCACCAGGCCCCTACTACTGCTGCAAGCCGACCTTAACCATTAGCCCCGATAACTTCTATTTTAGGGCCAAATTATGTAATAACCTTTTTTCACCTCTGGTTTTACCCGGTTGTATACCTATCAATACGCCAGCTCCCATCCTCACCTTTAATAAGGACAACATAGAAGGTGGTCTGGGTTGAGGGGTATTGCGCGGAACGTTCCACCGTTTCCATATCGGCAGATACATTAAAAAATAAATGTTAAAATAAGTTGATTTACAGTATTAGGAAAGGATTTTTGTGAGTAATCATGATAGCAACTATGCGCGTCGACGAGAAGTAGCTTTATATTTTGCTTTTCCGTCTTTAAGACGGTGGAACCTGCCTGAAGGTGCTGCGACTAACGGACAATAATCGTATAATCAGCCTTATATTCCTATACTTTTGGAGACACTGCTTTATTGGGAAAGAAAATTAATTTTGAAGCCAAGCTGTACACCCGTATCCCAGCGGACTAGATATATTAAGAGGATAGGTCATGGAAAATTTTAAATTCAGGAATATGACAAAATTTCAAATAGCATTAATTTCTTTCATAGCATTTTTGATCATTGTCAAAATCACGTTTTATATCTTAAATACCAGATTTCGTTTGTTCATTTTGATTTCTACTATTGACCAAGATATCGTCAACTTAATTATCAATATACTCTTCGTTGCGTCTGTCGTTGTTCTTTTGAATATTAAGGCCAAAAGACTAAGGAAATATCTACAAACCCTATGCGCATCTCTTTTTATTATGTACCTCATATTTTTATATCTGTTTGCCGATAGCGGTAAATCATATTTTTATTTCCAATCACCGGATCAAACAAAAACTCTTGTCGCCTTAGAAGATCCCTGGCTGTTAGCGGGGTCGTGCAAATTTTATTCTGAAAAAGGTGTTTTTGTGAAAGGTCTAGGCGGTATCACGACGAACAATGGAGGGCGCCCATTTACGCACAACAGTTATGAACTAAAATGGTTGGATAATACTACAGTTGAATTAAATTATATTTATGGCAGTTCTGCAGATGGTCCTGTTTATAAGAGCTGTATCATACATGTAAAATAGTATTTATCATGTCAAACAGAGGTTGCTTTAAGTTAGCAACCTCTGTTTTAATAGGGTATTTAAAGGTTTGAGATATATCCGGCAAAGGCTTGACAGGTGGCAAGAAATCTTCGCCCTCTGCACGACCCATGATCTCTTCCTCGGCTTCGGCTAATTTAGCATATAAGTTAATCAACGACTGTTGACGCTCATATGTTTCCAAGCTCATCACAACCATATCGCCCACACCATTTTTGGTAAATGAAAACCGGTTCACGGGTCTGATGGCAAATTTCCGAAATATCGTTGGCATTGTTCCTCAAATCTGAAATAGGCCGAATATTTGGCATTTAAAAACCCCCTTGTTCATATTCGTTCGAACAGATTTATTTTGTGGTTGAGCGGAAAAAAATTAGCGCATAATATGCTCATAAGTAATGATATCCATTACACCCGGGTTCCATTGCAGGTCAGCAATTATTTTTGGCATTTCCGACAAAAAAACTGTTTCTGTTGTTCCCAAAGTATTAATGTCTGCCCCTAATACCTGTTCAGCCTGTTCTCTGGTGATGGGAACTCCACCATAACCGTAATCTGCCTGAACAAGATTATATTCTACCGCATTAAGATCATCCAACAGGGCAAACAGCATCACTACATCTGCCATCTTTTTCGTATGATTCACTTTATACTCCTGCCCTACGGTAAGATTCATACGATAATCAATCCTTAGAATTTCTTCGTTTTCACTTGCAAACTCAATTCGGTCTATTGGCAGCTCCTGTGCATATTGCAATTGGCTAACTAATTCCCGTACTTTATCTGAATCGCTTAATGAAATATTTTTGTAAGCATAAAGCAAGCCAAAATCATAGAGGATCCTTGTATTTCTGATTTCTTCCTCTTGAGTATTGTTGAGTATAATCGATCCCTTGGGATTGTTGCTCTTTATAAATTCAAGGGAGTTTTTCTCTAACATGCTGAGCATATGGGCTTTATAAGTATCATACCAATCCTGGGGATCGGTGTTAGCATAGCGGATATCTTCACCACCTAGAATATTCCTGCACAAGCGTTCCATAATATGGCCCTTCAGCCCGGTTTGGCCGCCTTTTTCAAACTCCGAAAATAGATAGGGCAATGCTTCTGCATCCATTTTTATAATGGCGTCATATTCTTCCTGATGGGCAGCAATATAATCTCCAGGATTTGAAGATTCCTTTGGTGAGGACATAATCTTTGCCAGCAAATCATCAATTTTAAGGTTCGGTGTCGATATGGCAGTATCGGGAACCTCCAAGCCGGTTTTATCAATACATCCTCCCAGCACCATAGTGCCGCTGATTAGTGCAACTAACAACACTATTGGCATTAGCATAATGGTCTTGGAATTTTTCCTATACTTCGTAATTGACCACAGCCTTTCTTTGAGAGTTGCTTTTTCTTTATCAATTTGCAATCAGACTGGCTCTCAAGGTCTGCCACATCCCATCATTGATCACCCCTAATCTCCATAAGCCTACCCCACCCAGATTATAGCGTTTGGCTATCCCTACCTTGGCGGCGATGCTTTCAGCGGTTTCGCTGGGAGCGGAGATGCCCAGCAGTAATTTATGGGCAGGAACTGAGTTCAAAGCCATTTGTACCGCCTGCTCCACCTGGTCTACTGGCTCAGGCTTGGGACCGTAATCATAAGCCATGATTATGATCCGGTCGGCAATTTGTCCCAGGGCCTGGTAGTCATAACCGGGGTAAGCGCTGTTGGGAGCATGCAGGGTGAGGGTGAGCCCGGAGCGGTTATTCTTCATCTCTTGGTTGAGCAGAGCCACAAAGCTGGTGAATTTCTGCTGTACCTGCCTTAGCTCTTCGCCGCTGTCTTGAAAACCCAGACCCTCAAAGTCCAGGTTGACACCACTGTACTGCCGGGCTTCTTCGCTTATAGCCTGGACTGCCCGGTTCATAGCGTCTGGATCATCCAACAGAGCGGTAAGGGTCCCATCGCCATCGGTCACATGGATTACCATTTCGCTGGCCAGGTTATACTGCTCAGCATTTTCTAATACTGATTCCCAACCATCAGGACGCTGCCACCCGGTGCGGCTTTGCTCAAGCAGGTTACCCTGTTTATCAATGCTGTACCACCCCAGGGCCAGTTCAGATATTGCATCAGTATTACCTGCCGAGGCAGCGGGATAGGCCTGGCCAAAGAGGTCGGTCCAACTGCTGGTTTGGCTGTCACCCAAGGCATAAAAGCCTATAACGGTCATAGCTTGAGGGGGAGAAATAACCCTTACCTGATATTGGGCACTATCCCATAACACCTGGCAGTCGAAGGCTTCACTGAAGAATCGCAGGGGAATGAGAGTACGCCCGCCCACTATTTGCGGTGCAACTTCCAAGGTTATAGGGGTATCATTACGGTAGGCAACCAGATTATCAAGCTGCAAACGAACCGAGGTATTGCCGTCCGTCGCATTTACGGTACGGGTTTGTTCTTCCCAGCTTACCTGTATGTTCATAGCTTCGGCTATGGCCCGGAAAGGCACCAGGGTACGGCCGTTCTGAATAACTGGTGAAACTTCCAGGTTTAAAATCAAACCGTCAACTAACACCGAAACGTTTGACCGTCCCTGGGCGGGAGCCATCAGGGGCTGGCCGGCTACCAATATTAGGGCCAGCAATAGGACTGATAAAACTCGCTTCATCATTATGTGCATACACCTCCTATGCATGGGTACGTTTTGCTCTTGCCATATCTTGCAGCAATATCCAGCCAATTCATATTTCTAATTAATTTTCCTTATTACGAATCAAATCCGTTTCCATATGCATTAAAATGAATTCGAGGAATGGGATTATCATTGATCAAAAAACTACTCCGGTTAGTTGTGCAAGAATCTAGCCTTGGCAGGCAAATCAAAAAGGGAGGAGTAGGAATGAAAACTGTATCAACTAAAGCTATGAGCACGGTCTTGATCGTTTTTATGCTGTCAGCAGCTTTGAGCGGCTGCAGTCTAAATAGCAAAAAACTGCTGGAAGAGAAGTGGGGCGCGGCTATAACTGCTCAAGCCGCAGAGTTTGCTGAGTACCGCGAATTCAAGGTGGAAGTCACCCCCCAGATCCAACCTTATCAGGTTAAGGCTGATCTGAGTAATGTTGAAAACCGGGACCGCTTTGAATTCTCCCCTGAGGCACATACTATGCTGGCCCAAAACGGCTTCGTGGTCTTGCCGGCAATGCATCAGGAATTCTTTATGGTTTATGAGTTTAACCGTTATGACGGCATTCCCAACCTAATCACTACCGATGCCATGTTGCACAACTACCACTTGTTTTTTGGGCATTTGCTCAAAAATACCGAGGAAAATCTTCTGCGTGCGGAATTGCAGCAGCTGAACCAGGGAATGCTGGACTCCTCCCAAAAACAGCTTGAAGCCTTGAAAA